>JAOPYV010000159.1 GCA_025964435.1 Thermoleophilia bacterium | reverse complement strand
CAATATCACGCCATTCAGGATCGCGACAGTCATCGGAGCGCTCGGTGTGGGCGGGGGAACCGCCTACGCCGTGCACCATGGGGCGTCGCAGAACGCGCTCAAGGAGCGCGACCAGCAGACAGCCCTCACGTCGGAACCGCTGACACCTGCTCAGCGGGCTGCGCTCCCAGCGGCGGCACAGCGCTTCCTGGACAAGCCGGTTCCATCGCACGAATCGGCAGAGCGTCAAACCATGTCCACCATCGGGCTGGCCGCGACCGGGGTCGCCCTGGTGGGCATCGGCATGGTCGCTGCACGTGCCGCCCACCTCCCGCACAACGTCGCGCGTATTTCTCCTGCGCCGTTCTACGCCATGGCCGCGCTGGGTGCCGGTGCGATCGCGGGCGCGGCGGTCGGGGCGATCCAGACCCGCACCAACTAGGCGGCCTGCGCTACCACTCCACGTC
This sequence comes from Thermoleophilia bacterium, assembly GCA_025964435.1. GTDB lineage: Bacteria > Actinomycetota > Thermoleophilia > Gaiellales > SKUG01 > JAGQUL01. The sequence goes on along the minus strand of JAOPYV010000159.1, from coordinate 5,981 downwards.
TTCGATGCCCGGCGCCTCGAAGGCCGTGCCCTCGATGCCTGCATCGCGGAAGTCGGCGCCCTCGGTGCGCGCCTGGATGAAGTCCGCCTTCTCGAGTGAGGCGTCGACGAAGGATGCGCCGCGCACGTCGGCTCCGCGCAGGTTCGCCTGACCCATCATCGCGCCGTCCATGTCGGCCTCGCGCAGGTCGCCGCCCGACATGTTCGAGCCGACCAGCGAGGCACCCTGCATGTTGCTGTGGGTCAGGTCTGCGCCCTGCAGCTGCGCGTACTGCATGCTCGCGCCCCACAGGTTGGCGTGCGCGAGCGTCGCGTGGTTGAGGTGCGCCTGGTCGAGCTGTGCGTGCGCGACGTTGGCGAGGTTGAGGCTCGCGCCCGAGAGCACGGCGCCGGCAAGGTTCGCGCCGACGAGGTAGGCCGTCGAGAGGTCGGCCATGTGCAGCGCGGCGCCGACGAAGGTCGCGCCGGCGAGGTTCGCACCGCGCAGGATCGCGCCGACGAGATGGGCGCGCTGGAAGCTCGCTGCCTGCATCCGTGAGCCGGTGAAGAGCGCGTTCTCGGCGGAGGCATCGTCGAAGTTCGCGCCGGCCAGCTCGGCATTGCTCAGGTCGGTGCGCGTCAGCTTGGCGCCGGCGAGGTTGACACCCTGCAGGACGCGGCCGGAGAGGTCCATCCCGCCGAGGTCGATGTCCGCCTCGGGGTGCTCCGCGCGCCACGCGTTGAACGCGTCGACTCCGTCGTCGAGCAGCGCGAAGAGGTCGACGTCGGTCACCGGGACTGGCCTTTCGGGAGCGGAGCAGGGGGCCTGAAGGACTTGCCCATCAGGGGCGATCAGAAACCGTGTCAGGTGCTGGAAAGGTCGCGAACCAGCAGGCCTGCGCGCCGCATTGCTTCCTCGAGCGAACGGTTCGCTCCGGGATCGCGCAGTGGCACCGTCCAGGTGCGCGCCACGCCGTCGACCGGGTGCTCGACATTGATCGTCGCGACGCCGCCACGGACGCGGCGAGTTACCTGCCAGCCGCGGTCGGCTTCCATGTCCACTTCGGGCACGTCGACGTCCTCGGGAATGGCTCCGACGCGCAGCTGGAGCACGGCGACCCAGACCCGTCGTGCGACGTAGATCAGGACCGCCACGATGGCGATGGCAACGAGAATGCGGATCACGGCGTTCCTCCTTCACGTGCAGGTTATCGCGGGGCGCCAACTCGGTTCAGGCTACGGCCAGCCGATGGCCGCATGTTCGTGCAACGCGAACGGGTCCGAAGTGCGAGATACAGATGAGTTCACCGCATGGAGCACACCACTCCACTGCGGCAGCCAAGCAAGTCAGGGACAACGGGACGCACGGCGCATGACAGGCAGCGAACACGATTTCGCGCCACGCGTATCCCCCCTCTGACACGCACCAGGCGCGAACCTCCGGACCGGCTTCGGCCCTCCGGACATAGCAGGTAGCAGGTGGTCGAACGCCAGCTCCTTGCGCACGACGAGGCGATTGCCGCCGGACCTCCCCCCTTTTGGTCCCGCGGCAATCGCCTCGCTGTTTCTTCTGGCTCAGGTCGTTCAGGCAGTGACGATGCCGGACGCGATGCCGGACTTCATCGCGGCGATCGCCGCGGCCTTGCCCTCGGGGCCGAACAGGCCCGAGCCGCAGACGACGGCGCGTGCACCGGCGCTGACGGCGGCGGCGACGTTGCCGGGCTTGAGCCCGCCGTCGACCTCGACCGTGACGTGCGGGGCACGCTCGGCGACGAGTGCGCGGGCGGCTTCGATCTTCGGCAGCATCGTCTCGATGAAGGCCTGGCCACCGAAGCCGGGATTGACGGTCATCACGAGCAGCGTGGTGATGTCGGGGAGCAGGTCCTCGACCATCGAGAGCGGCGTGCCCGGGTTGAGCGCGATGCCGGCCTCGGCGCCCTCCTCGCGGATCACGCGCAGCGCGTTGTGCACGTGGACGTGGGCCTCGGGCTGGACGAGCACGCGCTCACAGCCGGCGGCGACGTACTTGGCGAGGTCGCGCTCGGTCTCGTGCGCCATCAGGTGCACCTCGAACGGCACCGTCGTGTGCTTGCGGCACGCGGCGATCATGTCCCAGCCGAAGGTGAGGTTGGGCACGTAGCGGTTGTCCATCACATCCCAGTGGATGTAGTCGATGCCCGCCGATTCGAGCTCCTCGAGCTCGGCGCCCATGCGGGACCAGTCGGCGGCGAGGATGGATGCTCCAAGGGTGATGCTCATGGGGCGGGAGCATACCGGGCGCGCGAGGCGGTTCAGCGACGACGTCGAGGTACCGGCACGACCTTGCGGCTGTATGCGTCGAGCGAGGACGAACCCCAGGAGTTCGTCGCGGTGACCTTGCAGTGGATGCGATCGCCGATACGCATCATGCCGAGACTGAGCTTCGCCTTCGTCGCTCGCTTGATGGGACGACCGTTCCTGTACCACTGGAGCGTGAGCTTCCCGAAACCGATCTTCCACGTGCCCGTCGAACAGGAGGCGACGCTGCCCTTGCGCATGGTGTCGACCACGGCGGGCTTCCTCGCTGAGATGCGCGGGCGGTACTTCACCTGCACGGGCTGGAGCACCGTGTGGCGGTTCCCAGACGCGTCCGTCGTTTCGATGGATAGGTTCACAAATGCCTTGCCGGCTGGCAACGTGATCGACGTGAACACGTATCGCAGGACACCGTCGCCGGGCTGTTCGACGAGCACGTGCGCGCCATGGTCGACGCCGTCCACCAGCAGGCGTACCGTCCGCTGATCGTTGGGGTTGGTGTCCTCGTCACGAACGTCAATGCCAAGCCGATCGATGCGCGGCAGGCCTTTGCTCGGGGCCACGAACGGCGAGGGGATGCCCGTGACGGCGAACACGAGCGGTGCGGACGTGTCGTCGAACATTACCTCGACGCCGGTGAGCCAGCGGTGGGTCGCGAGGTGCGAGGTGCCGGCAGCGGCCGGCGCGTTCAGCTGCAGGAGCGCCGGCCCATCGACGGGCCAGACTTCCAGAAGCTCGAGGCCGCTTATGGGCAATCCGTACTGATACGTGTCGGGTCCCGTTGAGGTGAGCGCGGCCGCGCCCTTGCCAAGAATCGACATGGACCATGCCCTCGACCCGGAGAACGTGGCGCCATGCACGGCAGCTCGAACGCTGATGGCTGACCCACGCAGGCGCTCGGGGATGGCAATGGATCGGCGTGCCGTGCAGTCGACACTGTCGGCGGCGGCCACCGCTGCCTGATCCACCATCGCGCAGTCGGAGGAGGACCAGCTGCCCTCCTCCGACACGAACACCTTCGTGCGCACAGCTGCTCCAGCACTCGAGACGATGGTGAGAGCAAGCAGGGCGACAACAAGCGCGACAAGTGATCGAATGATTCGCATATGCCTACGGTACCAGCGCCGGCTCGCTCGCTGCTTGGCTGGGCACCGGGCGCTCGCGGGCGGCGACGAGGACGAGCAGGGTGAAGCCGAGGAACCACGGGATGTAGAGGTAGAACCAGTGGGTGACGACGAGCTGGACGGCGATCAACAGCGCGGCGATGCCGGCCGCGACCTGCCAGGCCGAGCGCACGCGCGGGCGCAGGCAGGCGACGAGCACGCCGAGCGCGACGAGGCCCTGGGCGATGCCCTGCAGCGTCGGCAGCTCGTAGAGCCCCCAGGGCGAGAAGGGGCTGCCGCGCTCGGCCTGGAAGCCGACCGTGCGCTGCCAGAGCAGCTGCGCCGAATCGACGATGCCGGTCGGTGAGCCGTCGTTGATGCGCCAGATCGCCCACGCGATGCCGGCGAGGATCACGACGACCGCCGCGAGACCGGTGCGCAGCGCCTGACTGACGCGGCGCGCGGTGCCGACGTGCAACAGCGGGGCGAGCGCGGCGAGCGGCGCGATCTTGATCAGCACGGCCGCACCGACGAGCGCGCCGCGCAGCGTCGGGCGCCGCAGCAGCGCGAACGCCGCGAGCAGGGGCACCGCGACGAGCGCGTCGTTCACGCCCGAGGCGAGCGCCCAGAAGGTCCACGGGCAGGCCAGCCAGCCGGCGGCGAGCAGCACGCCGCCACGGCGCGAGATCCAGCGCCAGCCGATCGCGGCGAGCAGCAGCGCGCAGAGCAGGTCGGCGGCGATCGCCGTCGCCTGCGCGGCCGGCAGGTCGCCGCCCCAATCGTCGTCGGGCTCATCGAGCAGCAGCGCCGCCGGCACGTAGGCGGCGTAGTTGACCGGGCCGTAGGTGTCGCCGTGCGGGTTGTCGGCCGGCATGTTGCCCCAGGGCGCCTCGCCCTTGAGCTCGAGCCGTGCGCCGGCGAGCCCCGCGTAGCCGACGTCGATCACGTTGCCGCCGTCCAGCGTCACGCCGATCCGCAGCCCCGCCAGTACGACACAGAGCACGACGAGCGCGATCGTCGGGACGCGGCGCAGCACGAGCCGTCCCACCCGCGTGCGCGGCACCTTCGCCGGCTGCTGCACCGGTAGCCCCCTCGTGAAGACGACGAGCATCCTGCCGAGCAGCCAGAGCAGCGGCGGCAGCGCCATCGGCACGCTCCAGTCGAGCTGGCCGCGCAGGAACATCTCGTGCGAGAGGCCGAGCGCCAGCAGCGCCGCGACGTCGGTCGTCCACCAGCTGCGCAACCGCGTCCAGTCGATCGCGACCATCGCGAAGATCACGAACATCGGCAGCCAGATCCACGGGTCGTTGACGTCGCCGCCGAACGCCCGACGCTCGCCGCGCGCCATCTTCCACGCGATCTGGTGACCGGTCCAGACACCCACCACCGAGCTCGAATCGTCGCGCACGCCGACCCGCATCACCGGCGTGTCGCGTTCCTCCCCCGTGGCCTTCGGGTCGAACAGGTCGACCTCCCAGCAGCACTCATCCAGCCGCCCGCTCGCCCGCAGCTTGCCGACGCCGCCGAACTGCTTGGCCACACGCCGCGTCACGCGATCCTCGACCGCCGCATCGATCGCCTCGCGCTCGGTCAGCCGCGGCGGATAGTCGCCGAGCGGCAGCTGAAAGCTCTCGAGCACGTCGAGGCTGCCGTCGGCCAGCTCGACCGAGGCGAGCACCTCCGCGCTCGCGCGCTGGCGCACCTCCGCCACCCACGCCGCGCGCTCACGGACGAAGGTCAGCTCCAGCTGGGCGCCTGAGCGCCGCGCCAGCGCCGCGCGGATGCCGCTGTCCTGACGCGCCCGGTCTTCGACCTGCGTCGTCGTCGACTTCGCGCCGATCAGCGCGCCACCGGGATCATCCTCGGGCGCATCGACGATCGAGAACTGGTCCGGCGTCGTCGCCGTGATCTCGACATCCACCGCCGCGCTCGCCGCGCCGGGCAGCAGCAACAACACCACGACGCTCGCCGCCCCCGCGAGCCAGCTGCTGCTGCCACAGCCCCCGGGAGCCCGTCGCTTCACGCGCCGCGACCGCCGACCTGCGAACGCACGGAGCTGAACGTCCAGAGCTTGTTCATCACGAACGAGAGCGGCGTGACGATCGCGATCGCCACGAACTGCGCCCATGTCAGTCGCGAGCTGTAGAAGTGGGAATCATCGAACCACGACTGCGGGAACGAGACGAGCGACTCGGGGTGCATGAACACGGTGAGGATGAGCAGGTTCATCGCCAGCGCGCCGAGCCCGACCAGGAAGAACGGCACGTACTCGTCCCACCAGCCGGCGTGCTTGCCGCTCGCGAACGTCCAGCCGCGGTTGAGCTGGAAGTTCCAGACGTTCGCGACGATGAAGGCGATCGTGGCGTACAGGTGGTAGTAGCGGATGTTGAAGTCGGTCGCCGGCAGGTCGATCCATGCGTTGTCGTAGTCCGGGCCGACCAGGCCGACCAGCGTCAGCACCGCGAGGTTGACGAGCACGCCCGACGCGCCGACCACACCGAAGCGCAGCAGCAGCACCCAGTTGTGGCGCTGCTTGACGAAGAGGTACTCGCTCAGTCGCTTCACGCGGTGGCTCCTCCGGCGACGGGAGTGTCGATTCCGAGAT
>JAOPYV010000108.1 GCA_025964435.1 Thermoleophilia bacterium | reverse complement strand
AGCTGCACGTCGGTAGACGTGCCGTTCTTGGTGACCTCGACTTCGTAGTAGCTCTCCTCGTCGCCGACCTCGGTGCCGGTGACTTCGCCACCGCCGGTCGCGGCAAGTGCCGCCTCGGACGCCTTGTCCAGAGCCGAGCCGGAAATGGCCTTGTCCGGGCTCTCCTTCTGGTCCTCGGTCAATCCGCCAGCCAGCGCGTAGCCCCCACCGCCGAGCGACGCGAGCGCCAGGCACGCGACGCCCGCAACAACCTTTCGTCTTGATGGCTTCATCGTGCTCATCCTCCCGTGTCGTGGCCGATCGAATTCGGCTTCCACTGACATTGTGGATCCTTCACGTGAAAGTTGGATGAACGAGCTTCACGATTCGAGCGCCAACCGGCACCGCTTTCATCTGGCGTTCATGTTCAGCTGTCACAATCGAGGCATGCGGGTGATGATCGTTGAGGATGACGTCAAGATGGGCTCTCTGCTGAGGCGGGGCCTGTCTGCCGACGGCTTCGAGGTCGAGGTCGTGGGCACAGGAGCGCGGGCGCTTGATGGTTTGATGGCATCGGCTTATGACGTCGTGATCCTCGATGTGATGCTGCCCGGCGCGGATGGGTTTTCGGTCTGTCGGCGCATGCGTGAAAAGGGCATCTGGACGCCGGTGATCATGCTGACGGCTCGGGACGCTGTCGAGGATCGGGTCCAAGGCCTCGAGGCCGGCGCCGACGACTATCTCGTCAAGCCGTTCGCACTCGCCGAACTTCGAGCTCGACTGCGTGTTCTCGTGCGACGACCCGGCGCGCCACTCGGCGCTGCCACGTTGCGCGCCGGCGACCTACAACTCGATCTCGACGGACAAACGGTGCGCCGCGGCGAGGTTGAGATCGGACTGTCCCCAACGGAATTCCGAGTCCTGGAATTGCTGATGCGCAATGCCGGCCTAGTGGTGTCGCGCGATTCGCTGCTCGATCACGCATGGGACTTTGGATATGAAGTGCGCTCCAACGTAGTCGACGTGTACGTGCGCCACCTGCGCGCCAAGATCGACAGGCCGTTCGCCGTGACGTCGATCGAGACCGTCCGCGGCGCTGGATATCGCCTCAGAGCTGACGGTGGCCAATCATGAGCCGAATCCGTCGCATCCATTGGCGCAGCATCCGAGTTCGTACGACGCTCGCCGTCACAATTGCGCTCCTGCTCACGTTCGCGGCCCTCGGCGCCTTCGTATACCAGCACACGGCGCGCTCGCTGGATCGGGCACTCAACGAGAACCTGAGCGCACGCATGGCAGACACGACCACGGCGGTACGACAGGTCGAGGACGTCGATGCGCTGCGAGAACTGCGATTTGCCGACCGGGACTCGTTCGTGCAGATCGTCGATCCCTCCGGCCGCGTCCTTGCCGACAGCGGCGAACGGGAGGGCGCCCTGCTCGTTGACGAGGCGACCGTTCACCGTGCACGCAGCAAACCGTCAACGATCCAACGCACCCTCGAACGCGATGATCCCCCAGCGCGCCTGCAGATCCGGCGCACTCAACTCGCGGACGGCGCGCCTGCCGTAATCATCGTCGGCGCATCCCGCGAGGCTGACCAGCGAGCATTGCTCGCGCTACGCACGGGGCTGCTCGTCGGCGGCGTCGTCGCAACGCTCCTGATCTCGCTGATCAGCTTTCTCGCCGTCGCGCTCGCACTCCGCCCAGTCGAGCAGATGCGTCGCGAAGCTGCGACCGTCACGTCGAGTGATTCGCGGCGCCGGCTCGTCGTGCCCCCATCTGGCGACGAGCTGGCACGGCTGGCCGAGACCCTCAACGCGATGCTCGCCCGCCTGGACGAGGGCCTCCAACGCGAACGACGCCTGACCGCTGACGCAAGTCACGAACTTCGGACGCCTCTCGCACTCCTCAAGATGGAGCTGGAAGTCGCGCTCACGGAAGCGGAACGACCACTCCAAGACCAATCCATGGACGACCGGCTCAACGCGCTCCTTGAAACGATCCGCTCGAGCGAAGCCGAGGTCGATCGACTGGTGCAGCTCTCCGAATCACTGCTACTGCTCGCGCAAGCCGACCAGGACGAACTGGCGCTCGCACGCTCCGACGTGAACCTCAAGCAACTCCTCACCGACACGACAGTCAGGTACACCCGTCGCGCCGAACGCGAGCAACGCGGGCTCACAGTCGACGGACCGGACATGCTGGTGAATGTCGACCCGATCCGCATCTCACAAGCACTCAACAACCTCATCGACAACGCGTTTCGACACGGCGCCGGAACGATCACCGTAACGGCACGTGTCGAAGCAACCACTCGCGCCGGCGAAGACGTGGAACACGCACTTGCCAGAGACCTCGTGATACGAGTCGCGGACCAAGGGACGGGATTCGACCCCGAGTTCACGAACGTAGCGTTCGATCGATTCACCCGCTTCGAAGAGTCACGAACGTCGACCGGCGCGGGCCTTGGGCTGTCGATCGTGCAAGCAATCGCCAAGGCCCACGGCGGCTCGGCTGGCGCAGCCGGCTCGACATCCACCGCCGAAGTCTGGATACGGATCCCACTCTCAGGCGACACGCTTGCCGTCGACTCCATGCAAGCAGGCAAGCCCTGAATTCCTCCCAGTGATCTGGTCCATTCCGGCGGTGCCGAACCGGGACCCCACGTAGGCCAGGCACTACGCGCGGAGCAGTGACCCCTTTTGCATTCTTGCCCCGCAGTTGCCCCGTTAGCGGGGCAAGCGGGGCAACTCCCACGAGATTGCGTGTCCGGACATGTCCGGACAACTCGGACAAAACACCTGCTAATGTACGTATATGTCCGGACAGGTCCGGACATGGCAAGGCTCTCGTAATGAAGGGGTCAGCGGTTCGAGTCCGCTCATCGGCTTGAAGAAAATGCCCGCTTTTGCGGGTATTTTTGTTTTCGCTGCTTCGGTCGGGGCAACCTCAGCGGGGCAAGTGTGGCAATTCAGTGACCACTTCACTGACGGAAACGTCACCAACCAGTTGCCAAATCAGGATGGGCTTCGTTCGGACGCTTTACCGCCAGTTCGCGTCAACGAAGGTGGCGGCCCTGTCCGGACATGTCCGGACACAGAACAGAGATGACTCGAGGCCTCGAGACCCAAAGTCGCGGGCGGCTGGCCGTCGGTGGAAGGTCCAGGTGCCCGCACCGTCACTGTGCCCGCCGCTGATCATCGTGTCGTTGCTCGAACTCGTCTCGCCGCTCGATCACGTCCGGATCCGTGTGCGCCCCGACGCTCCGGCCCAGGACCACAGCCACAACGAGCCCAGCTGCTACGACCAGCGCCAGCACTGCGACGATCGCCAGCCCTGGAACGAACAGCAGCATCACCGCCCCAACTAGGGCGAAGAAGGCGATCAGTATCCACATCACATGCGCGCCCACGTGATCCTCCATTTGCGTGTGTGTACAACAGTATCTGCGCGGTCGTCCGATACCCCGACGACCCGCTTTCGCCGGTTCAAGTGGCGTCTGGATAGGGGTCGTTCACGCTGTCGCCACCGCTCAAGACGTCCCACTTTCCGTTCTCGCATTCGGGACAAGGTGGCAAGTGACTCGTTGACTGCACGTTGAGTTCGTAACCGCACTGTGTGCATCGATACGTGCCGGCCGATACGTCGCTTCCGGCTGGGGCGGGATCCGCCATGGGGTCCTCCGTGGTCGAGACGATTGATCGGTGGAAGTCGCCCCCGAAATCCCCGGCTCAACCGGCGTCAAACGCGGTCGCCAACTATTGCGGCGCCGTCGCTTCCGCCAGGCGATGCACGACATCGCGTGTCGAGCGATCGCGATGGACCTCGAGTTGCTGCGCGGCGCCGCTACTAGTGATCATGGTGCGCAGCATTGGAAGGTATCGAATCGACTTGAACTCGATCAGGTACGGCGTGAGGGTCTCGAGCAATTCGTTGATGGCTGCGCTCGCGCGCATCGCATTTCCAGCCGTGGAGTCCACGAACACGGCGTCGCATCCGTCTTTGGCTGCGGACCAGAGATTCTCTTCGCAGATCGGGCGCGGATCTCGCAGGTCTTCGCCTGCGTCGAGCTGGTCGGAGGTCCAGGCGACCAGGCCTTGGGTCATTGCAGCGAGTGCGGCGGAACGACGTACGTCGGTCTGTGCGTCGCAGATGCGGAGTTCGATCGTGCCGTATCGCGGATGAGGCCGAATGAACCACCAAGTGTGCGTGAAGTCGCGAACGGTGTTGCCAAGCTTGAGCAAGTCGATGAGACGTTCGTACTCCTCGAAACTGCCGAACACTGGAGGGATTCCAGTCCGGGGATAGAGGCCGGCCAACAGGGCGCGGGTGGATTTGAGTCCCGTTGGCCGACCGCGCCACAGTGGCGAGTTGACTGACAGCGCCAACATGTGAGGCAGGTAGCGGTGAAGCGCGTTACAGACTTGTATCGCGCGGTCGGTGCCGGGAACGCCGACATGCACGTGGAGTCCATACGTGGCGGCTTCCTGTAGCACCCAGGGGTAGTCCAGAGCGAGCTGTCTATAGCGATCGCCATCCGTGACTGGTTGGTCACCCGAGGCGAATGGGTGCGTTCCTGCTGATGCGAGAAGGCATTCGACTTTGATTGCTGCTTCGGCGAGACGCATTCTGTGCATGGCTAGTGACGCTTCAAGTTCGTGGGCTGTGCTGCACACCGGCGTCGAGCTCTCTACAACGCTGGCCACGACCTCGTGATCGACGGAACCCGGGTGCTCGTCGCCGCACGCCTTGAGCACAGCTTCTGCGCGGGGAACGAGGTCGCCCGACTCCGGGTTGACCAGCATGAACTCCTCCTCGGCGCGAGACTGAATCTGTCAGTCGTGTCGAAGCCCGTGCGAGTTGAGCCATGCTCGGCAACGCTGGTCATTACGATCTCCTTGCGCTCATGGTTGGTGCGGTCGCTACGATGGCTCGCCTTCGCGAAGCAACGCGCGCGGGAGCGAACGCCGTCCGAGACGGGCGATTGCCTTCGTGCATCCGGCCGCCCAGCAGCTGCTCGCGGTCTCGATGTCGTCGCTTGAGGTCCGACTTCATGCTCCGAGAGATCCCCGAATGAAACGGCGAGAAACGTACATCGCGTTCAACTAGATCGCCGGTGAGAGGCGACCAATTCCCGCACGAATTTTGCGGGTTCCTGCTCAATGCGCCGCAATCCCGTATCGCACCACACCGGCCGGGGAAAGCAGTCGGATAGCCTCGCCTCGACGTCGGCGACCTTCCCACCGGTTGCGGTCATCCGGGGAGCGACACGCATTGCAGTGTCGACGATGACCAGCGTCGACCGGGGGCCGGCTACTGCCACGCGCTGGCCGGCCCCCTATCCACCAGAAGCACGGCATGTCTCGTTTGCTCGAATCAGGACCGGGGAGCACGGGTGAATGACTGTACGAACGAAGCTCTACGTTGGGGGCGTTCTGCTCGGGATCGGCTTCGGCGGATTCATCGACGGAATCGTGCTGCATCAGATCCTGCAGTGGCACCACATGCTTTCCGATCACAGCAGCTATCCGGTCACGACCGTCGCGGGGCTGGAGGTAAACACGCTGTGGGACGGCATCTTTCATTCGGCGACGTGGACGGCTGCGCTGGGCGGGCTGTTCTTGACGTGGCACGCGCTGCGCGGCAGCACGGCGGCGTGCTCGACGCGCGCGTTCGTCGGGCTCCTCCTGCTTGGGTGGGGCTCGTTCAACCTCGTGGAAGGGACCGTCAACCACCACATCCTCGGGATTCATCACGTCAACGAGACGGTGCCCGAAGCGCAATGGCTGGCGTGGGATCTCGGCTTCCTGGCATTCGGCGCCACGCTGGCAACCGTCGGAGCGACGCTCGCGCGGCGCCCGAACAACCAGCGAATCACACATACGGAGGATACCCCTGCATGAACGATCCGATCGAACCCGACGAGTTCACCGCGACGCTCCTGCACGAACTCGCGAGAGCGTCCGAACAGGGAGCCCGTGGCCTGCACGTGCAGGTTACTGTGCCCCCCGAGTCGGCCTACTCATGGGACGACGGAGAGGGCGTTCAGCATCAGGTGCACTTGCCGACTCGGATCAAGGTGAGCCTGATGCGTTTTCTGGGGGAACCACACGAGGATGGCGGTCCTGCTGCGGTCTTCGCGGTCGATGCAGGTGGTCATCTTCCGTCGGAGCAGCTGATCGGCGCAATGGCTGAGCAGTTGTATCGCGAATGCATTCGATGGGGACGCATACGGCACGTGCGCGATGACGAGGGTGACAGCGACGTGCTGCCGCGTTTGCCTCCACCGTTCGAGGCTGTCGTCGCCGCCGCGATCTTCAGCGACGTTCGCTGACAGTCATTGCCCCAGGGATCCCATGTACCGTGCGACGAAGTAGGCGCCGCGGGTCTGGAAATCCAGGTCGTCGATCGCGATCCGCTCGTCGGCGGCGTGCTTGGTAGTGAGGTTGAGCATCGGATCCGCGTACCGGAACGGCAGGAAGCCGTAGGCGACCGACCCGTAGCTCTCGCGCATCACCTGGCAGTCGGAAAGACCGTAGGCGAGGCCCGGCACGAGCGTTGCTTCGGGGTCGGCTTCGGCGAGGTACGCTGCGATTGCATCGCGGAGCGGGCTATCGGGGGTCGAGATGAGACCGCCATTTGGCTCCTCGACCACGAGCTCGTAGTTGCCGTCGCCGAGCGCCTGCCGAACCTCCGCCTCGAGCTCCTCGCGGGTCGTTCCCGGAACCACGATCGCCGAGATGAGCGCCGTCGCTCGACGCGGGACGATGTTGTCGGGTCCGGGTGCGTCGAGGATGACCGGGTGGAACACGGTTCGTGTGAGCGCTCCGATGATCTGGTCCAGGGCAGGGCTGATCGCACGGGCCGCCTCGACCTGTTCGACTCGATCGGAGATGTCGGGTGCGAGCGCATCGAGCATCGGGTGCAGCTCGCTGGGAACTCGTGTCGGCGAGTCCCACGCACGGATGCGCTGGATCAGAACGGCCAGCTCATCGATGGCGTTGTGGCCGACATCCATGAGCGACGCGTCGCCGCTGGCGCCAAGCACCGTTACCTTGGCCGAAGACGATCCTTTGACGCC
>JAOPYV010000038.1 GCA_025964435.1 Thermoleophilia bacterium | reverse complement strand
TCCGCGGATCCGGCACTTCCTCGACTCGAACGTCGCGCTTTCCGTGGTACGTCACTGCCTTCATCAGGAGCTCCCGAGGTCGTTGGGTTCTGACCCAACTACCCGGCTGCTCGTTCAAAAAACGAGGGACTCAGCTGGCGCTCAGGCCGAGGGTGCGCGCAGGTCGCGCCACCCCGTGCCGTCAACCACGGCCAGGACTGCGGGGTCTGCCGCGCGCACACCGGTGAGCTGACCGGTCGACCAGATGCCCTCGGTACCGTTGCCCTTGACGCGCTTCCACGACTGCCCCTCCACGGGAGCAGTGAGGTCGTAGTCGAACTTCCCGCTGATGACCGACGGCATGTGCCACTTGCCACTGATCGGCGCAGCATCGATGTACTGCGGCACGCCGTTCGGCCGCCAGATCCCGAGCGGTGCGGCGTAGTAGGCACCTTCGATGCCCTGCACGATGGCAACCGGCTGCGCGTTGCCGAACGAGCCGAGGCTGACGTTGGAGGCCGCGAGCACGGCGTCGTCGAAGGATGCAGCCTGCAGCGGCAGGAACTCGGCAGCGGGTGCCGTCCACTTGCGGGGATGGAGCTCCGTGCCCTTCTCAGTCACCATTTCCGGCGTGAACAGCGCGGTGCCCCGCACGGAGGTGGTCAGGTGCATGGGGCGCGTCGCCTGCCACTGACGGGTCTCGGTGGAGCGGTCCTCCACCCACCGGTAGTGCTGGGTGCCGGTGTAGTCGAAGTGCACGAGGTCCGTGTCAGCGAGGCGGCTGAGGACTGGGGAGGGCGCGGCTGTGATGGAAGTCATGGTGGTCCTATCTGGGGAGCAGGCGGGGCGCGGTGGCGCTAGCCGTGGCGGGTCTTGGCGGTGCCGCTGTCGCGGAGGTCCAGCAGCCCGTTCGCGTCGACGTAGGCCTTGATGGCAGGATCGAGTGCCTCCACTGAATGCATGCGGACGCCCTTGAGCGTGCCGCCCCAGGAGCTCGGGGGCAGGTCGCGCGGGGTGGCTCCGGGGCGATCGCTCCCGGTGACCTGCCACTCGCTGGCACCCTCCATCGAGCGTGGCTCGAGCTTGGTATCGCTCGTGCCGTTCCTCCCGAAGAAGGCATCATGGTCGATGCCCTGCGGGATCGTGCCGTTGGCCCCGAGGGAGGTCGGCACCGGGCCGAGGGGCGTGACGTAGAACGCGCCGCTCGTCGCCTGGATCACGGCGGCGGCCTGACTGCCCCCGCGGGACTGTCTGGTCAGTCGGGCTGCTGCCTGCACGGCATCGTCAAAGGTGCCGCCCTGGACGCTGAGGAAGTTGTCGAATCCGTAGTCGCGCTCTGCCAGGTCCGTGTCCTGGTCATTCCGGACATGCGGGCGAGCCATCGCATCGACGGAGCCGGATACGTCGCGCGTGCAGGTGAACCGGATCTGCCCCCGGAACAGGCGTGACTCGAACCACGTCGTGTCCTGTGAGCCGCCGAAGGTTGCCCGCACCAGGCTGCGTTGGGTCAGGTTTTCCAACATGGGAGCGTCGGGGTTCCCCCCGGGGATGGGCAGCCGCGGCGCAGCGATCGAAGTAGTCATGGAGCGGACGATATCTATCGTCATCGAACGAGTATCAAGGCGTGCGGGAAGGAGGCCGGGGTAGGCCGGCGTCGACAGGCAGCCCCGGCCAGCTCGGCGAAGGTCCGCTCAGAAACGCGTGCTAGAGCAGCTCTTCCGCGGCAACCTCGCGCAGCACGCGCGCGGGTGAGCCGACGACGAGCGTGCGCGGCGGCACGTTCTTGGTGACGATCGCACCGGCACCGACGAATCCCTCTTCGCCGATCTCGATGTTCGGGAGCAGGATGCTGCCGCCGCCGATGCGCGCTGCGCGGCGAATCGTCGCACCACCGCGCTCGGCGAAGCGCTTCTCGGTGCGCCCCATGTAATTGTCATTCGTGGTCATCACACACGGCGCGATGAAGACGTCGTCCTCGAGCGTCATGTACGCAGTCAGGTAGGCGTTGGCCTGGACCTTCACGCGGTCGCCGAGCGTCGTGTCATTCTCGACGAGCGCGGAGCGGCCGAGTACGCAGCTCACGCCGACGGTGACGCGCTCGCGCAGCATCGCCTGGTCGCCGATCAGCGTGTCGTTGCCGATCGTCGTTCCCGCGTTGATCACGGCATGTGCACCGATCGTGACGCGCGTGCCGATCGTCAGTGGCGGCAGCGGCTCGCGTGATGCGGTGGACGCCGCGGCGAGGCGCACCTGCTTGCCGACGACCGCGTGGTCGCCGATCACGGTGCCCGCGCCGATGCGCGTGCCGGCGTGCAGCACGACCCCAGCGCCGAGCACGACGTCCGCGCCGATCTGCACGTCGTCGTGGATCACGGCATTGAAGCCGAGCTCGGCGCCATCGCCGATCTCGACGTTGGTACCGAGGAGCAGGCCGGGAGCTAGGTCGTCGCGTCGTTCAAGCATGGCGCCAGCCTACCCTCGACGCACGTCGGCGCGCCCGTGGGGTGGGCGCGCCGACGCTTGCTGCTGTCATGGGTGTACCTGCCGGTGGGGACGGCGGGGCCCCGGGATATCAGGCTGGTGCGTTCGGGTCTTCCTGCCCGGCGAGCACGAGGGAGTTCTCGAGGGTGACCTTGAAGTGCTGCTCCTCGAGCGGCAGCACGAAGTCGGTGAGCTCACGGATGTCGCGGCTGCCGAACTGCTCGTTCATCTTGGCGACGATGCTCCAATGGCCGAACTCGGCGGCCTCGGCCATCGTCAGGAACTCGAGTCCATCGAGCCCGTCGGCGTCATCGCCGAGGTAGGTCCTCATCATCTCGGTCGCTTCGGCCTTCGTCTCACGGGCCTGGTCGAGGATCGCCGTCTTCTTGCCCTGGTAGTCGTCGCCGCTGATGAGCTCGGTGCTCATCTCTTCGACCTTCGCAGCCTCGTCGTGCATCTTGCGAAGCGTGGCGGCAACGTGCTCGTCCTCGACGAGGCGGACAACCTTGTCGGTGGCGCCCTGTGCGGCCATCGCGAGGCCGAGGACCTCGCCGAGCTTGCTGTCGAGCGACGTGAGTTCTGCCATGGTGTTCTGTCTCCTTTGGGTGATGACGATCGTGTCCGAAGGAGATTGCCGCGGCGCGATCGTCTAAACGACGACCGCGCGGGATTCGTCAGGAAGCGGCGGATTCGATCCGGATGCCCGGACCGCAGGCCTTGCGGATCGCCGCAGCCGACACGTCAGGTCGGATGCCGCCGCAGGTCGGCTCGCCCCGACTGCCGCCGGGCTGGACGACCAGCGTCATGCGCAGCGGCCCTGCGCTGTCGATGTCCTTGGTCACGATCTCGACGCGCAGCGCGCGCGTGCTGGTCTGGCTCAGGCACAGCGTGACGGGGTCGACGCAGCCGGTGCCGACGCGGGCGCGCGCCGTGCGGCCTGCCTCGGTGTCGGCCAGCGACTCGGGGGTGCACGCTGCGGCGACGCCGATCTCGCACTCCGCGGACATCTCCTCCAGCGCGACGAGCGAGCGCTGGAACGCGACGCGCGCCGGGCCAGCTTCCTCCTCGATGCGCTGGCGCGACTCGGCGCTCGGTACCGTGGCCATGGCCGTGACGACGACGATCGCCAGGGCCGTCCATGCAGGCCACAGCTTGCGGGAGCCGCGGTCGCGCACGATCGCCGTGATGGCGAGCGCTGCAGCAACCATCCAGAGGATCGTGCCCAAGCGCGGAACGGTGGCGATCGCCACGATCCCGACACCGACCAACCCGATCGCGGCCATGCCGAGCACGGAGCGCGAGGAATTCGATGGGCCTGAGGTGCGAACTGCCATGCCCGACCCATCGGCTGGCTACGCGAGCCGCTTGAACGCCGGTTCGGCATTGTTCACGGATCGCTCACATATCGACGCTCAGACGCCGGCTGCGGTGCCGATCTGGATCGGCGTGCCACCGTTTTCGAGCGAGCGCTGCATGCCGTCGAGGACCTGCACGACGCGCAGGCCGTCGCGGCCGTCGGAGCGCGGGGTCGTGCCCTCGCGCACGCACTCGAGGAAGTGCTCGACCTCGAGCTTGAGCGGCTCGTCGGCGGGCAGGCGCGGGATATGGATGTCGCCTTCGCGCTTGGCGACGTACTCGCCCCAGTCGCCCGAGCCCTCCTGCTGCGCCTGGCGCGTGAAGCCCTTGTCGTAGAGCGTCAGCTTGCGCTCGGC
>JAOPYV010000069.1 GCA_025964435.1 Thermoleophilia bacterium | reverse complement strand
AACCAGGTCCTCGTTGCACTCACCGGTTGAAACCGCCGGTCTTCAGGTTCCTCACGTCCGGGCGCCCGGCCTGCGCGAGGCAGGGTAGGCACGCGTGCCGAGGCACGCGCGCCGAGGCAGGGTAGGTACGCGCGAGGCACGCGCGCCGAGGCACGCGCGCCGAGGCACGCGTGCCGGGAGCAGGTGTCGCACCTCATGTCGCGTATTGGATGCTCATGTGCGACACGTCCCTGAAAACGGGACGCGCGCCACGCGCGGGTCGTGATCGTGGCGCCGGTCGGCGCCCGCGGCCGTCAGGCCTCGCTGGCGTAGACGCTCGCGTCGATGCCGGTGAGCTCGGGCTTGTCGGCCTTCGCGCTGCCGCGACCGATCGAGGTCGGGTTGGAGCCGGGGCCGGCGTAGACGATGACGGGCGTGCCCACGGGTGAGGCGGCGTAGAGCGCGCCAGCGATCCACATCGGGACGCGCACGCAGCCGTGGCTGGCGGCCTGGGTCGGCACGCTCGGGTAGCCGTGGATGGCGAAGGCGCCGCGGAAGGCCATGCTCTTCCAGAGCAGGCTGCCGTAGAGCGACGGCACCCAGTTGCCCTTCCACTGGATCTTGTGGCGACCGACGGGCGTGTTGCCGGTCGAGCCCGTCGACACGTGCACGATCTTGATCGCCTTGCCGCCCTTGAACAGCATGAGGATCTGGCGCGACTTGTCGATCTCGATGTGCAGCGCCTTGCTCGGGTCGCGCGGGGCGATCCGCTTCTGCGTCAGGATCTTCCAGTCCGATGCCTCGAAGCTCGTCGTGCGCGCACGACCATAGGCCTTGTGGAACGCGATGACCGAGTCACCGTAGCGGCTGTCGAAGCGGCTGCCGCCGGGCACGTGGAAACCCCGGAAGACGAGGCCCGCGCGCAGCGAACGCACCCACGTCGAGCTCGAGCCCGAGGCGACGCGCTGGCCGGCAACGACGAAGGTCACCTGTGCGTTCGAGGTCGCGGCGTAGTTGGGCACCTGCGGCAGGTCGAGCCGCGCGCGGAAGCGGCCGACACCGTTGGACGGCAGCTTCGCCGAGACGACGCCGTTCGCGATGCGCGCGGTGACGGTGCCGGCGGCCTTGCCGCCGAGTGACATGGCGATGCGCACCTTCGTGCCGTTCGGGTAGGCAGCTGCAGGAGCGACCTTCCACGTGGCGCGCGTGCCGAGGAAGGGATAGACGCGACCAGCCGCGAGCTTCGCCGACATGACGCGCGGCTGCACCGCAACGGTCGCCTCGGCGCTGGTGGTGAGGTCGCCGGTCAGCTGGACCGCTCGGATCGCACCCGAGCGTGACGGAGCGAAGGCGACGCTCCATGCGCCGGCAGCGGTCGTCGTTGCGACCGCGCCCGCCTGGACCCATGCACCATCAAGGTTCTGCTCGAGTCGTACCTGGTCGGCCGCACCCGCTGGGGTGACCGTGCCGGTGACCGTCGCCTTGGCGCCTGCGACGACGCTGGCCGGCGCAACCGTGGTGATCGTCGGCACGGCTGCCGCGGATGCTGGCAGCGCGAGGGCAACGATGGCGGCGCACGCCGCGACGATGGAATGACGGTACTGCTTCTGCATGTGGTGTGGGTCCCCCTGCGTCAGCCCATGAACGAGCGGACGAACTCAAACTGCGATTCCGGTACGACGCGTGCGTCGCCCTCGGTGTCCTCGAGCGGCACCGCCGTCACCTTGTTCCCAACGTGTGCGGCGAGCTTTCCGAAGTCACCAGTATGGACGAGGTCGGCCGCGAGGAAGCCGAACTGCGACGCCAGTGCACGGTCGCGCGCTGTAGGCGGCCCGCCGCGCTGGGTGTGGCCCAAGATGGTAACGCGCGTCTCGAAGCCGGTGATCTTCTCGATCGCGCCAGCAACGTGCGTGGAAACGCCGCCGAGGCGCGGATATCCGTACGCGTCGAGCTGCTGTTCGACATCCACACCATCGAAGAGGCCGGTCGTCGAGCGCAGGTCGTAGCCCTCGCCGACGACGATCAGCGAGCTGTCGCGCCCCTGTCCGTGTCGCTTCATGACGACGGCAGCTGCCTCCTCGACGGACATGTCCATCTCGGGCAGCAGGATGACATCGGCGCCGCCGGCGATGCCGGCGTACATCGCGAGCCAGCCAGCCGTGCGACCCATGACCTCGCACACCATCACGCGGTCGTGGCTCTCCGCAGTGGTGGCGAGGCGGTCGAGCGCCTCGGTGGCGATCGCCAGGGCGCTGTCGAAACCGACCGTGAGCTCGGTGCCCGGCAGGTCGTTGTCGATCGTCTTCGGCACACCGACGACGGGCAGGCCGTGGTCGCGCCACATCGTGAGCGCGCCCTTCATGGTGCCTTCGCCGCCGATCACGATGAGCGCATCGATGTCGTGCTTGCGGATGGTTGCCATCACGCGCTCGGGTCGATCACCACCATGTGCGGGATTGTCACCCGAGGAGCGCAGGATCGTGCCGCCCTCGCGGGAGATGCCGGACACGACCTCCCGCGTCAGCGGGGTCGTCGTATCGTCAATCACCCCGCGCCACCCGTAGGTGAATCCGAGCAGCTCGTGCCCATGGTCCCAGCTACGCCGGGCGACGGCGGATATGACCGCATTGAGACCGGGGCAGTCGCCGCCGCCGGTGAGGATTCCGATTCGCATGGGAGCATCCTACGCGTGACGGCGACGTCAGAGTGAGATGAGTTCGGATCTGGGCCCGCGTCGTCCGATCATGCGAGGATGTCTCGCGTGTGGAGTGAAATGGACCAGGATGAAGATCCGGACGACGATTCCGGCGATTGGCCGGAGGCCGACGCCGATCGATCGGAGGATTCCGACGAGGAGTCGGAGTCCGGCTTTGCGCTGCCCACACACGTCTTCTTCGAGAACGAAGGACTCATCCGCGCGCTGAACGACCCGCGCCGCGGCGAGAATGACCCCGAGCTGGCCAAGCGCCTCTTCGCCTCGCTGCTGGAGTCCACGCTCATCGCGCTCGTGCCCGAGGAGCAGGAGCTCGGCAGCCTGCTCTCGGAGGACGGCGACGATCCCGCGAACAAGTCGGGCGAGCTGACGCTCGACGGCGACCTGGAGCTGAGCTTCGTGCTCGTGCGCCATCCCGACGTCGAGGGCGACATCGTGCCGATGTTCACCGACGAGGGCTCGCTGGGCTCGTTCCTGCCCGATGGTGGGCGCTACGTCGCGCTCGCCGTGCGTGACCTGTTCCCGCTCCTGGGCAGCGGCAGCGATGGCCCGCCGAACATCGTGATCAACCCCGGCGGCGACGAGGCCCTGCTGCTGACGCCGCGCATGGTCCAGGACCTGATCGACTCGGCGCGCGGCTACGGAACCGAGCTGATTGACGAGGGCGCGGACGTCATCGTCGGCCCGGCCGATGAGCCGCTGCCCGACGATGCCCAGCGCGCCGTGGCGACGCTGCTGGCCGAGCACGAGGCCGTGCTGCGCTGCACGCAGCTGCAGTGGTTCATGCCGCAGCGGCACAAGGCACCGTCGCTGGTGCTGGCGATCGAGCTGGATCCCACCGTCGAGGGCGACACGCGGCGCTTCGCGCTCGCGTCGATCTGGCGGGACCTGTCACCGGTGCTGCGCACGCTCGACCGTCAGGTGGAGATGGTCGACCTCGCTGGGCAGCAGTCGCGCCTCGAGCCGACCGTCCGTGAGCTCGACGCGTTCTACGACCGGGACGCCAGCAAGTAAGATTGCACTGCAAGCCCCCGTGGCGGAACTGGTAGACGCGAGCGACTCAAAATCGCTTTCTTTCGGGAGTGCCGGTTCGATTCCGGCCGGGGGTACTAGAGCGAGTCGCGTGCGCGCTCGGAGAACCGGAACAGGCCCGAGCGACGATTCGCTCGCGGCGTGTCCATCGCAGCGCGACGGTCCTCGGCAGGTACCACCTCGAACGGATCGAGCACGCCCACCGGGCCACGCTGCTCGCGTGCCTCCGAGAGACGACCGAGCGCCTGGCCGAGGCCAACGCTGCGATCCTGATGTGACTCTTCGCCCATGACCTCGACGATGCCCCGGATTGGTCGATTGTGCAAGTCCATGCGCAGGTTGTTCCCTACCGGCTGGGAATCATGCGTCATCCGACCACCACCCGGACCGGGCGCTGGTGCACCGTCGCGGTCAGCAGTCGACCGTCGATGTCGACGAGCTCCCCGTCGACGACCGCGCGGGTCGAGCGGTGGCGGCTGCGCAGGATGATCTCGCGCCCGCGTACGTGGAGCACGCCCTCGCGCGTGGCGAGGTCGCCGCGCATCAACGAGGCCGCGTCGAAGACGAGCCGGTGGGTGCCGCGCTCGGCTGGGATCAGGACCAGGTCGAGCTGGCCATCGCCGTCGCGCGCCGTGTCGATCGACGCCCAGCCACCGAAGGCCCCGGTGCTCGCGACCATCGCCTGCCAGGCGCGCCCGTTGTGCACCTCGACGCCATCGACCGTCGCCGCGATCGTGACCGGACGCGTGCGGATCGCGGCGACGAGCGCGCCGAGCGGATAGGCGAAGGCGCCGACACGACGCTTGAGGCCGTCGGCGGCGTCGGCGGCAGCCGGCGCGAGCCCGAGCGAGGCGACGTTGACGAAGGGTTGCCCGTTGGCGTCGCCCAGGTCGATGTCGCGCAGCCGGTCACCGGTCACGGCGAGGATGCACGCCTGCTCATGGTCTTCCGGCAGCCCGAGGATGCGGGCGAAGTCGTTGGCGGTCCCTGCGGGCACGACGCCGAGCGGCACGTCGAGGGCATGCGCGAGCGCCGCGCCGACGCCGACCGAGCCATCGCCGCCGGCGACGACCACACGCTGCGTGCGGCGCAGTCGCTTCGGGGGCTGGGGCTCGGCGATCCAGCCGGCGGCGTCCTCGATACTTGCCGTAGTGACGGTGCAACCACGCTCGGCAAGGGTGGCGGCGAGGTCGACCTGGCCGGCGCTGCCGGAGCGGTCGTTGCGAATCAGCAGGACCTGCATCTACGCGTTCACGTCGTGGAATGTCATGTCAGGAAGCTCCTGCCGGGTTCGCCTGTCCATCAGACCTTCGGCCCGAGGTGCAGGGATGTTGCGCACTCTGGGCCGTGGGTTGGCCTCCCCATCTGGCAGACGGTTGCACGCGCTTGCGTCAACCGCCCACAGGTCGGCCGTTTCCGAGCGCATCCACGCTCGGCATCGAGCTCGATAGGTCGGCATGAGGATCCTCGCCAGCACACTCCTGCTCATCATCGCCGCCGCCATCGCAGCCGGCTGCGGCGGCTCCGCCACCGGTGCCGAAGGCAAGGCGCTGACCGACGTCATCGTCGCCAGCGACCTGCCGCTGACCGGCAGCGCCCGTGCCCAGACCGAGAGCATGGTCCAGGCGATCGAGATGCGCCTCGCCGAGAACAACAACAAGGCGGGCGGCGTCAAGATCACGTACAAGTCGCTCGACGATGCCACCGCGCAGGCCGGCAAGTGGGACGAGGCGAAGTGCGCGGAGAACATGAACAAGCTGGCGCAGGACCCGAAGGTCGTCGCCGTCGTCGGTCCGATGAACTCCGGCTGCGCCCAGGTGCAGATCAAGACCGCGAACGCCGCGGGCCTGGCGATGGTCTCGCCCGCAGCGACCGCAGTCGGCCTGACCAAGGACGGCGGCGATCCCGGTGAGCCCGACAAGTACTACCCCAACGGCGTGCGCAACTTCGTGCGCGTGACGCTCGCCGACGACATGCAGGGCAAGGCCGCAGCGAAGTGGGCCGCCGACCTCGGCGTCAAGAAGGCGTTCGTGCTCCACGACAAGGAGACCTACGGCAAGGGCATCGCCGACCAGTTCGAGGGCGCCGCCGAGAAGGCCGGCATCGACGTCGTGCACAGCGAGGGCATCGACCCGATGGCGTCGAACTACCGTGCGCTGATGCCGAAGATCACCAAGTCCGGTGTACAGCTCGTCTACTTCGGTGGCATCACGCAGAACAATGCGGGCCAGATCGTCAAGGACCTGCGCGCCGGATCGAAGGACATCCTGTTCATGGGACCCGACGGGATCTTCGAGGATGCCTACGCGAAGGCGGCGGGCAGCGCGGGCGAGGGGTCGATGGCGACCTTCGGCGGCATTCCCCCGGAGAAGCTGACCGGCAAGGGCGCGGCCTTCGTGAAGGCGTTCACAGCCAAGCACGAGGCCCCGCAGGCGTACACCGCATATGCCTACGACGCGGCCGGCATCGTGCTGGAAGCGATCGAGCGCTGCGCTGCAGGCAAGGGTGTCACCCGCCCCTGCGTGCTGGAGGAGCTGTTCGCCACCAAGGACCACGAGGGTGCGCTCGGTTCCTTCTCGATCACCGAGACGGGTGACACGACGCTGTCAGTGCTGAGCGGCGTCAAGGTGAAGTCCGGTGCCTGGGCATTCGACCGGATGATCGAAGTGGAAGCGCCGGTGGCCAAGTGAACATGAGCGCGGCACAGAAGCAGGTCGTCATCGACCGGACCGGGCAGCTCTTCGGGTGCTTCGTGCTGCTGTCGCTGTTCATCGTCGCCGCGAAGGATCCGGCGACGTTCGTCGGCCAGACGACGATCGGCATCACCAATGGCGCGCTGCTTGCACTGATCGCGCTCGGCTACACGATGGTCTACGGCATCATCGAGCTCATCAACTTCGCCCACGCCGACGTGTTCATGATGGGCTCGATGCTCGGCATGCAGCTCATCGTCTCGATGGGTGTCAGCGCACAGTCGGGCGTGTTCGCCAAGGGCGCGATCATCGTGGTCGGCCTCGTCATCTGCATGGTCGCCTGTGCCCTGATCAATGTCGCCATCGAGAAGATCGCCTACAAGCCGCTTCGCAACGCGCCGCCGCTCGCGCCGCTGATCACGGCGATCGGCATGAGCTTCATCCTCGCCAACCTGGCGCAGAAGATCTGGGGCCCGAGCCAGGTCAGCGTGCCGGACCTGATCGGCAACGGCTCGATCGCCGGCGTGCGCATCAAGGACATCGTGGTCATCATGGTCACGGCGCCGCTGCTGGTGGGACTGACATGGTTCGTCACGAACACGCGTCAGGGCAAGGCGATGCGCGCCACCGCGCAGGACCAGGGCGCCGCGGCGATCATGGGCATCGATGTCAATCGCACGATCTCACTGACCTTCCTGCTGGGCGGCCTGCTCGCGGGCGCGAGCGGCGTGCTCTACGCGCTCGTCAACACGACGACCGTCTGGAACGCCGGCTTCAAGAACGGCCTGTTCGCCTTCACCGCCGCAGTGCTCGGCGGCATCGGCAACCTGCGCGGCGCGGTCATCGGCGCCCTGCTGATCGGGCTGATCCAGGCCTACTCGGCCGCCTACGTCGGCGACCGTTGGACCGACGTCGTCATCTTCTCGATCCTCGTCATGGTGCTCGTCTTCCGCCCGACCGGCCTGCTCGGCGAGCAGGAGATCACCCGCGCGTAGGGCTGGTCACCGAGGTCGCTCGGGACGTCGCTCGTGGCGCTGCCCGCGCTGCTGCCCGCCCCGCTGCCCGCGCCGCTAGATCGCTGAGCGCCACTGAATCTCCAGGTGCAGCATCCATGCAGCGCTGGGAGATTTTGTGCACGTGCGTGGGCGACTGGATTTCCACGTGCTACATGGATGATGCGCTGACAGATTCAGTCGCGTTCTCGAGCGTCGATTCTCCCAACGCGGCATGAATACGGCGCTCACGGAATCGACGCGAGAAATTTCCCGTCGATTCTCTCAGCGCGGCATGGATACCGCGCTCACGGAATCGACCGGGTTCAGGGCGTCAGGACGTCAGGGTGCCAAGCCGACCGCGGCCAAGGCGTCGCGAACGGCGATGAGCACGGGGCTGGCGGGGCTGTGGAGGTGCGCGGCGGCGTCCATCGTTGCCTGGGCGCTGGCGCGCAGCTCGCCGAGTGCGTTCGGGTCGGGGCCCTCGGTGGCGGGATCGCGCGGCGGCACCTTCGGCGCCTGTTCGGCCACGCGGGGCGCGAGGTCGTGGAGGAGAGCGCGCGTGAAGATCGTGCCCCGTCCGACGACCGTACCGCCCTCGGTAGGCTCGACCGATGCACCTGTCCGCGCCCATCACCGTTGCTGCCGCCGAGCCGCTGCGCTGGAACCCCAGCGCGGGCCGCAACGCGCATCGGCTGCCGACCGACCACGTGATCGAGGTCGGCGACGCGAAGCTCAAGTTCTCGCCGGGCTGGACGGATCCCGCCTACCGCTTCACCGGCGGCATCGCCCAGGCCGCCCGCGGCGCCGAGCTGTTCGTCGAGGCGGGCGGCCCGTTCGCCGCCGACGGCGTGCTCACCGACCTGCGGCGCGCGCTGGACGAGGTGCCGCAGCCGATGCTCGATGGCGTCAACCAGATTCGCGTGCTCGCCCGGCAGGACGAGGCGTATGACCGCTACTTCGCCAAGGCGTACGGCATCCCCGGATTCCAGGCGGCGGCTGCTGGTGGCGGCGGCACGATCACCTTCTTCGGCGGCAAGCCGTACTCGACCGGCACGCTCTTCCATGAGCTCGCACACAACCTCGGCGTGGGCGGCTGGAGTGGCGCGTCCGCAGCCGACGACGCCGTCGTGGCATCGCTCCTGCGCACCGGCACGTTGCGACAGCTCGAGTTCGAGCCGATCCCCGACCCGGCGCGCCGTGCGCGCTGGACCCCGCGCCTCGCACCGGGCGCCGTGACGCCCTACGGCCAGTCAGCCACCGGCGAAGACATCGCCGAGGGCATGCGCCTGATCATGTCGGAGTCACACTTCGGCCACGCCTTTGCCCAGCACGTCGCCTCCGACGGCACCGTTCGCGAGCTGCCATTCGGCGAGATCTACCCGAACCGCACCGCCGCCCTCGAGCGCGCTGCACGTACGGACCTGGATCGCGACGGCACGATCGGCAGCTGAGGGCGCGCGTCGGCCCGTCGGTGATTCCGCGATCAAGCAGGTCCTCAAGCGAGGTAAGCCCCGCGCCGATGCTGCAGCGTGCGCACCCGCCAACGAGTCCAGCTGTACCGCTTCTTCCTGCTCATTGCCTTCGTCGTGATGGTGGCGTCCGTCGCCGGTCTGGGCGGGAAATCGCCCGATCGCGGCGCGGCGAACGAGCTGACCGCCGACGTCCAGAAGGAGCTCCAGGGACCGACGAAGGGGCGCATCATCAACGGTACGCAGCTGACGACCGCGGGCTTCCAGCAGCGCTGGCCGTTCCTCGTCTCGCTGCGTGACATGCGCAACGCACCGGCGAACTCGCTCGGCGGCCACGGCTGCGGCGGCGCGCTCGTCGCACCGACGCTCGTCCTGACCGCGGCCCACTGCGCCGACATGCTCGTCGCCGGCAGCACCAAGGTCCTGACCGGCACCGCCGACTTCGGCAACGCGGCCGCCCCGGCGCAGCTGCTCCAGGTCGCCAGCTTCGTGGTGCACCCGGGCTGGAACAAGAATCCCGTGCTCGGCAACGACCTCGCGCTCGTGCGGCTGCAGGCCGCCTCGCGCGCACCGACCATCTCGGTCGTCGGGCCCGGCGAGGACGCGATCTGGGGCCAGGGTCGCGGCGTTGCCGACACGGCGACGTCCGGGCCGTGGCTCGCCGGCTGGGGCGCGACACAGACGAACCAGCCCGTGCGCTGGGCGAGCGAGATCAGCACCCCGATCTGGAGCGACGCCGCCTGCGGACATCCGAAGGTCGGCGCGGGCGTCGGCGTCGCCATCTCCCTGCTGCTCTGCACGGCGGTCGCGGATGATCCCGCCACGGCGGCCATCGAGGAGCGCGGCCAGTGCCGCGGCGACAGCGGCTCCCCGCTCATCGCACTGGCGAACGGGATCCCGCGTGTGATCGGCACCGTCTCCTTCAGTGAGACCGACTGTCGCAAGCCCAGCCCTGACGCCTCGACGCGACTTGCAGCACACCGCGACTGGCTCACCCAGAACGGCGTGCCGATCGGTACCGGCACCGTCGCCGGCCAGTTCCCCGCACCCTCGGTCGTCGGTGGCGGCGCCGCTCCGCCGGAGCCGACCGGTCCCACGGTCTGGATCGACGCGCCCAACGACGGTGCGGTCATCGCTCCCCTCAACGGCTCGACGCCGCTGCGCTGGAGCGCGCGCGAGGACATGCGACCCGGTCGCCTCACCGTCTCGCTCGGCTCGGCGACGATCCTGACGCAGGAGGCCGGCGGCTACATCGGCTACACGCTCGGCAACCACCTGCTGCGTGCCGGCACCTACACGTGGTGCATCAGCAGCGTCGCGCGCGCGACCAACGCCCCGTCGGGCGAGGCATGCCGCACCTTCCTTCGCAAGGGCGTCCATCTCGCCCAGATGACCAGCGCCTCATGGCGGGGCAAGCGCGCGACCTACGGCGGCGTGCTGACGTCCAGCGCGACCCAGGTCAAGGTGACCGTGAAGCTGTACAACGGCCGCAAGCTCGTCGCGACCAAGCGCCTCGCGCTCAAGACCAAGCCGAACGGCGCGCCGACCCGGTTCACCTTCGCGACCCCGATCTCCAGCTCCCTCCGCGGCGCGCGCGCCCTCAAGGCGGTCATCGCCGTGAGCGGCGGCGGCACCAACAAGACCTTCTCCAACGTCCTGCGCTGACGGCGGGGCTCAGCCCTGCGCGACCTGCCAGGAGACGCCGAAGCGATCCGTGCACCAGCCGAAGCGCGGGCTGAAGCCGTAGTCGCCGAGCGGCATCAGCGCTTCGCCGCCCTCGAGGAGCCCGGTGAAGATCGCGTCGACCTCATCCGCCGTCTCGCAGGTGACGAAGATCGACATCGCGGGCGTGAAGCTGAACCCGTGCTGCACGTCGCTCTCGAAGGCGATGTAGCTGTTGCCGGCCAGCGTGAAGCTGACCGGGTTGTCGGATCCGCCCTCCTCGATCCGCGAATCGGGGACGAGCGAGACGTAGAGCTCGGCGGCAGTGCGCGCGTTGCCGTCCTGGAACATGAGGTGGGTCGCCATGGTGGTCATGGCGCGAAGCCTCGCAGCGTGGACGGTTCCCATGCAACCGAATTCCTCGATTCGCACGATAGAACGATAGGGACGTATTTTCGGGACTGGGAGCAAGCTTGGCAGCAGCGACGACAACGTCGTCAGGGGTACCCGCACTTGCGGGCGCGCCGCAGCGCGCCGCTGGCCGGCCCGTGCCGACCGTGCGCGAGCGGCTCGGCCGCCACGCCCCGCTGTTCGTGCTCGCCTTCGCGTTGATCTTCCCGCTGATCGAGGGCTCGCTCGGGCTCGGCATGATGAACCCGCTGCTGCGCATCCTCACCAGCGTGATGCTCGCGATGGGGCTCAACATCGTCGTCGGCTTCGCCGGCCTGCTCGACCTCGGCTACGTCGCCTTCTGGGCGATCGGCGCGTACTGCGTCGGCTGGATGGCGTCGGGCCACTTCTCGACGATCAAGGTGCACGTCATGAGTGGACTGCCGGAGGCGATCCCCGGCATCCACCTCTCGATCTGGCTCATCTTCCCGATCGCCGCGGTGCTGACGGCGGTGTTCGGCGTGCTGCTGGGTGCTCCGACGCTGCGCCTGCGCGGGGACTACCTCGCCATCGTCACGCTCGGCTTCGGCGAGATCATCCCGAAGGTCTTCCAGAACGGCGATGACATCGGCGGCCACAACCTCACCAACGGCACCGCCGGCATCTCCGGGCTCGACGCCCCGCAGCTCGGCGGCGCCACCGGCGACGCGATGCTCGGCCTCGGCTGGGGCACGTGGGGCCCGCTCAACCTGCTGCCCTGGTACTACCTCGCGATCGCCCTGTGCGTGCTCTGCTACTACGTGTCAGTCACGATGCAGTGGTCGAAGCTGGGTCGCGCGTGGATGGCGATCCGCGAGGACGAGACCGCCGCCTCGGCGATGGGTATCCACTGCGTCAACGCCAAGCTCTGGGCCTACGGGATCGGCGCGTCGCTGGGCGGCCTCGCCGGCGTCTACCACGGCGCGCGCATCGGCTCGATCTTCCCGAGTTCGTTCCAGTTCTACATCTCGATCGCCGTGCTCTGCGCGGTCATCATCGGCGGCATGGGCAACGTCTGGGGCGCGATCGTCGGCGCGTTCGTCGTCGAGGGACTGAACTTCTGGCTGCTGCCGAGCCTCACGTCGTGGGCTGCGGCGGTCGGCCTCGACATCGACTTCTCGAGTTGGAACATGCTCATCTTCGGCGTGCTGCTCGTGGTCATGATGCTGTACCGCCCACAGGGCATCTTCCCGAGCAAGTCGCGCAAGCTCGTCTTCGATGACGAGCCCGGGCGCCCCGGTGACCAGCACTATCCCGGCGGCATGCACGGCCCCGATGGCGACGGCCCGCACACGCCGATGCCGTCGCCGCCCGGCCCGGGTATTCCTGCGACGCCCGGCATCCCCGCGCAGGAGCTCGCCGACGTCGCCGCATCGCACCGGCTCGCTCCCGAGCGCGTCGTGCAGCAGCCCGCCGCGCCCGCACGGCCGCTGCCCGCGTCAGTGCGCTTCCCCCGCTATGGCGCCGGCTCGAACCCCTTTGACCGACGCGCCGACCCTGACATCGAAGTGGCCCCCGCATGAGTGACATCGGAACAGCACAGCACCACGCCCAGGACACGGAGCTGCTCGTCGCACGCGAGCTGACGATGCGCTTCGGTGGCCTGACCGCCGTCGATGCGGTCGACTTCACCGTCCCGGCGCAGCGCATCGTCAGCCTGATCGGCCCGAACGGCGCGGGCAAGACGACCTTCTTCAACATGCTGACCGGGCTCTACCACCCGACCGAGGGCCAGCTCACCTTCATGGGCCAGGACACCTTCGGTCGCCCGCCGCACCAGATCGCCCAGCTCGGCATGAGCCGCACCTTCCAGAACATCCGCCTCTTCCGCGAGATGACCTGCGTCGACAACGTGCTCGTCGGCATGCACACCAAGCTCCGCGGCGGCTTCCTCGCCACGATGCTGCGCCTGCCCTCGCACCGACACGAGGAGCGCGAGGGGATCGAGCTGGCGCGTGAGCTGATGCGCTTCGTCGGCATCCACGAGCGCCACGCCGAGCTTGCCGGCAACCTGCCCTACGGCGACCAGCGCCGCCTCGAGATCGCCCGCGCACTGGCCTCGCGTCCGAGCGTCGTGCTGCTCGACGAGCCCGCCGCCGGCATGAACCCGCAGGAGACCTATGCGCTCGAGGGGCTCATGCACCGGATCCGCGACGAGCTCGGCTGCACCGTGCTGCTGATCGAGCACGAGATGAAGCTCGTGATGTCAGTCAGCGAGCGCGTGACCGTGCTCAACTTCGGCAGGAAGATCGCGGAAGGCGCGCCGCAGGACGTGCGCAACGACCCCGCCGTGATCGAGGCGTACCTCGGCTCGAGCGATGGCGCCGTCGTGGCCGATGGCTACGACCAGCCGACCGAGGCAGCCTCGTGAGCGACATCCTGACCGAGCCGCTGCTGCGCCCGTGGAGCATCGAGGACATCGAGTCCGTGCTGACGGCGTTCGCCAGCGACGACATGGCCACCCAGACGCAGGCGCCGATCGTGCTCGCCGCGCAGGCCGAGATGTGGCTCGCGCCGCGCATGCTCGAATCGCCGCGTGCCGTGAGCTTCGCGATCGACCTCGCCGGCGTCGCCGTGGGGGAGGTGGCGCTGTCGCGCATCAACCCCGATCACGGCACTGCCTGGATCTCCTACTGGGTCACGCCCGTCGCCCGTGGTGCCGGTCTCGCGACCCGCGCCGTGGCAACGCTCGCTGACTGGGGCTTCGATCGGCTCGAGCTGG
Source organism: Thermoleophilia bacterium (assembly GCA_025964435.1). Taxonomy (GTDB): domain Bacteria; phylum Actinomycetota; class Thermoleophilia; order Gaiellales; family SKUG01; genus JAGQUL01. The sequence continues at coordinate 17,802 of JAOPYV010000069.1, read as the reverse complement.
AACGCATCGAGCTCGCGCACCGCGTCAACAACCCGGCCTCGGCCGTCGTGGCCGCGCGCGCGGGGTTCCTGGTCGAAGGCACGCAGCGCGCCAAGCTTCGCTACGCCGGCGAGCGCTTCGACGTCGTCACGAACGCCCGCCTCTTCTCCGATCCTGCGCCGGCCTTCGCGCCGCTCGAGGTCATCGCGCTGGAGCTGATCGGATGAGCTCGAGCTCGGGACAGGCGATGCTCAAGCTCGATGCCGTCGAGGCATGGTACGGCTCGATCCAGGCACTCAAGGGCATCACGCTCGAGGTCAACGAGGGCGAGATCATCTCGCTGATCGGCTCCAACGGCGCGGGCAAGACGACGACGATGAAGACCATCCACGGCTTGATGAAGCCGAAGGCCGGTCGCATCGAATACCTCGGCCGTGACACCGCGAAGATCTCCACCCAGGAGCTCGTCCAGATGGGCATGGCGCAGTCGCCCGAGGGGCGCCGCGTGTTCCCGAAGATGACCGTCCTCGAGAACCTCGAGATGGGCGCCTTCCAGCGCGAGGACCAGAGCGAGGTCGCGAGCGACATCGAGGACATCTACGAGATGTTCCCGCGCCTGCGCGAGCGCAAGGAGCAGAAGGCCGGACTGATGTCAGGCGGTGAGCAGCAGATGCTCGCGATGGGCCGCGCGCTGATGGCACGACCCAGGTTGTTGCTGCTCGACGAGCCGAGCATGGGGCTCGCGCCGCTCGTCATCCAGCAGATCTTCGACATCATCGTGGAGATCAACCGCAAGGGCACGACGGTGCTGCTCGTCGAGCAGAACGCGAACGTCGCGCTCGCCATCTCCCACCGCGCCTACGTGCTCGAGACGGGCACGGTCGTGCTCGAGGGCACCGGCAAGGAGCTGCTCGCCAGCGACGCGGTGCGCAAGGCCTACCTCGGCGAGTAGTCGCACTACCGCTGCTCAGCCATGCGGGCGGGGGAGGGCAACCCATGGCTCGAGGCAATCGCCTCGCGACATGAGCACCGCGCCCTGGACGACGCCGCGCACCGTGTCGCCGCGGAAGCGGATGCCGATCTCGCCGCGCCCGCCCAGCAGGTAGGGCGTGCCGGGGAAGCACGGGAACCAGCAGGGCACCTCGAGCGCGCAGAGGTAGAGCCGACCCTGGTGGTCGAAGATCCCGACGGCACGACCCAGCTGCGTCGACAGCGTGCGCGCCGCGGTGACCGCATCGGCCCACGTGCCGTAGCCGTCGGCGTGCCCGACGCGGGCCGACGCCTCGAGCGGGAACAGTCGCTCGCCGCGCTTGTTCGTCGCAGCACCGATGCACGTGCCGATCCAATCCGGTGCAGGCGTCGACGGAATCGGTACGGGAGCCTGGGGCACCTCCGGACCGGTGGCCGGGGGCGGGCAGCTGGCGGCTGCGGGCAGGAGCGCGTGGAGCGGGGCGACGGCGTTCACCGCGATGCTATGCCCTGATCGGCCCAGTCAAATCCCCGCGACGACAAGGTTGCGGTGCTTTTCGATCTATCGGCCCGTCGGAGGGGTCTAGGCTGCGCGGGTGGGAGCGGCACCAGACACAGTGGTACTCATCGCCGCGTGCGCAGCCGTGCTCGCGGCCGTCGCGGCGACCGCCTGTATCGCTGCCGTCTGCGTGCTGGTGCGGAAGGAATCGCGACGCGGTGCGGGCACGCCGGCAGCCCCCGCGCGCCAGCGGCTGGCCGTGCGACCGCAGCCGCAGCACGTTCCCGTGCAGTACGTGCAGGTCCTTCCCGCGCCCCAGCCGCAACCCGTCTACCACCACCCACCCCAGCAGGTGATCGTGGTGCAGGCCCCGGCGCCGCCCGGCACCGCGCTGCTGCAGCGCCCGTGGGCCGGCGTCGCGAATGCGATCGGCGCCCAGATGCGCATCGAGCAGGATCCGACCGACCGCGTGCGGATGGCCGTGGACCTCGGCGGCCTCGGCGGTGCGGTCGCCGCCCGCGAGCTCGTCGCCGCGGTGCGCGAAGGCGTGATCTCGCCATCGGTCGGCGCGCATGCGATCGCACGGGCGGGCTTCGATGCCGGCGTGACCGTGGGCCGGCTCGGCCAGGATGCCGACCCGCGCGTGCGTACGATGGCTGCGCTGGTGGAGCAGCGGCTCGACGGGCGCGTCGTCGAGCGAGGGCCGCACGCGTGACGATCCCCACCGCCATCGACCTGTTCGTCTTCGGCTGGTACCTGCTGCTGAGCGTCGGGTACATGACGCTCTGCACCTTCGCGATCCGCGCCGGGCGCGCGGAGCTCGACCGCACGCGCCGGCGCAGCTTCGATGCAGCCGCACTCTGCGCAACGCCCAGCCAGCCGGCGGTCTCGATGCTCGTGCCGGCGCACAACGAGCGCGCGTCGATCGAGCTGTCGCTGCGCGGCCTGCTCAGCCAGCGCTGGCACAACCTCGAGACGCTCGTGATCTGCAACGGCTGCACCGATGACACGCTCGAGGTGCTGCGCGTCGCCTTCGACCTGGTGCCCACCGCTGACAGCTTCGAGCGCGGCCCGAGCGGCGTCGGGCAGGTCCGCTCCTCGTGGGCGTCGACCACCGTGCCGAGCCTGCGCGTGATCGATATCGGCGTCGGCGGCAAGGCCGACGCGCTCAACTGCGGTCTCGAGCGGGCCCGCGGCACCTACGTCTGCACCGTCGATGCCGACTCGCTGCTCGCGCCCGATGCAGTCGCACACGTGATCCTGCCCTTCGCGGAGGTGGGCTCCGACGTCGTCGCGGTCGGCAGCGTCGTGCGCGTGCTCAACGGCGCCGAGGTGGTCGACGGGCGCGTCGTGCGGCCCGGCATGCCGCGCAGCTGGCGGGCGCGGATCCAGGTCGTCGAGTACGCCCGCGGCTTCCACCTCGGCCGCGCCGGCTGGGCGGAGATCGGCGCGCTCCCCATCATCAGCGGCGCCTTCGCCGCGTTTCGCACCAGCGCGCTGCGCGTCGCGGGCGGCTTCCGCGCCGACATGATCGGCGAGGACATGGAAGTCGTGCTGCGCCTGCACGATCGCTTCCGGCCGCGGCGTGGACGCGATTCGATCCTCTTCGTGCCCCGCCCGCTCTGCTGGACCGAGGTGCCGGAGGATGCAGCGACGCTGCGGCGCCAGCGCGAGCGGTGGCAGCACGGCCTGCTCGAGGCGGCGAAGGTACACCGCCGGCAGGTGTTCGGCGGCGGCGGCACCCGCGTCGGTCGATCGGCGCTGCCGTTCGTCGCGGTGTTCGAGGCGTACGCGCCGCTGATCGAGCTCGTCGGCTTGGCCGGCATCGTCATCGCGCTCATCCTCGGCCAGCTCTCCGCAGGCGGCGCGGCGGCGCTGCTCCTGTTCGCCGTCGCCCTCGGCGTCCTGCTGAGCGCCGTCGGCATCCTGCTCGAGCAGGTCGTCGGCGGCCACTACCTCGCTCGGCCGCGCGACGCGCTCATCCTGCTGTCGGCAGCGTTGCTCGAGCAGCTGGGACCGCGCCAGCGCACCGCATGGTGGCGGCTCCGGGCGCTGCTCGGTGCGCGCCCCTCCGGCACCGCTGGCTGGGACGGCATGCATCACGGCGGCGCGGCGGCCGTTGCCGGGTCTGCGACGCCGCGCGCGTGGAGTGTCGGCGAGCCGGGTACGACGTCGACGTGAAGCTCTGGCACCATATCGTCGCGTCGCTGGTCGGCATCTCGCTGGCCGGCCTCATCGTCTTCCTCGTCTTCGGCAACGCATCGCGCGAAGGCGCCGTGCAGGACGCCGCGGCCCCCGACGCGCTCCGTGGCAGCGGCGAGACGCTCTGCGGCACGATCAAGCCGGTCGATGCGAACACGCCCGCGGCTCGGAAGACGGCGCTCGCGAATCCCCCGAAGATCATCGATCCGGCGACCGAGCGTGCGACCACCATCGCGGCGACCGCGACGGCGCAGCGCTCCTGGCTGGCGCGCGTGCACGCGGCGAGCGGCTTCTGCATCGACGAGCTGAGCCTCGCCGACGACACCAACGTGCCGCTCACGATCTCCTTCAGCACCACGGACGGCGTCACCGACCTCGAGGCTGCAGCCTTCGCCGGTGGTGCGATCATCGCCTCGTTCTCACAGCCGTTGCGTCGCGAGAAGGTCGTGCTGACCGCGACGGTCGGGGAATCGACGCGCACCGTGTCGATCACCCTGCGGACCTTCAACGCCTTCCAGGCGCGGCGCGCGAGCCTTGGCCTGGGCACCTCGGTCGTCGACCTGCAGTCGTTCAAGCGACAGTTCCCGGCGTTCCCGCTGACGATCACTGGTTGGTAAAGGTAGCTAACCTTTGCAGCAGGTTCGCGGGTTTGATGGATGTTGCAGTGGCCACAATCCACTCGTATCCAACGACCCAAAGGAAGCGAACGCATGTACATCGGTATCGGAACCCTGCTGGTCATCATCATCTTGATCATCATCTTCACCTAAGGGTGAGGGCGAAACGGATCACGTCGTAGGTGGCGTGAGCCCATCGGGGCCGGGAACCACGAGCTGTAGCCGAAAGGCGGCGCTCCTGGCCCGGCCTCGATGCATGTCCGGGGGGAGGGCGCACGCGGTAGGCTCCACACAGCCGATCCCAATCCGTGCGTGAGGAACTTCCGACGTGGCAGCCCCAGCGAAGACCAAGGTCAAGACGAGCGACTTCGACGACGCGCCCGCACGTGAATCGTCGCTGTTCCTGATCGACGGCTCGTCGCTCGCGTACCGCTCCTTCTTCGCGCTGCCGCAGGAGATCGCCACCGCCGACGGTCGGCCGACCAATGCGCTGCTCGGCTTCTCCAACATGCTCATCAAGCTCGTAACCGAGTTCGATCCCGGCACCGTGATCGTCGCCTGGGACCTCGGCGGCGAGACGGAGCGCAAGAAGGAGTTCGCCGAGTACAAGAGCCAGCGCCCGCCGATGCCCGACCTGCTCTCGGAGCAGTGGCCGCACTTCATGCCGCTCGTCGAGGCGTTCGGCTTCACCAACATCTCGATGCAGGGCTACGAGGCCGATGACGTGATCGGCACGCTCGCCACGCGCGCGAGCGCCGCCGGCACGCGCACCTCGATCGTGACCTACGACCGCGATGCGATGCAGCTCGTCGATGAGCGCACCGTCGTGCTGATGACGACGAAGGGCGTCTCCGAGACCGCCGCCTTCACGCCCGAGCGGGTGCAGCTGCGCTACGACGTGCGCCCCGACCAGATCGCCGACTTCATCGCGCTGCGCGGCGACACGAGCGACAACATCCCCGGCGTGCCCGGCATCGGTGACAAGACCGCGGCCGACCTGCTGCGCACCTTCGGTGACCTCGAGACGATCCTGACGAGCATCGACAAGGTGACCGGCGCCAAGCGCAAGGAGAACCTCGTCGAGTTCGCCGAGCAGGCACGGCTCAGCAAGAAGCTCGCGACGATCGTCTGCGACCTGGACCTCGACATCGACCTCGATGCGCTGGCCGACGCACCGCCGGACCGCTCGCGGCTGATGGAGATCTTCCGCACCTTCGAGTTCCGCACGCTCGCGCGTCGCGTCGAGGAGCTCGACTTCACCGGCGTTGGCGGCAAGGGCACGGCCAGCGAGGGCGGCGGCTCCGGTGCCGGCGCACCTGCACAGGTGCCGACCGGCGAGCTCGTCGCCGCGCGCATCGTCAGCCCGCACGAGCTGCAGGGCATCCTCGACTCGCGCCCCGCCGGCGCCGATGCGCGGATCCCCGTCATCGTCCGTCCTCGGGAGGACGGCGCGATCGCCGCCGCCGTGCTGGTGGAGGAGGGCGTGCCCGATGGCGGCAACCCGATCCAGTGGGTCGCCGTCATGCACGGCGAGGTGCGCTCGGTGGTCGCGCCGCTCGTCGGCCGACCGATCCTGACCTTCGACCACAAGGCGCTGCCGGGTGGCCTGCGCCAGGCGCCGATCGACAACGACCTGCTGCTGTCGACCTACCTGCTCCAGCCCGGTCGCCGCACCTTCCTGCTCGGGGAGGTGCTGTCGGAGGAGGGCCTGACCGCGCGCGTCACGCTCGCTTCCGACGATGCCGAGCTGACGACACTCGCCGCCCAGGCCGCGCTGCTGCCGCTGCTCCGCGACCGCCAGCTCGAGCAGCTGGCCGAGCAGGAGATGGATTCGCTCTACCGCGACATCGAGCTGGCGACGCTCGACGTGCTCGTCGACATGGAGGACGCCGGCATCGCGATCGACGAGTACCGCATGGGGGAGATCGCGGCGAAGGTCTCCGACCAGCTCGACGAGCTCGTCGACCGTGCGCACGAGCTCGTCGGCCACGACTTCAACCTCGGCTCGCCCAAGCAGCTCGCGACGGTGCTCTTCGAGGAGCTCGGCCTGCCGGCGCAGCGCAGCGGCAAGACCGGCTACTCGACCGATGCGCGCGTGCTGCGCGACCTGCGCGACATGCACCCGATCATCGCGGTGATCGAGCAGTGGCGCGAGCTCTCGAAGCTCAAGGGCACCTACCTCGACACGCTGCCCGGGCTCGCCGACCCGAAGACCGGGCGCATCCACACGACCTTCAGCCAGACGACCGCGGCGACGGGCCGGCTCTCGAGCATCAACCCGAACCTGCAGAACATCCCCGTGCGCACGACCGTCGGGCGCGAGATCCGCAGCGCCTTCGTGCCCGCACCGGGACATCGCTTCGTCTCGGTCGACTACTCGCAGGTCGAGCTGCGCCTGCTCGCCCACGTGTCCCGCGAGCCGAAGCTGATCGAGACCTTCGAGCGCGGCGACGACGTGCACACGATGACCGCCGCCGAGGTGGCGGGCGTCGAGCCGAGCGAGGTGAGCCGCGAGCAGCGCAGCGCCGCCAAGGCCATCAACTTCGGCATCATCTACGGCATCTCCAGCTATGGCCTCTCGCAGCAGCTGCAGATCAGCCGCGAGCAGGCGCAGGAGTACATCGACCGCTACCTCGGCCGCTATCCGTACGTCTCCGACTTCATCGAGCGGACCATCGAGTTCACCAAGAAGGAGGGCTACGTCAAGACGCTGTTCGGGCGCCGTCGTGCGATCCCGGAGCTCAAGAGCCGCGACTTCAACAAGCGCTCCCTCGGCGAGCGCCTCGCGGTGAACACCGTGCTGCAGGGCACCGCGGCCGACATCATGAAGCTGGCGATGATCCGCACGCGCACGGCGTTGGCGGAGTCGGGGACCTCGGCACGCATCGTGCTGCAGATCCACGATGAAATGTTGCTCGAGGTGCCCGAGGCCGAAGTACGCGAGGTGACGCGGCTCGTGAAGCAGCAGATGGCCGGCGCCTTCGAGATGCAGCCGCCGCTCGAGGTCGAGGGTGGCGCGGGCGTCAACTGGCTCGACGCGAAGTAGCAATCGGGTCCTTCCAGTCGGGTACAGTGCGATGAGCATGCGTGATGCTTCGTTACGCGACGCGTCTTCCGAAAGCGAGTCGACCATCCGCCTGCATCGCCAGCTCACCATCGCCCTGCTCGTATCGATCGGGGTGCTCTTGCTGCCGGGGAGTGCGCTGGCCGGCGACGTGACCTGGGACGGCGGCGGCGGGAACTCCTTGTGGTCGAACGCGACGAACTGGGACGGCAACATGCTGCCGACGACAGGCGACGATGTGGTCATCGGCTCGAACGTCACGGTCGGCGGGACGATCATGGTCAATTCCGTCACGCTCGTGACCGGCGCGCACCTCACGGTCCAGGGCGGGGCCGTCCTGCGCCTGCGCAAGATGGGCGTCGATATCGCGATGGGCGCCGGCAGCCAGCTCACCGTTGCGGGACAGGTCGGTGGGGTGAACGGAGTAGATCGGCTGCTTCGCATCACGTCGGGCGACGGCACCGGGCAGGTCCATTTCACCAGCACGACATCGATCGCCACGGACGTGACGACGCTCGACCTGACCGGCGTCGCCGTGCACCAGACTGCGTCGTTCCCACTGCCGACGAACGTGCCAGCGATCGTTCGGAAGTCCTGGGAGATCGACGGCGGCGACGACCTCGACGGAACGATCCAGCTGATGTCCGGAGCCGTGCTCGCGGGCACCGGGACGATCGGCGGGCTTGCGGCGACGAGCGCAACAGTGATCGCAGGTGACCCGACCACTGGCGATGGCGAGCTGACGGTCGATGGCGCAGCGACGCTCAACGGTTCCGTCCTGCAGGTCGCGGTCGATGTCGTGGATCCCGCGATCCGCGGCCACCTCGACGTGACCGGGGCGCTGACGCTCGTCGGGAACAACACGCTCGATGTCGATTCGGCCGCGACCGCGCCGGTGAGCTACCCGCTCACCGGCGAACTGCTGTCGGTGGGCTCCTTCACGGACGCGACGCCATTCGACGCAGCCGTGGCGTCACCGACGCTCGTCGCGCCGTGGCACTTCACGCGCAGCGCGACGGCGACGTCCGTCTCGGTGCAGCTGCACGAGAGCGTCCTGCCGCTGCTGCCGCTCCCGGTCGCGTCCAGCCACCAGCCCAGCGTTGCATCGACCGCCACCACGGTCCTGCTCGACATCGACGGCGCCACCGATGCAGGCAGTGGCCTGGCGGGCTACGTCGTGAGTTGGGACACGGGCGCGACGACGGCGCCCGGTGTCGGAATCACGCACGCCTTCGCGACTGACATCACCGCCACGAGCCCGACGCTCGCGGTCGGCTCCTGGTATGCGCACGTCGCCGCCGTCGACCGTGCCGGCAATGCGTCGGCGCCGCGCCACGTCGGTCCGTTCGTGATCGTCGCACCGACGCCCGACCCGATCACGCCCGACCCCATCACGCCCGATCCAGTCACGCCGGATCCCGTGACGCCCGGTCCGGTCACGCCTGGCCCGACGACGACCACGCCTGGGACGACCAACCCGGGGGCGGTGGATCCGGGAACGCCAGTCGCGGTGGCTCCACGCGCGCCCACGCGCGCCCAGGTCAAGATGATCGGCGTCCTCAAGTTCGCGACTCTCGCGCGCCGCGGCACGCTGACCACGACGCTGCCCGTGCGCGAAGCGGGCGTGCGCGTGACCGTCCAGCTTCGGCTGACGGCCAAGCAGGCGAAGCTGCTCAAGCTCAAGCTGAAGGCAGGGCAGAAGTCGATCGTGATCGGCGTCGGAGCCGCTACCTCGACCAAGGCTGGCTCGCTCACGATCCAGCTCAAGCTCACGCCGGCCGCGAAGGCCGCGCTGCGGGCAGCCGGCCTGCCCGCGTCCAAGCTCCGCAAGGTCGCCGGCGCGCTCGAGGTCACGCTGACCAAGTCGAAGCTCACCAGCCGGGTCGCCAAGCCCGTCGCGCTCGTGCGCTGAGACATCCGATCGCGGCCCCGGTGCGAAGGGTTTCCTGCACGAACGAACGAGGGACCCGTACCGCATGAGCCTGCTCCTGATCGCCTTCATCGCCGGCCTCTTCTCGGTGCTGACACCCTGCATCCTGCCGGTGCTGCCAGCCCTGCTGGTGGTCTCCGAAGGACAGGGTCGCGCGCGCATCGCGGGGCTCGTGGTCGGCGTCGTCGGCTCCTTCTGCATCGCGATCCTGCTGCTGACGGCGCTCATCGACGCGCTCGGCATTCCCGACGACGTGCTGCGCTACGTCTCGGCCGGGCTGCTCATCGCCTTCGCGCTCGTGCTGCTCGTGCCCGCTCTCGACGACAAGTTCCAGATGGCGGCGCAGGTCCTCGTGCGCGCAGCACCGGCGCAGAACCAGTCCAACGGCTTCGTCGGCGGCCTGCTGGCCGGCGCCACCCTCGGCCTCGTCTGGGCGCCGTGCGCCGGCCCGATCCTCGCGAGCATCACCTCGGGCATCGCCCGCGAGGGGCTCTCCAGCGACGCGGTGGTCGCCACCATTGGCTACGGCCTGGGCATGGCGATCCCACTCACCGGGGTGATCTTCGGCGGTCGGGCGCTCGTCGGCAAGCTGCGTCGCGTGACCGGTAACGGACGACGCATCAACCAGGCGATGGGCGTGATCCTGCTCGCCACCGGCCTGCTCTTCCTGAGCGGTTTCGACAACCGGCTCAACCGGATCATCGCCGACAAGCTGCCCTTCACCTCGACGCCCGTCGCCTCGCTCGAGCGGCGCGCGACCGACGGCGATTCCGGCGCACGCGACGCCGAGAGCTGCGCCGAGGCGGAGGCCTACGCCAGCGACTCCGCGAAGCTGATCGAGAACGGCTACCCGGAGACCGAGGACCTCTGCGACCTCGGCCCGATGCCGAAGCTCGCCGGGCTCGGGAAGACCTCGATCAACACCCCCGATGGTAAGCCGCTCGACATGGGCGACCTGACGGGCAAGGTCGTGCTCGTCGACTTCTGGACCTACTCCTGCATCAACTGCATTCGCACGCTGCCCTACCTGCGCGCCTGGGACGAGCAGTACCGCGACGACGGGCTCGTCATCCTCGGCGTGCACACGCCGGAGTTCGGCTTCGAGAAGTCACTCGACAACGTCCGCGACGCGGTCGATGACCTCGACGTCACCTGGCCCGTCGCCCAGGACAACGACTACGACACGTGGAACAACTTCGGCAACCGCTTCTGGCCGGCCAAGTACCTGATCGACCGTGATGGGACCGTGCGCCTCGTCCACTACGGCGAAGGCAGCTACGCGGAGACCGAGGCCCATATCCGCACGCTGCTCGACGTGTCGGAAGGCGAGGCGAAGGCCGCCACCGAGCAGGCGCCCGAGATCGAGGTCGGCACGCGCGAGACCTACCTGGGCTACGGCCGCGGGGCGGGCAACTTCATCCGCGGCGCCGTCGGCGCGCCGGCGGTCGGCTCCGGCTTCGTCACCGAGGAGCCCGCGAGGTACGTGCCCGAGGTGGCGACGCTCGAGCAGAACGACTGGACCTACGACGGAACGTGGACGGTCGAGCGCGAGCGCGCCGTTGCCGGGCCGGGGGCGAAGCTGCGGATCAGGTTCGCCGCGCGTGAGGCGTACCTCGTGATGTCACCGCCGCCACGCTCGTCGGGTGCGACCGTCGTGCCCCTCGTCGAGGGCGCGCGGCGTGCCGGGATCCGGGTCGAGGCGAACAAGCTCTACACGGTCGCCAGCGACCCGAGCGCGGGGGTGCGCGAGCTCGAGCTGGCCGTGCCGGAGGGCGTCGCCGTCTACGCCTTCACCTTCGGGTGATCAGGGAACCGTACGATTTCGGCAGGTTGGGAAAACCACTGGCCGACGCGTCTCGAATACTCCATCGAAGCGACGACACGTTTGCCGCGCACATCACCCGAGACCAGGAGACAGACAATCATGTGGACACGAAGCCTCGCCTTCCTGCTCGTCCTCGCCGCTGCCGCGCTCGTCGCGGTCGGCTGTGGTGACGACGATTCCAAGTCGGAGGACACGAAGGACACCAAGACCGACAGCTCGATGAGCGCTTCGGACAACTCGGATGATGCCGACGCCGGCGAGCGCGAGCCGGTCGACGTCGGTGGCATGCCGATGTACCCGGACAAGAACGTGATCGAGAACGCCTCCACGGCACCGAACCTGAAGACGGCCGTCGCCGCGATCAAGGCAGCGGGCCTCGTCGAGACGCTCTCGGGTCCCGGCCCCTTCACGGTGTTCGCACCGGATGACGCGGCCTTCGCCAAGGTCGACAAGGCCGCGCTCGCCGGCCTGCTCAAGCCGGAGAGCAAGCAGGCGCTGACCGCGATCCTCACCTACCACGTGGTGCCCGGCACGCTCTCCGCCTCGGACCTCAAGGACGGTGACGAGCTCACGACCGTGAACGGCGCGAAGCTCACCGTCTCGATCGACGGCGACACGGTGAAGGTGGGCGATTCCACGATCACCCAGGCCGACGTGTTCCAGAGCAACGGCGTCGCGCACATCATCGACACGGTGCTGACGCCCCCGGCTGCCTGACCCCCCGCAGGCACGCCCCGGTAGATGCAGCGAGGCCCCGGTCGCGACGACCGGGGCCTCGCCGTCTTCCTGCCGAGGGAGCCGTCAGTGCTTGTTGGCCGTGGCCGTGCCGCCCTTGCGGCCCGCCGCGACCTTCTGCGCATGCGTGCCGCCCTGACGCGAATCGCCGGAGCCCGAGTGCGACTGCTCGCCGCCGTGCTTCGAGGCGTCGGGGCTGTTGGCGATCTTCGCCGCCCGCTCCTTCGACATGCCCTTGTCCTTGAGTGCTTCGTACTGCTGCTCGTTCTTGATGTTGCCGCTGCGTGAACCAGGCATGGTGTTCCTCCTTGCTGTGGATGTGTCAGCCGTTGACGATGGTTCCGCCGTTCACGTGGATGACCTGACCGGTGACGTAGGAGCTGTCGCGCGCTGCCAGGTAGACGTAGGCGGGAGCGACCTCCTCGGGCTGCCCGGGCCGACCCATCGGGGCGTCGCCGCCGAACTTCGCGACCTCCTCGGCGCTGAACGACGCCGGGATGAGCGGCGTCCAGATCGGTCCGGGGGCGACGCCGTTGACGCGGATCCCCTGCTCGACGAGCTGCCCCGAGAGCGAGCGCGTGAAGGCGGTGATGGCGCCCTTGGTCGAGGCATAGTCGACGAGCTCGGGCTTGCCCTTGTAGTTCGTGATCGACGTCGTGTTGATGATCGCGTCGCCCTCGGTCAGGTGGTCGAGCGCCGCGCGCGTGACATGGAACATCGCAAGGATGTTCGTGCGGTAGGTGCGCTCCAGCTGGGCCGGGGTGATGTCCTGGAAGTCCTGGTCGACGTGCTGCTCGGCCGCGTTGTTGACGAGGATGTCGAGCCCACCGAGCTGGGCGACGGCATCGGCGACGAGCTGCTGGCAGAAGTCGACCTCACCGAGGTCGCCGCTGAACAGGAAGCAGCTGCGACCCTCGGCCTCCACCAGGCGCTTCGTCTCCTGGGCGTCCTGCTCCTCATCGAGATAGGCGATCGCCACGTCGGCGCCCTCACGGGCGTAGAGCACGGCCACCGCGCGGCCGATGTCGCTGTCGCCGCCGGTGATCAGCGCACGCTTGCCATCGAGCTTGCCGGAGCCGCGATACCACTCGGCCGCGTACTTGGGCCGCGGGTGCATCTCATGTTCGAGGCCGGGCTGCCGGTCCTGGTGCTGGGGTGGCATCGTGCTGGTCATCGAGGTCCTCCGTGGGGGTGGGGTTCGCCCTCGAAAATCCCCGACGCGGCATCGCCTACACCTCAGTTGGAAGCAGGCTGTGCGAGCGCGCGACGCCATGCGGTCCACGGAAAGTTACGTGCGGGATCGCTGCGGTCGGTGGGCTGCACGTCGCGGTGGCGGACCACGCCCTCGAGCGGGATCCGGTGGCGCACCGCAAGCGAGCGAACGAGGTGGCTCGTGGCGGCGAGCTGCGCAGCCGTGAAGGGCTGCGTGCCGGTGTTGTCGTTGAGCAGCTCGATGCCGATCGAGATGTCATTCCAGCCACGGGTGGCCACGTGGAAGGCGGCGTCGTCATCGTCGACGTAGCGCAGGATCTCGCCGCCGCGCCCGACGCCGTAGTGCGATGCCGCACGAGCCGCGGGACGGGAGAAGAACCGCCCCAGCTCGCCGACCGAGCGAAACGCGCTGCCCGGGGCGCCGCTGCCGGTGGCGTGGATCACGATCGCCGCGGGGTCGTAGCCCTCGGGTCGGCTCCGGAAGACCCGTTCGCCGCGACGCACGCGATCCTGCGGCACGAGCGACGTGCGCACGCGCGGCTCGCGCAGCGGTGCCGCGATCGGCGTCGACGTGGCCGGCACGCCGCCTCGCACCACGTACCACTGCAGCTGGGCGACATCGAGCCCCGGGATGACCAGCTGCGCCGGCGTGATCGCGGCCGCCGGTTCCTCGTGGCTGCGCGTCGCGAGCGGAAGGAGGGCCACCAGCGCCAGCGCGGCGATCAGCAGGAGGAGGGTTCGACGGCGGTCAAGGAGCTGCACGAAGACCGTTCGCTCGCCGCGCTCGCACGGTTCATCCCGTGGTGCGAGCTATCGGGCTACGTCGCCGAGCCTCGATAGCGCGCGACGGCCTGTTGCAGGAGCGTGTCGTGCGCCTGCGCGTAGATCTCCAGCACCTCGTCGGTCTGGGCTCGCACGTCGGATGCGGAGGCGCTGGCGGGGGCGCGCCGTACGGTGATCGGATCCCCGATGACGAGCTGGGGAGTGCCGCGCACCTCGCCCGCGAGGGCACGGCGACCCTGCAGCCCGTACATGGCCGATGGACTGATCGTGGCACCGGTGCGCGACGCCAGCATCGCGACGCCGGGCTTGGGCTCGACCGAGGCACCGTTGCGCAACGCGAACACGTCGCCCTCGGGGAAGAGCGCGAGCGTCTGGCGCTGCTCGAGCACGGCCTGGGCGACCTCCGCGCCGAGCACGCGCTTCCCGTCGACGAGGGCCGCGGTGGCGAAGACCCCCGCGTTGCGGGCGGGCGTGCCCATCGCGGCTGCCACGGGGGCCGCCGCCATGATCCGCGCCGTGGGTGCGCCCGATCGAATGATCGCGCCCAGCAGCTCGGGTGAGTCGAGATAGCTCGAGTGGGTGCTCGTCACGATCGTCGGTCCGGTCGTCGGGATCTTCTCGAGGCCCGTCACCTGCAAGCCGACGGCGCGACCGCCCGTCGCGCCCCATGCGCCGATCGCGCGCTCCTGCAGGGCTGGATCGAACGACATGAGTGGTCGGAGGTGCTCGGGCAGGGTCGCGATGTCCGGCACGGCGGCCTCGACGTTGCCGGGTTCGCCTGGCTGGACGACGTAGCGCGACGCTTCGCGCGAGATGCGCCACGTGCCGGGCAGGTCGCGGGTGGCCGCATCGGCGTCGGCGAGCGAGCGGGACGCGAGACGCAGCGAATCCTCGGCCGCACGGGCGTCGTAGATCGCGCCGTATCCAGCGGGTTTCGGCGTCCACGAGCGCACCTTTGTGGCGTCGCTGGTGATGACGAGGTGGGCGTCGACGAGCGCCTGCTTCGCCGACACGAGGGCGTCCATCGCAGGCTGCGCGCCGGTCACTTCTCCCGACTTGATGCCGCGTTCGAGCGCGGCGATCTGCTTGCCGACGAGCGCGGCCTGCGTCTTCGCGCCGTCGCGCAGGCCCTGGAGCTGCACGCCGGACAGCCGCGGCGCGCTGGCCGCGATGTCGGCGTACGCTCCTGCGTTGCGGGCAAGGCGCCCAAAGTCGATCAGCCCGATGGCTGGCATGTCGTAGTCCCCCTGTTGACGGCGCGGCTCCAGCCGATCCCCTGCCCACTCATCGGAGATCCACGGATTCCTGTATCATCGAGGGAACCAACCCGTTACCGGGCTGGCGTCCATGTCCCGACCACGGGGCATCGAAATCGCCGACGTGCTGATCACCCCCCGATGTCGCAGCACGGCGCGCGGACGCCCGTCCCTGACCGACATCGACCGAGGAACACCGCTACATGGCTACCGTCACCATTGAATCCGTCGTCACCGAGCGCCCCGCGGACACCGCAGGCTGGATCGAAGTCGAGGGCGGTTGGATCCCCGACTACGAGGCCAACCTCCGTGACGTCACGGAAGGCGAAGTCACGACCGGCATCGTCGTGCGCATCGACAACGACGAGGTCCTCGTCGACATCGGCTACAAGAGCGAGGGAGTCATCCCCGCCAACGAGCTGTCGATCCGCCGCAACGTCGATCCCCGCGATGAGGTCGAGCTCGGCGAGGAAGTCGATGCACTCGTCCTCACCAAGGAAGATGCAGACGGTCGCCTGATCCTCTCCAAGAAGCGTGCCCGCTTCGAGAAGGCATGGCGCCGGATCGAGGCCGCGGCCGAGGCTGGCGAGATCGTCACCGGTCGCGTCATCGAGGTCGTCAAGGGTGGACTCATCCTCGACCTCGGCGTGCGTGGCTTCCTGCCGGCATCGCTCGTCGACATCCGCCGCGTCCAGGATCTCCTGTCGTTCCTCGACACGGACATCGAGGCCAAGGTCATCGAGCTCAACCGCTCGCGCAACAACGTGGTGCTCTCGCGCCGCGCAGTGCTCGAGGAAGAGCGACGAGAGGTGCGCCAGCGCATCCTCGACCACCTCAACGTCGGCGACGTCGTCGAGGGCCAGATCTCGAACATCGTCGAGTTCGGCGCGTTCGTCGACCTCGAGGGCATCGACGGTCTCATCCATATCTCCGAGCTCTCCTGGAGCCACGTCAACCACCCGGGCGAGGTCATCGAGATCGGCCAGACCGTGCAGGTCAAGGTCCTCGACATCGACCGCGATCGCCAGCGCATCTCGCTGGGTCTCAAGCAGACCCGTGAAGATCCGTGGCAGAAGGTGCTCAACGACTACCAGGTCGGCGACGAGCTCGAAGGCGTGGTCACCAAGGCCGTCACCTTCGGCGCATTCGTCGAGCTGTTCCCGGGCGTCGAGGGTCTCGTCCACATCTCCGAGCTGAGCTGGGAGCACGTCGAGAACCCGCGCGAGGTCGTCAATCCGGGCGACAAGGTCAAGGCCAAGCTCATCGAGATCGACGCCGAGCGGCGCCGCATCTCGCTGTCGATCAAGCAGACGACCGAGCGACCTGCCGACCTGCCTGCCGACGACGACTTCGTGCCGATCGATGCATCCGGCGAGGGTCTTGACCTCGACGGTCCGTCCACCTCGATGGCCGCCGCGCTGCGTGAAGCAGCCGCCCGTGCCAACGAGCCGGAGGAGGGCACGGAAGCAGCAGCCGTCGAGGCGCCTGCTGACGACGCTCCCGCCGCGGACGAGGCTGACGCCGACGCACCCGCCGAAGCAGCAGTCGAGGCCGAGCTGGCCGAGACTCCCGCCGAGGAGCTGCCGGTCGAGGTCGAGGACGAGGTCGAGGCTCCTGCAGAGGACGTCGCCGCCGAGGCCGCCGAAGAGGCTGCCGCTGGCGAGGACGAGGCCTGATCCGCTGAAGCGAATCTGATCCACGGGACCAAGACGGCCCCTCGCATCGTGCCAAATGCACCCATCCTCATAGGCGTCACCGGCGGTATAGGCGCCGGGAAGTCGACGGTGGTGGAGGCATTCGCACGGCGGGGGGCCGTTCCCTTTTCTGCGGACACGGCGGTCCATGAGCTCTACGCCAGGCCGGCCGTCGTTGCCGCCGTGCGCGAGCGCTGGGGCGACGACATGGTCGCCGCCGATGGCACGATCGACCGCAGCGCGATCGCGTCGATCGTGTTCGTCGATCCCGAGCAGCGACGCTGGCTCGAGGGCCTGCTCCACCCGCTCGTCGGCGAGGCCTGGCTGAGCTTCGTCGCCGCCCAGAACGCCCTCGCACATCCGCCCGAGTTCGCCGTGGCGGAAGTGCCGCTGCTGTTCGAGGCGGGCCTCGAGGATCGCTACGATGCGATCGTGACGATCACCGCGCCGCTGCCGACCCGGATCGAACGCGCCGAGGCGCGCGGGTCGGGCCGCACGCTGTCCGCCGAACGGGCCGCCGCACAGATGCCGGAGGCCGAGAAGGCCGAACGCGCTGACTACAGCTACGTGAACACGGGGTCGGTCGACGACCTCGACGCCTTCGCCGGTCGCGTGCTCGACGAGCTTCGCGCCGCGCGCGTCCCGTAGGCGTAGGGGTTCAGCCCTCGACGTCCGTGGCAGAATGTCGGCATGCCCGATTTCCGCGTCCAGAGCGCCTTCCAGCCCAAGGGTGACCAGCCCGTCGCGATCGAGGAGCTCACGCGCGGCATCAACCGCGGCGACAAGTTCCAGACGCTGCTCGGGGCGACCGGCACGGGCAAGACCTTCACGATGGCCAAGCTCGTCGAGCAGGTGCAGCGCCCGACGCTCGTGCTCGCGCACAACAAGACGCTGGCCGCGCAGCTCTGCAACGAGTTCCGCGAGTTCTTCCCCGACAACGCGGTCGAGTACTTCGTCTCCTACTACGACTACTACCAGCCCGAGGCGTACGTGCCCTCGAGCGACCTGTACATCGAGAAGGATTCCTCGGTCAACGA
>JAOPYV010000058.1 GCA_025964435.1 Thermoleophilia bacterium | reverse complement strand
GAGGCTGGCTGCGAGGAGGCCGACCGTGACGCGTGCTGGCATGTGCACCCTGCGCATGCCTGCAGCGTAGCTCAGCCTGCGAGGACCGTCCCGATGCCCGGGATGCGAACGAGCGGCTTCGACTGTGCCGTGTCGGCGTCGCGCAGGTCGGCCCAGCGGTTCCACGAGACGATCGCGGCGAGGTCGGAGCCCTCGGCCTTCGTCACCGAGGAGGCGACGACCTTGCCCGCGCGGACGCGGTCATAGAGATGGATCGACTCGCTGGACTTCGCGATGTTCCAGGCGCCTTCGCCCGCGGCGTAGACCGCCATGTTCGGGGCGTCGTTGTAGCGGTAGGCGAACGTGGCGAGCGGTCCGTGGTGCTGCGCCCCGATCTCGCGAACCATGTTGCTCGCCTGCTGGATCGCCGCATGGAACGAGCCCTCGATCCGAGTGGCGAACTGCGGCTGCCTGATCGTGTCCGTGGTCGGCTGCTTGCCACCGAAGTCGGTGTACACGACCTGCGTGACCGTGCCCGTGGCGACGGGCGCTGCCACAGGTGCCGGGGCTGCGGAGACTGGCTGCATGGGAATTCCTTTGCGTGGATCGAAACGTTCCACCCAAGCTGATCACGCACGCTCGCCCACGACCATCCGGAATACGGAACGCTGGCCTCGATCCACCGTCCGCGCTGCCCCCATGCGGCCGCAGCCGCGCAGGATCAGTGATCCTTCGGGAAGCCCTTGCCGATCATCTTCGGCACGTTGAGCAGCAGGATGATGATCGCGGCGCCGACACCGAAGGTGACGTAGCCGGGCATGCCCGCGACGCTCGTGTCGCCCCAGCGATCCCAGTTGCCCGGGACGTAGATGAGGCCGAAGACGGCAACCCAGATCAGGTCGACGAAGTGCCAGTAGATGCTCATCGTCGTGAAGCCAACGTGCTTGTCCTTCGACGGTGCGTAGTGGCCGCGCGCCGTGCGGACGGCCATCACCGCCAGCAGCACGAGGCCTACGAACACGTGCGAGCCGTGGATACCCGTGAGCGAGAAGAACACGCTCGAGTAGGCGCTCGTGGAGGGTCCGAGGAACTCATGGCCGACCAGCTCGGCGTACTCGAAGATCTGGATGCTGAGGAAGGTCGCGCCCAGCACGATCGTGGCGAGCAGCCAGCCGAGCTGACCGCGGCGATTGCCGCGGGCCAGGGCGATCTCGGAGTAGTGGATCGTCACCGAGCTCGAGAACAGGATCAGGCTGTTGTACGTGACCACGCTCATCGGCAGCAGGTCGCCGACCTGGTGTGCCCAGCTCGAGTAGTCGGCGTCGCCGGCCACGCGAACGAAGAAGTACATCATGAAGAACGAGCCGAACAGCGCGATCTCCGAGCCGATGAAGAAGAGCATGCCCATGAGCGTGGGCGGCGTCTTCGCGCTCCAGATCACCGGTGGCGGGTGCTCTTCATCGTGATGCGCGTGCGCGTCGACCGTTGCTGCGTGTGCGTCCATGTCAGTCAGTTCCTCGGTGGTCTACGGCGCGATCAGTGCGCGGTCGTCGTCTCAGGGATGGCGCCGGGCAGCGCTTCGTCGTAGCCCGGGTCTCCCTTGAGCAGTGCATGCACCGAACCCGGCACGCCGTAGTCGTACGGTGCACCCACGACCTTCGGTGTGTCGTGGAAGTTGAAGAGCGGCGGCGGGCTCGACACGAGCCACTCGAGCGTGCGGCTGCGCCACGGGTTCGCCGGGGCGATCGGACCGCGTCGCCACGAGGTCACCATGTTGTAGAGGAAGACCGCGTAGGAGACGCCCTGGATGAGCGCGCCGAGGGTGATCACGATGTTCCAGCCGTGCACGGACGGGTAGTTCGCCGCGAGCTCCTGGTAGTCGGCGATCCGGCGCGGCATGCCGAGCGTGCCGAGCCAGTGCATCGGGAAGAACGTGACGTTCATGCCGATGAACATGAGCCAGAAGTGCAGGCGACCGAGCTTCTCGTCGTACATGCGGCCCGTCATCTTCGGGAACCAGTGGTACACGCCGGCGAACACGGTCAGCACCGAGCCGCCGAACAGCACGTAGTGGAAGTGCGCCACGACGAAGTACGTGTCCTGGACGTGGATGTCGAACGGCACGCTCGCCAGCATGACGCCGGTCAGGCCGCCACAGGTGAAGGTGAAGAGGAAACCGAGCGTCCACATCATCGGCACCGTCATGTGGATCTTGGCCTTCCACAGCGTGGCCGACCAACCGAGCACCTTGATGCCCGTCGGCACGGCGATGAGCATCGTGAGGAGCATCATCGGCAGGCGCAGCCACTCGGCCATGCCCGACGTGAACATGTGATGCGCCCAGACCGTGAAGCCGAGGAAGCCGATGCCCAGCGTGGAGATCGCCAGCGCGCGGTAGCCGAAGATCGGCTTGCGTGCGTGCGTCGTCAGCACGTCCGAGATCAGGCCGAAGCCCGGCAGGATCATGATGTAGACGGCGGGGTGCGAGTAGAACCAGAAGATGTGCTGGTAGGCGATCGGATCGCCACCGAACGCCGACTGGAAGAAGCGGGTGCCCATCACGAGGTCGAACAGGACCATGAACTGCGAGCCCGCGACGAACGGCGTGCCGAAGACGATGAGCAGCGACTGCGTCAGGCTGCCCCACACGAAGAGCGGCATGCGCCACATCGTCATGCCGGGTGCGCGCATGGCGACGATCGTCACGACGAAGTTGATCGCGGTCATGATCGACGAAGCACCGATGAACTGGATGCCCAGCAGCCACATGAGCTGCCCGACCCCGATTTCGCTCGGTCCGTTCGTCGACGACAGCGTCGCGTAGTTGGTCCAACCGGCCTCGAAGGTGCCGAGCGGGATCGAGGCGAGGAAGATCGCGCCACCGAAGATGAAGGTCCAGAACGACAGCGCATTCAGGCGGGGGTACGCCATGTCGGGCGCGCCCAGCATGATCGGCACGACGTAGTTCGCCAGACCGGAGAAGACCGGGATGATGAACAGGAAGAGCATGATCACGCCGTGCAGCGACATCGCCTGGTTGTAGGCGGAGCCGTCGGCGAAGTACTGCAGCTCGGGGTTGGCGAGCTCGGCACGCACGCTCTCAGCGAGCGCGCCGCCGATGAGCATGAAGAAGAACACCGAGACCAGGTACTGCAGGCCGATGACCTTGTGGTCGGTGTTGAAGATCAGGTAGTCGCGCCATCCGCGGCGTGCGCCGTGGTTGGAGTGGTCCTCATGCTCGGGCGTCGCGGCGCCCTTCATGTACCACCACCAGTTCGCCCAGCCGCCGAGGCCGCGCACGAAGAAGTAGTAGCCGGCGATGACGCCGAAGGTCGCGACCGGACCTTCCGAGTACGGCGTGAGGCCGAAGGCCATGCGGATGAGCATCGTGACGGCCGCGCCGATGGCGTAGCCGACCGGCAGCTGCGCCAGTGCGCTGAGGAAGCCGTGACGGCGGAAGCCGGCGACTCCGTTGATCACGACGAGCAGTCCGAGCAGCGCGCCGAAGATCGAGACGTACATGAGCTTGCCGCCGCCGAGGCCGAGCAGTGCCTTCCAGTCACTCGCCGAGCCGTTCCACTCGATGCCGCCGGTCCAGAGACGGAACACCGTCACGACGATGCCGGCGAGGATGAAGCCCAGCGCCATGCCGATCAGGCCCTGCATCGGTCGCACGTTGAGCGATCCGTCACCGGCCGTCGGCGCCTCGTGGGTTGTCTGCTGCGTACTCGTCATGCCAGAGCCTCCTGGGCTTCACGGCAACCCGCTTCGGGGTCTTCCTTGGTGATCTGTGCGACGTTCTCGAGGAGCTCGTCGAAGTCGTCCGTGCCCTCGAAGCAGTTGAAGACGCGCAGGTTCGCGCACGTCGCGTCCTGCCGCTCCTCCTCGGAGAGGCCAAGCCACCAGTCGAAGGCATCCTGCTCGATGACGCACATGTCGCTGCGCATGCCGTTGTGGCCGGAGCCGCAGAGCTCGGCACAGACGACCTGGTAGTTGTCGTCGGGGCGCGTCGTGCGCGTGGGCTGCCACTGCACGTACGTGCGAAGGCCGGCGATCGCGTCGATCTTCAGGCGCGCCTCGGGGACCCAGAACGCGTGGTTGACGTCGATGTGCTGCTGGTCACCGTGGTAGGCGGGCAGGCTTTCCAGGAGCTCCTTCTGCTCCTTGCTGAGGTCATCGCCGTCGGCCTTGGCCCTGCGCGCCTCGAAGACCTTGGTCGCGGTCTCCTCTGCTGCTGCCTGGTCCTCGGCCGTCGTGGAGTCCCACTCCTTCTCGCAGATGCCGGGCTCGATCTCGGCGAACTCGTTGTCCTTGCCCTCGGTCTCGAGCTCGCGGCGGACCTGCTCCTCGAGGCGACCGAGGTGCTCCTTGCCCGAGCACGAGAGCACGTTGAAGCGCACGACCTGGCCCTTGGGCAGCACGAGCTCGGGCGACGCGTCCGGCGCGTCCTCACCCGTCAGCTTGGCGCCGTCGAGGTCCTCGTAGCGGAAGTTCCAGCCGAAGGAGAAGCCGCGCACGTCGACCGCGAGGGTCGCCGCGCCCTTGTCCTTGGCAGCAGCCTTGTCGTAGAGGCCGATCTCATTGTCCTCGAGCACGATGTAGCTGAGGATGGCAATGACGGCGACGATGATGGTCGGAACGACGATCCACACCACCTCGAGTCGCGCGTTGCCGTGGATGTGCTCGCCGTCGGAGAGGTCACCGGGCTCGGCGCGGAAGTGCACCATCGCGTAGATCACGAACGCCGCGACCATCGCGAAGATGATGAGCGAGATGATCGTGAGGCCCCAGAAGAGCTCATCGATCGCGCCCCCTTCACGCGAGAGGAGGTCCGGCAGCCATGAGCCGCCGCCAAGCAGCGGAAGACCAAAGGTCCCCGCCGCGCTGATGATGAGCGTCGCGACGAAATAGCCGACGAGCTTGCCCCACTGACCCTTCATGCGTCGAGCGCACCTTTCACATCGTCCGCGGGCAACCTGACGGCACCCACCTCGCTCGGATCCTACACATCGGAGCAGGGTACGGCGGGGCCTTCCGACCGCGGGAGTGTCAACGTACGGGAGTCAGCGACTTCGGTATGCGCCGATCGCCGCCGCTGCGACGATCGCGAGGCCCGCAAGCGCCCACCAGGGCGAGCTCGACCCGAGCGGGCGGACGAGGGGCACCAGCGTCGCGAGCACGCCGGTTGCCGCCGTGGCAATCACCCAGACCGGCGCCCGCTCACGCCGCTCGGCGTCCGCCACCGTCGCGGCATCGCGGATCTGGCGCAGTGGATCCACCGCACGCTGTGGCAGGACGGGCTGGTCGGCAATCCCCAAGCGGAGGACGGACGGCCGCGACTCCTCGCGCTCGGGCTCTACCTCGGGTGCGGCCTCGGGACGGGCCACGGGCTGGACGGGCGCGCGCGGGGTGACGAGCTGGGTCGGGTCGTGCTGGACGCGGGCGCGCGCCGTCGAGCGCATCGCGGCCTCGAGCAGGCCCATGTCATCGACATCGTCGGGGCGCACGGCACCGGCACGGACGGTGCGATGGACGCCTCGGCCACCCAACGGATCAGGCGAGGGCGCGACACCCGCCTCCACGGCGACCAGCGCCAGACGCCGGACGCGACGCCGCTCGAGGCGACGCTCCAGCTCACCGCTGCCCGAGAGCAGCATCCACTCGCGCGCGAGGCCTGCTGCGAGGCGCCACAGCACGGCGGTCACGACCGCCGCGAGCGCTCCAGAGGTGAGGAACCGATGCATCGAGGCATCGATCCCCGAAAGGAATCGACGTGAAACCGAGAGTATGTTGATGATTTTTCGGAGAATGCTCATTGACCGAGGATGATTTCCGGACCTAGCCTGCCTCCAGCAGACAACAGCCCATTTCCGGCATGCGACACCGAAGCATCGTCGGGCCACACGCTTCCAACAGACCCCACGAACGGAACTCCAATGCGCATTGCTCCACCAGTACTCGTTCCTCCGCACCTCCAGGCCCGCGCCGCGGCCCTGGCTGCACGCACGGAACTGAGCCATGCAAGCGACCTGCTGGAACCGACGAGGCCCGACACCGGCTTCATCGGCATTCCCGAGCTCTGGATGCCCGCGGCGCCGGACAACCCGTGGGGCGCTCCGCGAACGCCGACCTCCGAACGGGACATGCGGTGGGCCGCGCGACTCGTCGGCCAGGCGGCGTCACGCCTGCGCGACACCGAATCCTTCGCGGCCCAGCTGCCCGCGGCCCTGCGCGATGCGCTGCGGACCGCTGCTCGACACGCGCTCGCCGGCGTGGCTGAGCTGCGCCGCGCAAGCGGGTCCCCCGACTCGCTGATCGGCGCCCGGAGCCGGATCGATGCCGCGACCATCGCACTCAACCAGGTGCTGGTGGACGTGGGCGCGCTCGCCAACGCCTGATCCGCCGACCGCCGTACGCCCCCTGTCCGCTAGGGTTCGACGGAATCGACGGACAGGAGCACCGACATGGCAGTCCCCCTCATGGACCCCCGCGCGCAGTACGAGCCGTACGTGGGCGAGCTCGAGCAGATCGCGGCCGACGTGATCCGCTCCGGCCAGTTCATCCTTGGCCCGCACGTCAAGGCGTTCGAGGCGGAGGCCGCCGCATACCTGGGCGTCAAGCACGCGATCGGCGTCGCCAACGGCACCGACGCGATCACGATCGCCCTGCGCGCGCTCGGCGTGCAGCCGGGTGACGAGGTCATCTGCCCCGCCTACACCTTCTTCGCCACGCCCGAGACGATCTCGTCCGTCGGCGCCGTGCCCGTCTTCGCCGACGTCGACCCCGACACGAACAACCTCGACGTCGAGAGCGTGCGCGCACGCATCACCGGCAAGACGAAGGCGATCGTGCTCGTGCACCTGTTCGGCCAGGTCGCCGACATGCCTGCGCTGCTCGCGCTCGCGGCCGAGCACGACCTCAAGGTGATCGAGGATTCGGCGCAGGCATGGGGCGCGGAGCAGGACGGCACCAAGGCCGGCGCCTTCGGCGACGCATCGACGTTCTCGTTCTTCCCGACCAAGAACCTGCCCGCCTTCGGCGACGGTGGCCTGATCGCCACCAACAGCGACGAGGTCAACGAGCTCGTCCGGATGCTGCGCTTCCACGGCTCCAAGGACAAGAAGGTCTTCGAGCTGGTCGGCTACAACTCGCGCCTCGACGACCTGCAGGCCGCGATCCTGCGCCGCAACCTCCAGGAGGTCGACGGCTGGAACGCGCATCGTCGCCAGGTCGCTGCGTGGTACGAGGAGGCCGGCCTCGGCGACCTCGTCGAGCTGCCGCCCGTCGGCGAGGGCAACGTGCCGATCTGGCACCTCTACGTCGTGCGGACCGACCATCGCGAGGCGCTCGTCGAGGCCTGCCGCGAGCGGGGCGTCGGCGCGACCGTCTACTACGGCGAGCCGCACCACACGCAGCCGGTCTACGACAGCCTCGGCTATGCGCCCGGCGACCTGCCCGTCACCGAGCGCCTCTGCGCCACCGGCGTCGCGCTCCCGATGTTCGCCACGATGACCCGTGACCAGGTGACCGAAGTGGTCGAAGCCGTGCGTGCAGGCGTACCGGCTGGCGTGCGTTAGCCCGATGCGGGTCCTGGTCGACCTCACCAACTCGCCGCACGTGCCGTTCTTCGCGCCGCTCGTCGAGCTGCTGCGAGCAGATGGCCATGACGTCGTCATCACCGCGCGCCGCTTCGCACAGACGCTGGAGCTTGCGGCGCTGCACGGGCTCGAGCCCGAGGTGATCGGCCGGCATGGCGGAACGTCGCGGCTCGGGAAGGCACGCGCCGCGTTCGGCCGGACGGCCGGGCTGCTGCGCTTCGTCCGCGCGCAGCAACGCGCGCACGGCGCCTTCGACGTCGTGCTGTCCCATGGCTCGACCGACGCGCCGCTCGTGAGCCGCCTGCTCCGCGTGCCGCACGTGACGATCTTCGACTACGAGTGGGCAGCCACGATGCACCGGCTCAACTGTCGCGCGAGCTGGCGCGTGGTGGTCCCGGAATCGGTACCGATCGAGCGCCTGGATTCCTACGGCGCCTCGGGCAAGGTCGTGACGTACCCCGGGCTCAAGGAGGAGTACTACCTCGACGCCGATGCGCTCGACCCGGATGCCGTACGAGCGCGCCTCGGCATCGACCGCGACGCGGTGCTCGTGGTCCTGCGCCCGCCCGCGGACATGGCCCTGTACCACCGCGGCATCGAGAACGACGTGTTCGGCGCGGTCATCGACCGCGTGCGCGCGACCGAGGGCTGCGTCGCCGTCGTGCTGCCGCGCACCGAGGCACAGGGCACGCGCCTGCGCGCCGAGCTTGGCCGCGACCGGCGCGTGCTGCTGCCGACCGAGGCGCTCGACGGCGCCTCCCTCGTGGCCGCGGCGGATCTCGTCGTGAGCGCGGGCGGCACGATGAATCGCGAGGCCGCCGCGCTCGGCGTGCCGGTCTACACCGTCTTTGCCGGTCGCATGGGTGGCGTCGACGAGGCGCTGCTCGCGAGCGGGCGCCTGCTGCGCCTCGAACGCGCCGACGAGGTGGTGCTCGAGCGTCGACCCCGTGGCGCCGCCGACGCGCTGCTCCACGATCGCAATCCTCGCGACCTGCTCGACATCCTGCTCGCCGGGCTGCCGCAGCGGTGACATCCGCCCTACGGGGTGTGGCGGCTGAGTCGCTCCATACGAGACTCAGCCGCCACACCTGGCTCCGTCCTGCGAGGTGTGGCGGCTCAGTTGCTCCATACGCGACTCAACCGCCACACCTCGTAGGTCGCGCCTGACCGCAGGCGGCCAGCGAGCGCCCCGATCAGCCCCAGCGCACGGGTGGATCGCACGTCCGCAGGGCGGGCAGGTACACTTTCGGGGATGTCGAATCGCCCTGTTTCCCCGAATTCACGCGGCTCGTGGCGGACTCGTTCCGCGCGTGCCATCCAGTCCGGCCTGCGCACGCGCGTCCTCGTGCTGCTGCGCGGCCACCGCATCTGGCAGGTCGTTGCCGATGCCGTGTTCATCAGCCTCGCCTGGTGGCTCGCCTTCTTCATCCGCTTCGACAACGGCACGCCGGCCTTCTACGAGCGTGCGATGTTCGCCACGATCGGCTACGTCACGCTGATCAACGTCACCCTGTTCGTCACCTCAGGGCTCTACGCCAAGATGTGGCGCTACACGAGCGTCAAGGACATGGAAGCCGTCCTCGTGCGCGTCGTGCTCGGGTGGTTGAGCGTCGTCGCCTTCGTCAACATCGTGCCGCCGCTCGACGCCCCGTTCGCGTCCGTCGACATCCCGCGCTCCGTGCTGATCTACGACCTCGGCTTCGCCGTCGCCTTCCTCTGTGGCCTGCGCCTGCTCGCCCGCTCCGTCTTCGAGCGCCCGACGCTGTTCGGTGGCGCCGCCCACAACCGTGACCTCGGTGGCACGCGCGTGCTCATCATCGGTGCCGGCAGCGCCGGCCACCTGCTGGTCCGTGAATCACAGCGCACCTCGCTCGGCTTCGTTCCCGTCGGCCTGCTCGACGACGACGCCCGCAAGCACGACATGCGGATCCTCGGCGTGCCGGTGCTCGGCCGCACCGACGACATCGAGCGCCACGTGCTCGACGCCGGCGCCGAGGAAGTCATCATCGCCATGCCCAGCTCGCCCGGCACCGAGGTGCGTCGCATCGTCGAGCGCGCCCGCCAGGCCGGCGTGAAGGTCCGGATCCTCCCCTCGATGGGTGAGCTCGTGCTCGGCGAGTCCGGCGACCTCGCCAGCCAGATCCGCGAGGTGCGGGTCGAGGACGTGCTCGGCCGCGACCCGATCGACGTCGACCTCCAGAAGATCGCGGAGTACCTGACCGGCCAGATCGTGCTCGTCACCGGTGCCGGCGGATCGATCGGTTCGGAGCTGTGCCGCCAGATCGCCTCGATGCATCCCAAGACGCTGGTCCTCGTCGACCACGCCGAGGAGAACCTCTTCAACATCCAGCAGGAGCTGCTCCACGAGCGCGGCTTCGCCGGCGTGACGATCGAGCTGGCCGACGTGACCGACCGCGCCCGCATGCGCGGGGTGTTCGAGCGGCACAAGCCGAAGGTCGTCTTCCACGCCGCCGCCTACAAGCACCAGCCGATGCTCGAGCAGATGCCGGCCGAGGCCGTGCGCAACAACACGATCGGCACGCGCGTCGTGTGCGAGCTGGCCGAGCGTGTCGGCGTCGAGCGCGTCGTGCTCGTGTCGACCGACAAGGCGGTCGAGCCGACCACCGTCATGGGCCAGTCCAAGGCACTCGCGGAGTGGGTCGTGCAGGCCTTCGCCGAGCGCAGCTTCCACACCCGCTACATGGCCGTCCGCTTCGGCAACGTGCTCGGCTCCTCCGGCTCCGTCATCCCGATCTTCAAGCGCCAGATCGAGCGCGGTGGTCCGGTGACGTTGACCGACGAGCGCATGACCCGCTTCTTCATGACCATCCCCGAGGCCGCGCAGCTGATCGTCCAGGCCGGTGCCATGGGCGAGGGCGGCGAGGTGTTCGTGCTCGACATGGGCGAGCCGGTGAAGATCATCGACCTCGCACGCAACATGATCGAGATGAGCGGCCTGACCCCCGGCGTCGACATCGACATCGAGGTCGTCGGCCTGCGCGATGGCGAGAAGCTCCATGAGGAGCTGTTCGCTGGCGACGAGGCCCCGACGCGCACCTCGCACGGCAAGATCTTCCGGTCACAGTCGAGCTTCACGCTCGACGCCGATTCGTTCCTCGAGGAGCTGACGTCGTTCGAGCAGGTCGTCTTCGACGCCGACCAGGCGGCGACGAACGAGCGGCTCGCGAAGATCATGCAGCCGCGCATCGATGCCGGCGCGCATCGCGGCGGCGACGTGCCGATCCCGCCCGCCTGATTCCTCGAATGGGCTAGCCCACGGGGATGTCGTCGCGACTGCGCGGCGCCGCCCACTGGAACCTGTCGAGGTCCGCGAGCGGCGGCGCTGCCGTCGTCGCCTCCTCGGTCGCCAACCAAGCAGCGGCCTGCGGCGCGAAGGGCGGCAGCGGGACTGGCGCCTCGATCGTCAGTGCCGGGACGCGCGCGGCGGTCGCCTGCGTGTGCGTGCCACCCACCACGATGCGTCGCGGCGCGAGGGCAGCGGGTGCCTGCGGCACGACGGCTGGCGCGAGCGCTGCCGGCTCCAGGGTCGGCAGCATCCAGGGAACACGTCCACCGACGGTCTGGGTGCGCGCCGCCTCGGGCGTACGAAGTCGCCCGCGCAGCCACGGTGGTCGGATGGTGAGCAGGTCAGCCGTCTGCGGGTGTGCACCCAGCAGCGCGAGCACTGCGACAGCACCCCACACCGGGAGGTGGCCGGGAACCTCGAGCAGCCCGAACTCCCCCACGGACAGGACGAACGGCGCGCCGATGGCGAGGGCGAGCAGCTCCGGAAGCGGCAGCAGCAGGACGAGCACCGCAATGGCGATCTCGACGGCGCCCAGCAGGAGGACCGTCGTGGTGGCATCGGTGCCGAGCAGGCGTCCGAGGTCGACGTTCGGGTGCTGGGCGAGCACCGACGCGGTCATCGGCACGTTCGCGAGCTTCTCCGTGATCGCCACGACGACGAGACCGCTCGCCACCAGCACGCGGAGCCAGCACGCGGCCTGATCGATCGAGGCGAGCGTC
>JAOPYV010000048.1 GCA_025964435.1 Thermoleophilia bacterium | reverse complement strand
CACGCTCTACTACAACCCCGCGGGCAGTGGCACAGTCGCCGTGCGCTTCAACGCCTCCGACTTCAACGGCATCGCTGGAGTGGTCTACCCGGCGATCGGTGGCGGCTTCACCGCCGGCGGTGCCGGCACCGGTCCAACCCCCTACAGCTACAGCTACACCTTCAGCCCCGGTGCTCCGATCACCGCCAACCACACCGTGACCGCGACCGACGGTGCCGGCCGTCCGAACACTGCGATCTTCCGTACCGAAGCCGACTCCGACGCGCCGGTCGGCGCGACGATCGACTACCTCGACGACTACCTGCCCGGCCCGGTCCCGCCCAGCACGCGCAACAGCCTGACCTTCAACCGCGGCACCGACTTCGGCGGCGCCGGCACCGGCCCCAACCGCTCCGGACTCGAATCATGGGTCATCGAGCGCGCCGAGGGCGACCTCATCGCCGGGTCGTGCGTCTGGGGACTGCCGGCATGGATCGTCTCGGTCACGAACCCCGCTGCGTCGCCAGTGCTCGACCCCATCGCCATGGCGACCAACAAGTGCTACCAGTACCGCATCGTGACCACGGACCACGTCGGCAACACCACGACCACCTACAACGCCGGCGCACTCAAGGTCACCAAGACCGACTGGACGCCGCCGTCCGTGTTCGATCTCCAGCCGCCCACCAACCCGGCGCTCCCCGCGATCACGACCGGTCCGGTCGCACCCGGCTGCACCGCTATCCCGACCTTCACCTCCGCCACCCCGACACTCGACTGGACCGACGCCGCTGACAGCTCGCTCGCCGAGTACCGCGTCTACTTCGACCCGACCGCCACCTTCCCGCTCGCCTACGGCTCCGTCGTCGGCGCACCGCCCGTCAGCTCCCTGACACTTGGTGCACGCCCCGCCGGCCTCTACTGGTGGAAGGTCGCCGCACGCGACATGCCCAACAACCTGACGTGGAACAACCCGGGTCTACCGAACCCGCAGCTGCAGGTCGGTGTCGACATCGTGGCGCCGACCGTGAGCCTCACCACGCCGGCGAACAACGCCTGGTCCACCTCCGCAACGCCGGCCCTGTCGTGGACCGCGACCGATGATCGCTGCGTGGCGCGCACGCAGCCCGTGATCGACGGCGCGACCGCCGACACCCTCACGGGCACCGCCAGCACCTACACGCCCGCCGCACTGACCGACGGCAGCCACACGTGGAGCGTCAACGCGCTCGACGTCGCCGCCCGCTCGACCTCGACCGCCGACCGCACCGTGCGCATCGACACCCAGGATCCCGTCAGCAGCATCACCTGGCCGACCACCCCGAGCGGCGGCACGAGCGTGCTGTTCGCCGGCACGGCTGCGGATCCCCTCAAGGATGGCGCTGCGAGTGGCGTGGCCACATGGCAGATCCGATGGCGCGCCGCGCCGGCCGGTGCCTGGAACGCCGTACCCATCTGCAGCGGCATCACCAGCGGCGCAATCAGCTGCAACTGGGACAGCACCATCGTCGGCCCCGACGGCGACTACAACTTCCGGCTCGACGTCACCGACGCCGCCGGACGCGTCTGGACCACCACGAGCGGCGCGATCCGCCTCGACAACAACCCGCCGATCGTCACCATTCCTCGCGATTCACTCGGCGCTGACGTGGATGCACAGAATTCGGTGACGTCGATGTCCGCGAACTGGAATGCGGCCACCGATCCCTCGGGCGTCGCCAGCTACGACGTCTGCTTCACCGACTCTCCGGCCGGCGCTGACTGCGCGGGCGCCGCACACCTGCCCTGGACCT
The DNA here is from genome assembly GCA_025964435.1 of Thermoleophilia bacterium. Lineage (GTDB taxonomy): Bacteria > Actinomycetota > Thermoleophilia > Gaiellales > SKUG01 > JAGQUL01. The sequence continues at coordinate 2,375 of JAOPYV010000048.1, read as the reverse complement.
CCACTGGGCTCACGCTGAACCACACTCAGGGCGGCCTGACACTGGTCGCTGGGTCCACCTATTACGCCTGCATTCGCGCAACGGACAATCCGGGCAATCCAAGCCTCGGGCTCTGCTCAGATGGCGTGGTGGCCGATGATGGACCACCAGCCGCTCCGGCGACCGTCAATGACGGCGCGGCAGCCGACCTTGACTACACCAGCTCATTGACGACGCTGGCGGGCAACTGGTCGGCCAGCACGGATATCGCCGGCATCAGTCGCTACGAGTACTGCATCTCCAGCACCTCCAGCAGTGGCGCCGACTGTGGCAGCGGCGCGATGGTCGATTGGACCAGCACCGGCCTCGTGCGCGGCTTCACCAACAGCACGCTGACGCTGACCGCCGCCAGCGAGTACTGGGTCTGCGTCCAGGCACGCGACGGGATCGGCAACTACTCCACCACGTCGAGCTGCAGCGACGGCATCACCGTGGACCGGACCGGCCCGACGGGTGTCGGCGCGACCTTCCCGCTCGACGGAGGCACGCCCGACGAGGGCATGTACACCTTCGACTGGAGCGCAGCCAACGATCCCGCTGGCGTCGCGACGTATTCGATCACGGTTGACGGAGTGCTCAAGGCGTCCAGCCTGACGCCCGACCAGTGGGGCGTGATGCGCATCCCGTTCGGCGCGCACACCTGGTCGATCCGCGCCTACGACACGCTCGGCAACTTCACTGACTTCCCGTTCTCGTTCACCGCGCAGTTCGTGCCCGACGTCACGCCTCCGGATACCTTCAACCTGCTGACGCCAGCCGACGGAGCAACGGTGCCGGTCGGTACGGCGCTGACGTGGGAGCCCGCGTTCGACTTCAATGGCATCTCCAGCTACAAGGTCATGATCGACGGCGGACTGGTCGGCTCGGTCGCCGGCACCGTCACGTCATTCACCCCGGGAGCTGGGAGCGGCGCACCGATCTGTACCGTCGACTTCGATGGATCAGGTGGCGTGCCCGGCTGCGTCGCGGCACCGACGTCAGCGGCTCCGTGGACCGTGGGTGCCCACAGCGGCTTCAACGCAGGGGGCAACTCACTCGGCTTCGACGCGTGGGACACGAACAAGGGCGTGACTTCTGCGACCACGACCATCGCCGTGCCCGCGACCGGCGCGGACCTGCGCTTTACGCACCACTTCGACACGTCGGTGACCCGCTACAACGACGGTAGGCTGCACTCGGCGTGGGATGGCGGAAACGTCGAGATCTCCACCGACGGGGGCGCTACGTGGGCCAGCACGTGTGAGACCGACGCCAAGGCGAAGCTGGGGACGTCGCTAGCCTGCACGCACGAGGTCATGGATGCCGAGAATGGCTACACAGGCGTGCTCGCGAGCGGTACTGGAACGCTCTTGCCGCACCGTCACGTCTTCGCAGGCGCCAGCTCGGGCATGGTCCCGTCGACGCTGCACCTGACGAAGTTCGCCGGCCAAACGATCCAGGTTCGCTTCGTCATGGCGATGGATGGATGCTACGTCGGCATGAGCCCCGTGCTGCTGAACGAGTGTCCTGGCCTGACCGAGGACACGTTCGGCGGAGCCGCCGTCCAGAATGCTGCGTGGCAGATCGACGACCTCAAGCTTGCCGAACCCGAGCTCACCTCCGGGCCGCACACGTGGCAGATCATCGCCATCGATCCCTCCGGCAACCAGCGCGTATCAGACCAGACGTGGACATTCGTCCTGCCGTAGCGTGGGCGCGATTCGCCTAGATTGGCGCTGCCGGTCGGGACAAATTCGAAAGCCTGCATAGGCCGAATGGCCATATTTCGCGCGGCGCCCTTGATTGAACTGATGTCCCGCCGATCTTCCCCCATATGGGGTATGCCGGCAAACACGCAGTTCCGCTGCTCATCGCAGCGATCTGCGTCATTTCGTTCGTTTCGGCGCAAGATGCGCTGGGACGGTCGAAGCCTGCGCCGAAGCCGGTCGCCAAGGCGATTCCCTGGACCGTCAGCGGACTCGGCGCCAAGGTGAAGCGACAGCCGGCCGCCAACGCCGTTCGCTACCCCGCGCGGCTCGATGGCGCGGTGCAGATCCGCACCTCGCGCGGCGCCGCATCCTGGAAGATGCTCGGCGTCCCGAATACTCGCGCCACCTTCTACAAGCGCGGCGTGCGCTACGTCGCCCCCGGCTTCGAGGTCGTCAGCAACCAAGGCACCGGCACGATCAAGGAGTACATCGTCGTGCAACGCCGCCAGGGCGTACGCACTTGGCGCTGGCAGCTGTCCGGCGCCGGCGCGACGCGCCCCCGCCTCCTCAAGGGCGGCGCCGTACGCTTCGGCCCGAACGTCACCATCCCGCCACCGATCCTGCTCGACAAGGCCGGCCGCCAGATCG
>JAOPYV010000030.1 GCA_025964435.1 Thermoleophilia bacterium | reverse complement strand
TCCTGGAGTGGCGACGTCCCATGTCCCGGGCCTCCCGCTATCGGCGCTCGGGCAAACACCGGGGAGGCTCGGCTCCGAGGCGGTCGCTGCCGATAGGGGCGGAGTATGCGTCACCAGTACCAGATCTGGGTCATCGTCATCGTTGCGGTCCTGATGGGAGCGGGCATCGCGGCGTTCCTGCTGAGCACTGCCGAGCCGTCGCGCACTGCCGCCGCATCGGATGCCTTCGAGGCGCTGACCCTCGACACCGTGACGAAGGGCCTCGGCAATGCCGCGGCATACCACCGCGAGCAGGCACTGCAGGAACGCACGCTGCAGGCGGCGACGATCCGGGCGACCCGCTGGTTGCGCGGCATGCCAGGCTCGCGCCTCCAGCCGAAGCAGCTGGCGGGTACCTTCGTCGACGCAGGCCCGACGGCCGCCGCAACGGCCTCGATCATCGCCTTCCGTGAGTGGGGCGACGACCTCCCGGCAAATGCGTGGACCTCGACCGTGCGGCCGGCGACCTTCGACGGGGATCGACTGACCGGCACCATCACCGTACGTGCCTGGGTCGAGCTGCGCGTGCGCCAGGCGCGTGACCGCATGCGGCTCCAGCGCATCCCCGTCGTGCTCGTGCTCCAGCCGACCGGAGCGACCGCGGCGACGGGGCCGACGGGCTGGCGACTTCGCTCCGTGACCGTTGGCGGGGGGCGAACCTTCACGCGCGCCTACGCCGACCCGATCATCGTCCGGCGCCAGACCGTCGACGTGATCGCACCACGCGCCCTCGCCACGGCCGCGGCGCGCGTGGCAGACCACGCCCAGCTGGTGCTGCCGGGCCTGCGAACGCGCTACGGCGACCTGGCTTCCACGATGCCCTCCGCGATCTGGATCCTCGAGGAGGGCGCCGACGCGAAGCGCGTGCTGGGCCGCGACGCGCCGTCGCTCGGCACGACGCCGACTGCCGCCGAGGCGCTCGGTTGGGTGGACGAGCGAGGGGAGCTCGCGCTCGACTGGTCACGCATGGCACAGGTCAGCGTGCCGCGCCAGCTCGCGCTCGTGCGTCACGAGCTGACCCACATCGTGCTGATCGACCTCGTCGGCTCCGTGCCCGTCGTGCTGCTCGAGGGGGTCGCGACGGCGGAGGAGGTCGACCACGACGCGGCGCGCGGGCAGCTCGTGCTGGACCTTGCGGTCCTCGATGCCGCCTTCGACTCCGGCGACGTCGACCTGGGTCGCCTGCTCCGCGCGGATCCGACCGCCGAGTTCGCCGAGGACGCCGGTGCCGACGGCGTTCGAGATGCCTATCTCGCGGGGTATGCGACGATACGCTGGATCGAGCTCGAACGCGGGCACGATCGCCTCATCGCCCTGCTCACGCAGCTCGCCGACGACGTGCCCGTCGAACGTGCGCTCGTCAACGTGCTGCGCGCCGACATCGACCAGACGACCGCCGCCGTCCGCATCTGGACCCGGCAACGAGTCGCCGACACAATCGCTGGAGCCACTGGATGACCAAGACGCAGTCCGCCTTCGCCGAGACGCTCGACGAGGCCACGCTCCGGCGCGTCTTCGCCGATGCCCCCGCGAAGCTCGAGGTACCACGCGACGTCAAGGCGCTCTTCCGGGCGCGCATGCGTGAAGTCGGGGGCGCCAACCGGACGCTGTGGATCGTGCTGGTGCTCGGTGCCGTCGCCGCAGGGATCGCGCTGCTGCTGGTCGGCCTGTATGGAGCAGGGGGGCTCGTGATCCTGCTGGCGCTGCTGCTCGTCGCGATCATCGCCGGCATCCAGCACTCCCGCGCGCACAAGGACTTCTTCGACCGATACTCGACGGCCCGAGGACTCGTGCTGGGCGGGATGGCCGATTCGACGGCTGACGTGCCGCTCCTCAAGCGCGGCGACGAGCAGAAGTGGGAGCAGCAGCTGGTCGGCACGATCGCCGGCCAGCCCGCCACGCTCGCGCTCTACACCTACGTCGAGGTCTCACGCGACAGCGAGGGCAACACCTCGCGCAGCAGCTACGACTTCACCCTGCTGCGCTTCCGGCTGCCCGCAGTGGTCGCCCAGCGCTTCCGCGGCGTCTACCTCGCGCCCAAGTCGCTCTCCTTCGGCAAGCTCCAGGACAAGATGTCCCACGATCGCCAGGTCGAGCTGGAGAGCCAGGCATTCCACAAGCGCTATCGGCTGCGCGTGGTCGACGAGCAGGATGACATCGCGCTCTACGAGCTGTTCAGCCCACCGTTCATCGAGCTGCTGTCCCATGACGCGCACGTCAACTTCGAGCAGGTCGGCGACAGCCTCGTCATCTACCGCAAGGGCCACGAGACGGAGGCGGCCGATCTCGATCGCTTCTGCCTCGAGGCGTGGCACGTGCTGCAGCGCTACCTCGAAGAGCACCGCTGAACCTGCGAGCCGCTATCGTGTCACCACGTGCATGAACGTACGCGGTGACGGGCAGAGACCGATCGAACCGTCCGAAACAGGAGCATTTCCATGGGCACTGGCCTCATCATCCTCATCGCTGTCGTCGTCCTCATCGTCATCTGGGCGTTCGGGACCTACAACGGCTTGATCTCCCGCCGCAACCGCGTCGATGAGGCATGGAGCGGCATCGACGTGCAGCTCAAGCGCCGCCACGACCTCATCCCGAACCTGATCGAGACGGTCAAGGGCTACGCCGCACACGAGAAGACGACGCTGCAGAACGTCGTCGCGGCGCGCAACTCGGCAGTCGCGGCAGCCGACAGTGGCGATCCCGCAGCGACCGGACAGGCCGAGGGCCTGCTCAACGGCGCGCTGCGCCAGGTCTTCGCGCTCGGCGAGGCGTACCCGGACCTCAAGGCCAACACCAACTTCCTCGACCTGCAGCAGCAGCTCGCCGACACCGAGGACAAGGTCAGCGCCGCCCGCCGCATCTACAACGGCAACGTGCGTGACTACAACACCAAGATCCAGCAGGTGCCGTCGAACATCATCGCCGGCATCGGCAACTTCCCCGCGCGCGACTTCTTCGAGATCGAGGACGCGACGGAGCGGGCAGTCCCCTCGGTCAGCTTCTCGTGACCCGGAAGGCGCCCGCGGCTGACGCGGACGTCTCCAGCTTGCCGCCCGCCAAGGTCCGGGCGGACGGGCTCACCTACGGTCGCGCGGCCGCGATCAAGCACCTGCGCGGCGTCGACGAGCGCATGGATCGACTGATCCAGCTGGCCGGACCCTTCACCGTGCGGCCCGAGGGCGTGCTCGATCCGTTCGCGTACCTGATCCGCTCGATCATCTTCCAGCAGCTCAACGGCAAGGCTGCGGGCACGATCCACGGCCGCGTGCTCGACCTCTTCGGCGGCGAGGTGCCCAGCCCCGAGGCGCTGCTGGGGACGTCCGTCGAGACGCTGCGCACGGCCGGGTGCTCCGGTGGCAAGGCGGCGTCGCTCCACGACCTCGCGCGCCACATGCTCGACGGCGAGATCCCGAGCCACGACGAGCTGCGCACGCTCAGCGACCTGGAGCTGGTCACGCGCCTGACCGCCGTGCGCGGGATCGGCCCGTGGACGGTGCACATGGTGCTGATGTTCCAGCTCGGACGGCCTGATGTGCTGCCGACGGGCGACTTCGGCATTCGCGAGGGCTGGCGCCTCGTCTACGGCCACGAGCTGCAGCCGACACCCGCGGCGTTCCGCGTGGCGACCGAGGCATGGCGGCCCTACCGCAGCGTCGCGAGCTGGTACATGTACCGCGCCGTGGACCTGTATCGGGCCGGCCAGCTGGACGTCGTCGGCGCCTGACCGTCGCGCGGACGATGCTCGAAGATCTCACTACGGCCGGGGCCATCCCTAGGCTTCGCCGGATATGTACCTTGCGCAGCAGCTGACGCCGAACATCCGGCGCATCCGGTTCGTCCCCGATGGGGGCGTCCCCGAACGACTTCCTGATCCCGCGTTGGGAGAGTGGGGCCGCGATCGCCTGGCGAACGCTCCCGTGGAATCGCACGACACGCTCGAAGCCGCCCTTGGCGCGGCCGTCGCGCCGCTCCGTGTGCTGGAGCGCGATGGGGTCGACGGTGCGGTGCGGATCGAGTTCGCGCTCGAGGCCGACGAGCGCATCTGGGGCGCCTACGACGCGGATGCGACGTCGTTCGACCGCCGCGGCGACCACGTCCACCTCGTGACGGAGATCCACCCGCGCGGCCGCCACGTGCTGACGTCGCCGTGTGACCTGTGCAGCTCCGGGCCGACCGACACCTCCGTGCAGCTGGAGATCGGCAACACCAAGACGTCGAACTACGGCGAGCTCGTGCTGCCGTCGCTGTTCACCAGCCGCGGCTGGGGCGCATACGTCTCCAGCGCGTGGCACGACGCCCAGCTCGACCTCGGCGCGCGCACGGCGGACACGGTCGTCTACACGGCGCCCGGGGGCGAGGCTGACGTGTACCTGTTCGGGCCTGGCGGCCCGGCGGAGCTCGTCTCGGAGCTGGTGCGCCTGACCGGCCACCAGCCGCAGCCGCCCACGTGGGCGCTCGGCTTCCTCCAGAGCCGCTTCGGCTACGAGAGCTTTGACCACGTCCACACCACGCTGGCGCGGTTCGAGCAGGAGCAGCTGCCGGTGCACGCCGTCGTCTACGACGTGCAGTGGCTCGAGCAGCACATCAACCTGCGCTGGGACCCGGTAACCTTCCCCGACCCGGAGGCGAACCTCGCCCGCACGCGCGACGAGCACGGCGTGCGCACGGTCGTCATCACCGAGCCCGGCACGACGAGCGTCGCGTCCAACCACGCGGCTGGTGTGGCTGTCGATGCCTTCGTGCGTGGACACGACGAGGAGCTGTTCGATTCGCAGCAGTGGTACACGAAGCGCGGCATCTCGCAGTACCGCGAGATCGAGGAATCCGACGGCGCGCTGCTCAACGTCTTCTGCGAGCGCGCTGCCGACTGGTGGTACGAGCAGCACCTGCCGCTCGTGGAGATGGGTGTCGATGCCTGGTGGCTCGACCTGAACGAGCCGGAGGATGTCGACGCCGACATCTCCTTCCCGCACACCGACTGGCCCGCGCCGCGCGCCATGCTCAGTGGCCCGGAGGGGCGCGCGAACTTCGCGATCGCCCAGCAGCGCCTGTTCGCTCGACGCGACCGCAAGCACACCGAGCGCCGGCCCTTCGTGCTGACACGTTCGGGCTCGACCGGCAGCCAGCGCTATGGCTCGGCGCCCTGGACGGGCGACATCAGCTCGACGTGGCAGGACCTCGCCGTGCAGTCGCGGCTCATGTTGACGCTCGGCCTGTGCGGCATCCCCTTGAGCGGCTCGGACGTGGGCGGCTTCAACGGCAATCCCGGGCCCGAGCTGTTCGCTCGCTGGATGCAGGCAGGCTCGGTGATGCCGATCTTCCGCGCGCACGGCTACATGCAGGACCGCGAGCCGTGGTCGCAGGGCCCCGAGGCGCTCGCCGCGCTCCGCCCGTCGCTGCTGCTGCGCGCGCAACTGCTGCCGTCGATCGCGAGCTGGACGCGGGAGGCGCTCGAGGCCGGTGAGCCGCTCGCCCGCCCGATGCTGCTGGGTCCGCTCGGCATCGACGCGCAGTCCGAAGCTGCAGCTGCCTACGCCGCCGACCCGCGCTGGAGCGACTGCGACGACCAGTGGTTCTTCGGACCGCTGCTCGCGGCGCCCGTGCTGGAGGAGGGCCAGACGGTTCGGACCGTCCACCTCCCGCCCGGCGAGTGGGTCGACATCTGGACCGGCGCTCGCCACGCCGGCGGCGGTGCGATCGAGGTCGCCGTCGCCGCTGACACGCTGCCCCTGTTCGTGCAGCCGGACGTGGTGCTCGTCGCCGACGCGGCGCCGCTGGCAGGTCGTGGCCACGCGTGGCCACCATCGGAGCTCGAGGCGTGGACCTGGGCGCAGCCGGGGGAGGCCGCATCGGCGCGTTTCTCCCTCGACGACGGCATCAGCCGCGAGCACGAAGCAGGCACCTACTGCCTGCAGGAGCTCGTCGTGGAGGACGGCGCGCTGCGCACCGAGCGCGTTGCGGGCTCCTTGCCGGCACGCCCGGTGCACCTCGTCGCGCCGCATCCCGGGGTGGCGCCGAACAAGGCGGACAGTTGACGGTCCGCGACGGCCATGGGGCTGGCCTGACCCGGCCGAACCTGTGCCAAACGGTTCGGCTCTCGGAGTGCCGGGTAGGCACCATCCGACCAAGAAGTATCCGGTTAGGTGTCGGGGATCCGACGGCTCATGTACAGTCCTCGGCATCGGTCGAGATCCGTCTCGATCCGTACTCCGTGACACTGGGAAATTCGAGGCGCAGCGTGGGCTGCACCACCCCTCGACCCATAATCGAAGGAGCGAGGCCATGAAGTTGACGAATGTGGTGCCGGCGGCTGTGCCGGCAAGCAATCGCAACGCAGCAGCGGCAACGCCGTCTGCAGCCAGCACCGGATCACTGACGGTTGCACAGATGAACCTGTGGAACCTGTTCGACACCGTCGACAACCCGAAGACGGGCGACGAGGTCCTCACCGCCGAGCAGTACGGCGTCAAGCTCGAGAAGATCGCCAAGGCCGTCGTCGAGCTCGGCATGCCGGACATCATCAGCGTCAACGAGATCGAGAACGAGACGGTCCTCGCCGACCTGGTCAAGCGACCCGAGCTCGTGAAGGCCGGCTACTCCTTCGTGGTCAACCCGCCCAACGACGAGCGCGGCATCAACGTCGGCGTGCTCTACCGCGACGCCAAGGTCGAGAAGGTCGGGGTCGAGACGATCAACCCCAAGATGTCCTTCCCCGATGGCGGCCGCGGCCAGGTCGACCGTTCGCTGCTCTACGCACGCCTGCCGCTCATCGTCGACTTCAAGGTCCGCGGTGCCGCGCAGGCATCCGAGGGTGCGCAGCTGCTCACCGTCGCGGTCAACCACTTCAAGTCCAAGCTCGGCGGCGCAGCCCCCGAGGCGCGTCGGCAGATGCAGGGCCAGTACCTGGGTGAGTGGCTCGATGCCCGCCAGGCAACCCGCCCGTCCGGCGCCACGATCGTGCTGGGCGACCTGAACGCCAACCATGGCGAAGGTGCCTACGAGAAGCTCGCCAAGCGGGCCGACGGCAGCACGCGCTTCGACGATGCACCGATGAAGCTCGACGCGGACGATCGCTACACGTACATCTACCGCAACCAGAAGGACCTGCTCGACCACATGCTGGTCACCGCCGGTCGCACGGATGCCATCGAGGCCGTCAAGATCCTGCACGTGAACACGCCGAAGGAAGCCAAGAAGAGCCAGTGGGACCCCAAGGTCCTCGCCGGCTTCTCCGACCATGATCCGATGGTGGCCTCGTTCGACATCGACAAGCTGTTCGGCGCGGGTGCCAAGCCCAAGGGCTGAGCCAGCTCGCGCCACCAGGAGCCATGAAGAAACCACGGGCCGCGATCATCAGATCGCGGCCCGTGGTGCGCATCCGCCAGCGGACCGGGCGCTACCCCTAGCAGCCCTGTGGTCCGTGACGTTGCGCGTGAGTACAGCCGAGGGGTTCCTCCCAGAACCTCAGGCTGACTTCTTGGTGGCGGCGAGGCCGGACAGCTTGGCAGCTGCCTCGAGCACTCCCACGCTGGCCCATGCGTCGCGCACGGCCGCTGACTGGCGTGAGCCATTGCCGTAGATCGCTTCGGCCGCCTGCACCGTGGCCATGGCGGCCTCGGGGAAGTTGGCGTTGGCGGGCAGGAAGTCGGTGAAACCCTGGTACCAGATCTGGCCCATGTTCTTGCGGCCGAGCTCGTCGGCCACGCGCACGGCGGCCAGGTTCGGGATGTCCGCGAGGTCGTGGACCTCGGTGTTCGGCTGGACGTCCTTCATGTGATGGACGACCGTCGGCCGCGACAGGTTGCGGAAGCCGACGCGCTTGGCCTGCTCGTTGATCTTGGCGTCCTCGCCGATCTGCCAGTCGTACGGGTCGATGAGCGCGCCGAGCACGTCGCCGAAGGACTCATGCAGTGCGCCACCCTGGCCGGACAGCTTGAGCTTGACCTCGCTGTTGAGGATGGCGTGGCCGGCCTCATGTGCCATCACGTCGAGCGAGCGGCCGAACGGGCCGAAGTCCGCCTTGCCGGTCTCCGGGTTGATCGCCGCCGGACCCGAATCGCCGATGTACATCTTCTTGGTCTGCATGTTCCAGTAGGCGTTCGTCATCGCGCCGCCGTACTCGTCGCTGCTCGGGTCGGGCTCGCCGGCGTGCACGACGAGGTCCATCGGCGTGCCCTTGCCGTCCAAGCCCTTGCGACCGAACTCCGTGTGGAGGAAGTCGAGCATCTTGGACGCGTTGGTGACGGTGTCGCGCAGGACCTTGTCCGTGCTGGACTTGATATCTGCTGCGGTCAGCGGCTTCGGCGCGTCGAGCGTGTTGCCCTGGTCGTACACGTTGAGCAGGCTGCTCGGCGCTGGATCCTTGCGTCCCCGAAGGATGCTGCTGGTGGTGGCGATGTCCATGTGGGTGTCCCTTCCCTGGAGCTGCACTCACGACCTCCCTGCCGTGATGTGGACCGTACTCTGTCGGGTCCGCCGGACGTCGTCAAGCGGCCATGTCTGCATGGATGATTTCCAGATGGGGCCATTTTTGCCGAAAGATATTCGGGCTCCGGGCGGTATGGCAAGGGCCCGGACTTCCAGCTGGAAATCCGGGCCCCGCATGCCTGCCTCGCCAGTCGCTCCCACGAGCTGGCGGGGCTGAGTCCATGCGCACGTCCCAGTGCACGCATGGTGCGATCGAATCGGTGGTGGAGGCGCAGAGCGTGTCGCGCCAACAACCGCGAGGCATGCCGGGCTCCCCTTCCCGACGATGCAACCGATCGATCAACCTGATGTGGCGCCCGCTAGGCCGCCCGTCGCTTCCAGCGCGGTTCGACGCCGACCGACTTCCAGGCGTCGAGCACCGTCGTGACCTGGTTGCTGTCGCTGCCGTGGCGCGTCGATGCCGCATCGAGCGTCGCACGGGCGGCGGCCGCATAGCCGGCGCCCGAGTTCATGTGGTCGACGAGCGCGGTGTACCAGATGCGGCCCATCTCCTCGCGCCCGAGCGTCTCGGCCACGCGAACGGCGGCCAGGCTCGGAATGCCGGAGTAGTCGTGCGGCTCCAGCGCCATGCCCTGGGGCAGCTGCGAGACGTGCGAGAAGGTCGGGTGCTCGAGGTCGCGGATCGCGTCGCCCTTCACCTTGGGCGTGAACACGTCCTCGCCGACCTTCCAGTCCTTGGGGTCTGCGAGCGTGCCGAACACGTCGGCCCAGCTCTCGTTGACGCCGCCCTGCTGGCCGGAGTAGCGCAGCGTGACCTCGGAATCGACGATCGCGTGGGCGGCCTCGTGCATCATCACGTCGAGGGAGCGGCCAAGCGGCTTGAGCAGCTCACCGTCGCCGTCGCCGAGGTAGATGCGCTGGGTCAGGCTGTCCCACGTCGCGTTGTTCATGTTCGGCGTGCCGTCGTCATTCGGCGCGTGGACCACGATCCGCACGGGCGAGCCCTTGCCATCGAGGCCATTGCGCCCCAGCGTGGTGCGCACGAAGGAGTCGACCTGCTTCGCGGTCTTCCACGCTGCCGAGACCTCCTTGTCGCGTCCGCTCGTCAGCATGGCGCCGGAGACCGGCTGCTCGATCCCGGAAGACATGTCCCAGACCTGCACGTCGGCCTTGGCCGACGGCTTGGCAGCTGCGGCGACAGGTGGCACGGGCAGTGCGGCAGGCGCGGCATTGGTCCAACCGGCATGGTCAGGCCCCGCTCCCACCGCGCTACCGATATTCGGCACGCTCAACGACATGGACTCCCTCTCCCTCTCCCGGTCGAGCGGGTTCCCGTCCTGCTCGACATGACGCATACTGAAGGGTCGATCGGCGCGTCGTCAAACAGGTCCATCTGACCGGAAAATGACGGGAGCATGACGCAGAAAGGTGAAGGATGTACGGCGATGGTTCAGTCCCGGGGTGCGTGCTCGCTCAGCGTGGCGAGATCCTCGACGAGCTTCGCGAGCTCGGCGCGGCGCTCTTCGGCCCGGCGGCGGCTCACGGACGGTGAGCTGGAGCCTGTCGAGAGGTCTCGCGAGCGCGCGCGCGCGTGAAGCTTCGTGGGCGGGAACATCGGCTCATCGAGGCGGGCGATCTCGGCGGGGGGTCGGATCGGCTCGTACGTGAGGGCGTCGGCGGGCTTCGTATCGGCCGTGGCGCTGGAGGCGGCCCGATCGTTGGCAGGGTCGTAGGGCAGCCAGCTCGTGGATGCGGGCGCCGGCGGGACGAACTCGGCGTCGATGAGCTCGAGGTCGTCATCGACCATGTCCGGAGTTGCCGTCGCCGTCGGGACGACGAGGATCGGGATCCGGCCGAGGTCCCATGCCGCCTGGCGCGCAGAATCCACCGCAGCGGCGGGCTCGGGGTGCTCGGGCAGGGCCGGCTCCGGCTCCGGCTCGACGGCAGCGTCGCTGGCAACTGCCGCGGCGATCGCCTCGAGCACGAGTTCCAGCTCGGACTCGGTGGTGGTCTCGGATCCTGCGGTGGGCTCGTCGACGGTGACGGCGTCAACCTCGCCGACCGTGAGGGCCTCTGCCTCGACGGTGGGCGCGGCCTCCAGGACCGGCTCGACCTCGATGACGGGTTCGGCTTCGGCGACGGGCTCAGTCTCGAGGACCGGCTCGGCCTCTGCGACGGGCTCAGCTTCCGCGACCGGCTCGGCTTCTGCGACCGGCTCCGCCACTGCGATGGGCTCGGGTTCCTCGAGTGGCTCGGGAACGTAGAACGGCAGCTCGGTGGAGGGCTCCGGCACGTAGAACGGCAGCTCGGCGATGATCGGAGCGGGCGTCTCGGCGACGGACTCCTCAGGGCCGAGCGACGGAACGATCGTGGTGTCGGGCAGCGTCAGGTCGGGCGCGACCAAGGGCTCAGGCGCGACAGCGACCTCAGGCTCGACTTCGCGTGCGACTTCCAGCTCGGGTTCGGACTCGGCGCTGGCTGTCGGCAGTTCGACAGCGACGGGCTCGACAGCGACGGGCTCGACAGCGACGGGCTCGATCGGCGTCACGAGCTCAGGCGCCGGTGCCTCGTCAACGACGCGTGGGGTCGCCTCGAGCGCTGCGACCTGCTCCTCGGGGATGTCGCGGCCCTTGGCGAAGATACGACGCTTCGGGGCTGCCGTTGCGTCGGCGTCCATGGCCTTGGCGGCGACGGGCGCCTTCGACTTCTGTGCCTTGGCCTTGGCGCGAGCCTTGGCCTTCGCCTTGGCGCGGGCCTTGGCCCGCTTGCGCTTCTCGGCCTCCGTCAGCTTCGGCTTCTTGGCCGGTGCGGACGCCTTCGGCGTGGCGGACGGCGTCGGTGCTGCGGAGGTGCGGGCTGCGCGACGCTCGACCGGGATCGGCGCGCCGGCGACGGGCGGCGCCTGTGCGACGGGAGTAGTCGGAGTCGCGTCCTCGACGGCGGGCGCCGCGACGTCGACGGGCTCGACTGCCACGGCCTCGACTGCCACGGCCTCGGTAGCGATGGCCTCGATCGGCGCTGCCTCGAACTCGGGCACTGCGGCCTCAGGAACCACGGTCGGCTCGGGAGCCGGCGCTGCGGCGATATCGGCGCCCGACTGTGGGGTCGGAGCGCCTGCTTCCTTGGCACGGGCGGCGTCTGCTGCGGCCGAGACGGCAGCGACGAAATCCGGCACTGCGAGACCGGAGGGGATGTTGGAAGAGGTACGTGCCGAGACGGCGCCCGGCTGGGGTGCGCGCTCACCGCTGCGCTCGCGCACCAGCTGCGTCACCGTCTCGAGGACGGCAGCAGGCAGCTTCGCGGCAGCCTGCTCGCGTAGGTGCACCGGCGTGCCACGGCGGCCCGTGAACCTCCAGCTGGGGCGCGGAGCCGGAGTGTCGGGCGTGGCGTCGGGCGTGGAGGCGGAATCGTTCATCTCTCGCCACATACCCCGCCCGCACGGGACCTATGCATGATCGCATCGACTTTCGCGACGGTTCCCTGACGGATCGTCGGCTGCGCGCAACAGCGTCGAATGTGGCATGATGTCCGGGTTCACGCCAAGCCTGCCCGGCTTCCCCGCACTCCTTCTGACGGTGCGGATCCGATGCCCGGGCCGCCAGACCGAAGGAGGCAGTCAGATATGAGCGAGTACGAGATCATGCTGCTCACGAGCACGGAAATCGACGACCAGGCCCGCACGGCCATCGTTGAGCGTGCCAAGGAAGCAGCCACGACCCATGGTGGAACCTGGGGCGAAGTCGCAGACTGGGGTCGCAAGAAGACCTCCTACCCGATCGAGAAGCAGGACGAGGCCCATTACCAGGTCCTCAACGTCGACGGAACGGGCGAGACGCTGGACGAAGCCGTCCGCGTGCTCCGCATCACCGACGGCGTGCTTCGCGTGATGGCAACCAATCGCGTTCCGGCGTACCCCGAGGGTGCGAAGGAAGGCCTCGAGCGCATCTCCGACGAGGAGTTCGCCGCTGGTCCCAAGGACCGCGGTCGTGGCGGTCGTGGCGGGCGCGGCGGTGGCCGTGGTCGCGATCGCGACTAATCACCTGTAGTCCGACGCTCCGCATCCGGAGCGCCACGAACATCCACATCATTGAAGGAGCCGGAACCATGTCCGATCTGAACCGAGTCATGCTTGTGGGACGCCTCACCCGCGATCCCGAAGTCCGACACACGAGCGGCGGAATGCCGATCGTGAACATCGGTCTTGCATCGAACTACCGGCAGAAGGAAGCCGGAACCGGCAACTGGGTCGAAAAGCCCAACTTCTTCGACGTGGTCATGTTCGGCGAGCGCTTCGAGAAGCTGGCAGCACACCTCGAGAAGGGCAGCCGCATCGGCGTCGACGGAAGTCTTCGCTGGAGCAGCTGGGAGACCGACGGGCAGAAGCGCTCGAAGGTCGAGATCATCGCCGACAACTTCCAGTTCCTGGATTCGCGCGGCGAGGGTGGCAACTTCTCAGGTGGTGCAGGCAAGGGATTCGAGTCCAAGGGCGGCGACGTCGCTCCGGACACCTCGGATTTCGTGCCGGTCGGCGCAGCGACCGCAGACGACGACGACATCCCGTTCTAGTACCTCGAGTACTGACACTGTAGAAAGCGACGTTTCACCATGGCACGATCCAGCAAGCCAGCACCCCGCTCGAGCAGCAAGCGCAACCTGCGCGACGAGGCACGAGCGAAGAAGAAGGGATGCATGTTCTCCCGGAACAAGATCGATCAGATCGACTACAAGGACTATGAAGTCCTGCGGTCGCTGATCACCGAGAAGGGCAAGATCAAGTCGCGACGCACCACGGGTCTGAGCCGCCGGCACCAGAACCAGGCCGCGGCAGCGATCAAGCGAGCCCGCGAGGTCGCACTGCTTCCGTACCCGGGCGCGTGATCGCACCGGATACCGAGCACGATTCGATCGAGCCCGTCTCCACTGCCTCCGGGCAGGCGGAGGCGGGCTCGACGCAATTCCCCGTGGACCCAGTGCGCGACATCCTGCGCGCACTGCTCGCCGCGGGGCTGCTCGCCCTTTGTCTTCAATCGCCCGAGGCCGGCATCGCGCTGCTGCCCTTCGTGCCGGCGATCATCGCCCTGCGCCTGCTGCGCGGCGGGCCGCAGCGGGAGTTCCTGCTCGTCGTCGGCGTGCTTGCCGTGATCGGCGCCGCGCTCGCCGCGGCGTTCGTCCCGTGGACGACGCCGGCGGCCGCTGCCGCCCTGACGCTCGGCTCGCTCCTGCCGCTGGGCCTCGCACACGCGTACGCCGCGCGACCGGACGTGCCGCGCGCCGGCAGCTCCGACGACCGCACCGACGTGTGGCCGGAGCCGCGCTCGCGCACGGGCTTCACCGTGTCACTTGCTGCCTGGGTGCTGCTGACGCTGGTCGTTGCCGCGCTCGCCGCCACCAGCGTCGCCTCGCTCAGAAGCGGATCGGGCGAATTCATCGAGCGTGTGAACTCCTTCTATGAGCGTGAGTGTGCCGATGGAGGCATCTTCGAAGCGCGCGAGGAATATTGCGCCGCCATGGAGGAGCAACGAACCGCGGTCGCCGACTTCGTGCTCCAGCACATCGCGCTGCTGTACGCGGCGGGGCTCGCGCTCTTCGCGCTCGGGGGAGCTGCGACGACGCACCTTGGAGTGCTGTGGCGTGCGCGCCGGATCGGCGTTGCGACACGCCCGTCGCGGCGGATCGCGGAGCTCGAGGTGCACTACAGCGCCGCCTATGTTGCCGCTGCCGGTCTCGTGCTGCTGCTCGCGGCGCCTGACTCCGGGGCCGTCGGCGTACTCGTCGAATCGCTCGGCGCCGGCGCTGCGGTGCTCGGTGGATCGCTGCTTGTGGGGCAGGGCTTCGGTCTCGCCACGTGGCTGGCGGCGCGTCGCAAGATGCGCGGCTGGCAACGCGTCGTGTTCATCGTCGTGGCACTGCTCGTGCCGCAGGTCTCGCTCCCATTGCTGGCATCGCTCGGCATGGTCGACATCGCAGTTCGCCCTCGGCGTCGCAGTTCTGCTACCCTTACGGGTCGCGGGACCGGCAGCTGACGAAGCGCCACCCGCGCCGTTTCCACTCGAAAGGTACGCCCAGTCATGCAGGTCATCCTCAAGTCCGACGTCGACCACCTCGGCTACGCAAAGGACGTCGTCGACGTCAAGCGTGGCTACTGGCGCAACTTCCTCCGCCCGCGCGGCCTCGCCGAGGTCGCCAGCGCGGCGACGATCCGCGAGCTCACCGAGGCACAGGAGCGACGCCGCTCCGTCGAGGCGCGCACCAACACGGAGGCCGAGGAGCTCAAGCTGCTGCTCGACCGCACCGCCATCGTCGTGCCGGCCTTCGCCGGTGAGGCAGGCAAGCTGTTCGGTTCGGTCACGCCGGCCGAGATCAGCCGCGTGCTCGAGGCAACTCGCAAGCTCCGCCTCGATCCCAAGAAGATCGCGCTCGACGAGCCGCTCAAGATGCTCGGCACCTTCCAGGTGCCCGTCGACCTCGGTCACGGCGTCAAGGCCGAGCTGACCGTCGAGGTCGCCGAGGCCAAGCTGTCCGCTGAAGAGCTTGCACGGCTCGAGGCGCAGCGCGTCGCCGAGGCGAACGCACTCGAGGCCGCTGAGCTCAAGGCTGCAGCCAAGGCAGCAGCGGGCAACGCGCCCGCCGCCGCTGATGCCGACGCCGACGCTGATGCTGACGCACCGGCCGCTGACGCCAGCGAAGAGGCACCGGCTGACGCCGACGCCGTCGAGGCCTGATCATGGATGAGGCGTCCGCCTCCGAGGCGGGTGCCGACCTGCCATCGCTCGACACGTACGCCGGCATCGAGCCGGGGACGGAAGACAGCGACGCGCAGGCTCCACACCCGCCACTTCCGCCACGGCCCAAGCCGGACGACAGTGGCCAGCGCCGACGCCCGACCGACCAGCCGTCGCACCTTCCGCCCCAGAGCCTGGAGGCGGAGGAGGCGATCCTCGGTGCCATGCTCATGAGCGGCACGGCCATCGAGGCAGTGACGGACCTGCGCCTGCGCGAACGGGACTTCTATCGTCCCAGCCATCGCACGATCTTCCGCGTCATCCTCGAGCTCGCCGACCGCGACGCCGTCGATGAGCTGACCGTCGTCAACGAGCTCAAGCACCAGAACCTGCTCACCGAGGTGGGCGGCTCGGCAGCGATCATCACGCTCGCCGAGCGCGTGCCCGCCGTCGCGAATGCGCGTGCCTACGCACAGGAAGTCATCGACCAGGCGACGCTGCGGTCGCTCGTCGAGACGGGCCACGAGATCGCGCGCCTGGGCTACGAGCATCCGGAGGAGCCGGAGAAGCTCGTCGACATGGCCGGTGGCCTGATCGGCGACCTCGCCAGCAACCGCAGCGGTGGCGACTTCGTCGATGCATCCGAGCTGCTCGGACCGATCTACGACGAGCTGACCGAGCGCGCCGAGAGCGGCGAGGTGGCGAGCGGGCTCATCACCGGCTTCCACGACTTCGACAAGCGCACCGGCGGTCTGCAGGCGGGCAACCTCGTTATCGTCGCCGGGCGACCGGGCATGGGCAAGACCTCGTGGGCGATGAACGTCGCCGAGAACATCGTGATCGACGGCGAGGGCGCCGTCGCGATGTTCAGCCTCGAGATGGAGCCCAAGGACCTCATGACGCGTGTCATGTGTTCCGTGGCGAAGGTCGACCAGCACCGCATCCGTGTCGGCACGCCGAACGAGCAGGACTGGCCGCACCTCGTCGACGCCGTCGGCAAGCTGATGCAGCCCGACCGGCTCTTCATCGCCGATACGCGCGACCTGACACCGATGACGCTGCGTACGCAGTGCCGCCGCCTCGCGCACCAGATGCGCAACAAGGGCGGGCTCAAGCTCATCATCATCGACTACATCCAGATCATGGAGGCAGGTCGCCGCTTCGATGGTGAGACGGCGGAGCTCACCTACATCTCGCGCCAGCTCAAGAGCCTCGCGCTCGAGCTGAGCGTGCCGGTGATCGCGCTGTCGCAGCTGAACCGATCGGTCGAGCAGCGCCCTGACAAGCGTCCGCTGATGAGCGACCTGCGTGGTTCCGGCTCGATCGAGCAGGACGCCGACATCATCATCTTCCTGTACCGCCCCGAGTACTACACGAAGGACGAGACACCGCCGGAGTGGCAGGGCAAGGCCGAGCTGATCGTCGCCAAGCACCGAAACGGCCAGCCGGGCAACTCGATCCTCGGCTTCCTCGGCAAGTACACGAAGTTCGTCAACCTGACCCAGGAGGCCGTCGCCGAAGCGCGCGACAACCGCCCGGGTCGACCTGCCGGCGTACCGACCAGTTCGGCCATCGCAGCCGCTGCCGGATCGTCTGCACCCGCTCCGCCCAAGCCGGCTGACACCGGCACCTTCGGCGCGCCGAACGCGGCACCGCCGGCCCCTTTCCAGGGTGAGGACTTCGGTCTGCCCGCACCGCCACCAGATGCATACGGAGACATCACATGACAGTCACGGTCCTCATCGGCGCCCAGTGGGGCGACGAAGGCAAGGGAAAGCTCGTCGACATGTTGGCCGAGCGTGCCGACCTCGTCGTGCGCTACCAGGGCGGCAACAACGCCGGCCACACGATCGTGCGTGAGGGGGAGACGTTCGCGTTCCACCTCATCCCGAGCGGCGTGCTGCACGCGGGAACGATCTGCGCGCTCGGCAACGGCGTCGTCATCGATCCGCAGGTGCTGCGCCGCGAGGTCGACGGCCTGCATGAGCGCGGCATCGACTTCGAGGGACGACTGCGCATCTCACCGCAGGCGCACCTGATCATGCCGTACCACGTGGCGCTGGACGAGGCGCGCGAGATCGCGGCGATCGCCAGCGAGCGCACCGGCCATGCGGGCGCGCCGGCGGGCGTGCAGTCCAAGGATTCCGCGGCGATCGGCACGACCCGTCGCGGCATCGGCCCCTGCTACGCCGACAAGACGGCGCGCCGCGGCGTGCGCGTGGAGGACATCTTCAACGAGGAGCTGCTGCGCGATCGCATCACGGCGGCGCTCTCCGAGACGAACGTGCTGCTCGAGCACTACGGCCACGAGGGCTTCAGCGTCGGCGCCGTGCTCGACCAGGTGCGCGCACACGCCGACTTCTTCCGGCCCTTCATCGCTGACATCGGCGTGCTCATCGAGCGCGTGCGCGAGCGTGGCGGCGAGGTGCTGCTCGAGGGCGCACAGGGCACGCTGCTCGACATCGACCACGGCACCTACCCGTACGTGACCTCCAGCTCGCCGGTGGCGGGTGGCGCAGCGACGGGCACGGGCATCGGCCCGACGCGCATCGAGCGCGTGATCGGCGTCGCCAAGGTGTACGCCACGCGCGTCGGCGCGGGCCCCTTCCCGACCGAGCTGTTCGACTCGGTGGGCGACCAGCTCGTCGAGCGCGGCGGCGAGTTCGGCACGACCACCGGGCGACGTCGTCGCTGCGGCTGGATCGACTTCATGGCGCTGCGGCGCGCGGCGCAGGTGAACGGCCTGACCGAGCTCGCGGTGACGAAGCTCGACGTGCTGAGCGGCTTCGAGCAGGTCGGCTTCTGCGACTCCTACGAGCTCGACGGCGAGGCGATCACCGAGTGGCCGCCGCTGACGGGTGACCTCCAGCGCTGCGTGCCCGTGGTGGAGATGCTCCCCGGCTGGCTCAAGGATGTCGCCTCGGCACGCTCGCTCGACGAGTTGCCGGAGGAGGCGCGGAGCTTCCTGCGCCTGATCGAGGAGCGCGTCGGCGTTCCGGTGACGTTCGTCGGGACGGGTCAGGATCGCACCGCGGTCATCGACCTGGGTGCTGGCATCGCCTGATCGGGGCGCGGTTTGTTCGGCCGTCTGACGAGGGGCGCATAGGGACAACGTCAAGAATTAGTCACCTCTTCGAGACGTAAGTGACGCACGGAGGCCGATAGACCTGATAGATTTACAGGCATGAAGGTACTCGTGGTCGGCTCAGGTGCTCGTGAACACGCCCTCTGTTGGAAGCTGGGCCAAAGCCCGCTGCTGACTGAACTGCATGCCGTGCCAGGCAATGTAGGAATGGTCGATCTGGCCACGATCCATCCGAAGGTCGCCGAGCGCGACATCGATGGCATCACGACGCTCGCCGAGCAGCTCGGCGTCGACCTCGTCATCGTCGGCCCCGAGGGTCCGCTCGTCGACGGCCTGTCGAACCGCCTCAAGAAGCACGGCATCGCCTGCTGCGGCCCGTCGGCCGCCGGCGCCCGTGTCGAGGGCAGCAAGGTCTTCGCCAAGGAACTGATGGACCGCGCCCAGGTGCCGACCGCTCGCTGGGAAGCCTTCAGCGACGTGCAGGCAGCCCTCGCCGCGATCAACCGCTGGCGCGGCCCGGTCGTCATCAAGGCCGACGGCATCACCGGTGGCCGCGGCGCGTTCGTGTGCATGACCAAGGTCGCCGCCGAGAAGGCGCTCCACGCGCTGCTCGTGAACTCCGAGTTCGGCGTTGCCGGTCGCCGCATCGTCGTGGAGGAGTTCCTCCAGGGCATCGAGGCGTCGATCACCGTGCTGACCGACGGCGAATCCGTCCTGCCCCTGCACGTCGTGCGCTCCGAGAAGCGCCGCGACGAGGGTGACACGGGCCCCAACACCGACGGCATGGGCGCATGGCTCCCCGTCGAAGAGCTCTACGAGCAGCAGATCGAGGAAGCGATCGAGGCAGGCATCAAGCCGGCGCTCGAGGACTACCGCGAGCGCGGCATGAACTACGTCGGCGTGCTCTATGCCGACGTGATGTTCACCAAGACCGGCCCGAAGGTGCTCGAGTACAACTGCCGCTTCGGCGACCTCGAGCTGCAGTCCATGGTCCGCTCGATGGACGAGGACCTGCTCGACCTGCTGCATCGCACCGCGACCGGCACGCTCGGCGAGTTCGGCACCGAGCTCGCCGAGGCGAGCCAGGCGACGACCGCCATCGCGATCATCGATTCGGCCTACCCGCGCGTCGAGAGCCTCGACACGGTCACGGCCATCGCCGGCCTCGCCGACGCAGCTGAGCTCGAGGGTGTCGAGGTCTTCCTCGGCAGCGTCGCCACCACCGGCACCGGCAAGTCGAAGGGCCCGGGCGCCGCTGGCGGCCGCGTGCTCACCGTCACCGCCGTCGCCGACACGGTCGAGGCCTCCACGGCGCTCGCGCACGAAGCCGCCGCACTCATCACCTTCGAAGGCAGCTTCCACCGCACCGACATCGCAGCCAACGCCGGCATCTTTGCCTAACCGCTGATCGAGCGCCCTGCGCTCGATCGCGATGCCTGCGTCGCTCGCGCCGTCGCGCTCGCCTCGCTTGGGCGTCGCTCGTGGCCGCCGCGTCGGTCGGTGTCGCACGTTCCTCATGATATGCGTGAGGAAATCGCCGAACCTTCGTCCCGGGTTGGTGTGACGCAGCGCCGATCGATTCTGTGAGCGCGGCACGGATGCGGCGCTGGGAGAATCGACGGTCGTCCAGCTTCGTCGATTCTGTGAGCGCGGCACGGATACGGCGCTCACGGAATCGAAGGTCGAGATCGTGGAGCCCGTCGATGCAGGGTTGCGGCATGCCGCTGGATGGCGCCGGCAGGTCTGGGTCACCTCGTCGACCATCGTTCCGAATTCGTAGTGCGCCTTGAGTGTGGCCCCGTGGTGTCGATGTGTCCGTGATGTACCGACTCCTCGCACCGATCCTGATTCTCGCCGCCCTGCTGGTTGCGCCCACGGCCTCGGCCGTTGCTGCTGCGCTCCCCGCGCCTCCCGGCATGCCGCCGAAGGGCAAGGTGCTGCTCGGCGTGGGCGGTCACGAGCTGACGCCCACGACGTTCGATCGCATGACGGGGGCGAAGCACGACATCCATCTCGTCTCGGTGAACTGGAACGAATCACGTGAAGGTGGCTGGGCCTGGGCGCTCGACAGCAAGGTTCGCGATGCCCGCAAGGGCGGCTACCGGCTGATGATCCACATCGCGCCGAACACGAACGCCGGCACGGAAGGTCGCTCACCCGGGGCCGTCGCTCGCGGGCTCGCGGACCGCTACCTGATCTCCTTCGGCCAGTACGTCAACGCGACGGGTGAGTACGTCTACGTGCGCCCGCCGGCCGAGATGAATGGTCACTGGAGCCTCTGGGCCGCGTACAACCGCAACGGCAGCAAGCGCAACGCGGACCACTCCACGACCAACTACCGCAGGGCGTTCATCCGCATGGCGCTGATCTCGCGTGGGGGTGAGGTGGCGAAGATCAATGCGTCGCTGCGACGCAACGGCATGCCGCCGCTGAATACGAGCGCCACGAACCTGACGTCGTCCGGCAAGATCTCCACGGTGTTCAACCCGCAGGCGCGGGGCGCGCCGGACGTGCGTGGCAACCAGCCCTGGGACTACTACCCGGGCAAGTACGTCGTCGACTACGTCGCCAACGACCTCTACGTGCAGCGCGGCAAGGCCGCCTGGGCGGCGCACGACGCGCTGTACAAGAAGTATGCGCCGACGCATCCCTTCATGGTCGCCGAGTACGCGCCGTGGGGCTACGACGACCCCGCCTTCGTGAAGCGCATGTTCCAGTGGGTCGCCGCGCGCCCGCGCACCGTCGCGCTGATGTACTTCAACGGGACCGGGAAGAACACGTTCTTCCTCTCCAAGAAGCCGCGTTCGCTCGCCATGTACAAGTCATCCGCGAAGGCTGCGCGCTACAGCTGCCCGGGCATCACCGCGACGTGGCACCTGTGCACGGCGGAGCCTGCGCAGACGGTCACCGACTAGGAACGTCGTTGCGCGGGCAACATGATTCCCGTGAGCATGGACCGACACTTCACGCGAGGACACGCCCGCGGCCTTGAGGCCGAGGAGGGCGATGGTGACCCGCAGGCCAAGGTCGACGCCGTGTTCGAGCAGTTCGGCGAGCCGCATCCGCCCGTGGCGATCATCGTCGCGTCGCGTGAGGAGTTCACGCTGGCCGAGAGCGCCGCGAGCGAGCTGACCTCGCGCGGGATCGACCACCGGATCCACGAGCTCAACCCGACGCGCAGTTACGAGACGCTCGACAGCTTCCTGGAGACGGCGGGCCTGCGCGGCATTCGCGTCATCATCGCGACGGCCGGTGTCGTCGCCTGGCTGCCGTCGATGATCGCCACGCGCACCGATCTGCCGGTGATCGGTGTGCCGATGCAGTCGAGTGCGATCGGCGGGCTCGATACGCTGCTCGCCACCGTGCAGTCGCCACCCGGCATTCCGGTCGCCGCGATGGGCATCGGGAACATCCGCAACGCCGCCATCTTCGCCGCCCGCATCCTTGCTGCGATGCCGTATGAGCCGCGCGATGACCGTGACGCCGAGGTCAACGAAGGCTGAGCGAGTCGCATGCATGATGCTGATCCGGATCTCGGACGCGATCACCTGACAACCCTCCGCGTGGAGGCCGAGCGCGGTACGCGCGATTCGAACGCCGGCACGTCTCGGCGGCTTCGGGGCGGCCGAATCGCTCGAACAGTCCTGATGGCAGCGGCCGTCGCAATCGGTGTCAATGTGGCGCTCGCGGCACGTGACGAGCTTCGAGGACGCGTGCTCGGCGACCGCATACCTGCGTCGACCCTCGACCAGTTCCATCAGTCCTATCGTCCAGTGACCCGAGCGGAGTACGACGAGCTCAAGGGCCTGGTCATGGTCCCCGCTGTGAAGCGGATCGGCAACCTCGAGGACAGCGACATGAAGGCTGCGTACGAGCTCAAGCCGTTCGAGACGGCCCGTGTGATCGTGGACGATCATCGGGTGGGTCGAGTCATCGCGGTATCCAGTGCGAACGGGGAGGTCTGCCAGCTCTATACGTCTCCGAACTGGACGCGCGCAGAACATGGTTGGTGCAACGACCAGTTCCCACCGACGGGCCTGCTGATGTCGATGGGCTACATCCGCGCTCAAACGGCTACGTCGAACGGATTCTTCACCTTGTCGGGATTGGCGGCGGACGACGTCACCGCAATCCGCGTCATCCGCGACGACCAACCTTCGGACGAGGTCACGCTGGTCGGGAATGCCTTTCGGTGGGAGTCGACCGATCTGGATCATCCCCCCGTCCGAGTCGTCGTGACGCGTGCAGGGAATGAGTTCTCCGAGGAACTGCGGATGCCCGGCGCGCCCATGTAGGCTCGGGGCATGATTTCGCGCTACAGCCGCCCCGAGATGGCGAAGGTATTCACCGACCAGGCCAAGGTCGATCGTTGGCTCGCCGTCGAGCAGGCCGTGCTCGTCGCACTTGCCGATGCCGGCATCGCGCCGCGCGCCGCCGCTGACGCGCTCGCGAGCCTGGAACGCGTCGACGTGGTCGCGGTGCAGGAGCGCGAGGCGGAGATCCATCACGACCTCGCGGCCTTCGTCGACGTGGCGGCCGCCGGCGCGCCCGACGCGGCCGGCTGGATCCACTACGGACTGACGTCGAGCGACGTCGTCGACACGGCGCTCGCACTGCAGCTGCGCGAGGCGGGCGAGGTGCTGCTGCGCGGCATCGATGGCCTGCGCGCCGTCGTGCTGCGCCGCGCCCATGAGCACCGCACCACGCTGATGCTCGGCCGCACCCATGGCATGCCGGCGGAGCCGATCACGTTCGGCGCCAAGCTCGCCGGCTGGTGGTGGCAGCTCGGTCGCGACCGCATCCGCATCGAGCGCTCGCTGGAGGAGGCCGCGGTCGGCAAGCTCTCCGGCGCCGTCGGCATGTACTCGGGCGTCTCGCCCGAGGTCGAGGCGAAGGTCTTCGACACGCTGTCCCTCGAGGTGGATCCGAGCGCGACGCAGGTCGTGCAGCGTGACCGCCTCGCCGCCCTGCTCTGCGACATCGCCGTGCTCGGCGGATCGCTCGAGCGAATCGGCCACGAGGTGCGACACCTGCAGCGCTCCGAGGTCGCCGAGACGTTCGAGCCGTTCGCCCGCGCCCAGAAGGGCTCGAGCGCGATGCCGCATAAGCGCAACCCGATC
>JAOPYV010000024.1 GCA_025964435.1 Thermoleophilia bacterium | reverse complement strand
GCGCCCCAGCGCCGGTGCGAGCCACGCGGCCAGCAGCGCACGACGTGCCGGCGCCGGAAGCTCGGCGAGGCGACGGAGGTCGAGCTGCGATGCCGCGTCGGTTGCGGGTTCGACGCCCCAGGCGTGCAGCAGCGCCGTCGCCAGCCCGCTCGTCGCGTCGGCGCCCTCATGCTCACGTGCTGCGGCGCGGGCCAGCGCGACGCCGGCATCGGGATGCGCGGCCAGCAGCAGTGGCACCACGTCGTGGCGCATCGCGTTGCGTGCGTAGCGCGACGTGTCGGCGTTGGAGGGGTCCTCCACCCACTCGAGCTCGCGCGTCCGAGCACAGGCCACCACCGCGTCCCGCCCGAGGCCGAGGAGCGGCCGCACCAGCTCGACGCCCGACGCGAGCGAACGCGACATGCGCATCGGCCGCAGCGCGCCTGGTCCCGTCACGCCGACGAGGTCGAGCAGGGAGCCCTCGAGCTGGTCGCTGGCGGTGTGTCCCGTCGCGATCACGTCGGCGCCGATCCGTCGCGCCTGTTCGATCGCGGTCGCGAGCCGCCACGCCCGCGCGGCCGCCTGGGTCCCTGCGCCCGCTGCTCGGTCAGCCTCGGCCTCCTCCGCGCTGCGACGCGCGACATGCAGCGCGAGTCCGTGGCGCTCGGCGACAGCCCGCGCGGCAGCACATTCACGATCGGAGTCGGCGCGGATCCCATGGTCGAGCCAGAGCACGTCGATCGAACGCGGCGCTGCGCCGTGCGGCAACTGCGCCAGCAGGTCGACGAGCACGACCGAGTCGACACCGCCCGAACAGAGCGCCAGCAGCCGGCGGTTCGTCAGCGGAATTCCCGCGTCGTCGAGCATCCGACGGATACGCCGGACTGCGCTGGGAGCTGCGACTTCGGTAGGCGCCATGGGCGCACCATACCGGCATGTACGCGTCGATGGAGACGGCTCGCCAGGGACGGTACGGCCAATCGCGGTGGCCCTCGGCGCCCCCGAGTGGCCCACCCGACATTGCAGGGATGGGCTGGGCCATGTACAAACCCCTCTACGTGGCAGCTTCGCCACGACGCCGCCCATGACCGAACCCCTCGTACATATCGACGCCGCGCACGCGGAAACGGCCTCCCCGCCGCTGGGCGTGCAGGTGCGCACCCGCGTCGTGCGCGAGGCGCGTCGTGAGACGTGGTTCGTCGTCAACGAGGGCGCCGAGGACCTTGCGATCATCCCGCTCGAGCTTCGGGTCGATGCCGCGCTGCGACGCGTCGACATCAACGGTGAGGTGACCGAGTTCACCGCCGAAGAGGATCAGGTCCTCGTCCGGCTGCGACGCCCGCTCCGCCCTGGTGGCGGCACGATCGTCGCGCTCCACTTCCGCTAGAAGGCGCCGTCAGGCGCCGACGTCGACGCGTCGACCGACGCCGTCACGCTGCTCGACCGTCCACCGCGAAGGTGATTCTGCGCGCAGGCCGGCGGTGCGCCGTGCCTGCTGGAGGAACTGCTTGCGGGCGTCCTTGCGGACCTCCCATGCGACCGCGCGGAGCGCGACGAACATCACCATGACGAGCAGTCCCTGCAGGATGCTGAACTCGAGGTTGAACTGGAGCGTCGCGACGACGACCACGATCGCGTAGCCGAACGAGACGATGTCAGCGAGGACACCGAGCGGCGTCGCGGGCACGCGCAGGCGTGCAGCGGGTCGGGTGGACGGGGCGGGACGGGCAGCGGGGGAGGAAGCCATGCATCTACCGTAGGTCGGGGACAGGAATCCGGCAAGGACTAATTGCAGGATTTCCAATGTGCTTCCAACTAAACGCCGAGCGCGGCCGGACCTACCAGAAGGGAGTCTTGCGCTTGAGCAGGTTCTCCTTGAGGCGCTCCTGGATCGTGGAGCGCACCTGCTCGGAGAGCTCGAGCACGAGTGCACGGTCATCCGCGGCCTCGGGCGGGTACTGCGAGACGTCGATCGGATCGCAGAACTCGATGTGCCACTTGCTCGGCAACGGGATGGCGCCGGCGAGGCCGAGCCACGGGAAGAGCGGCGTCATCGGCACGAACGGTGCGCCGATCAGCTTGTTGATGACCGGGATGTTGCCGAGCTTCGGGTAGATCTCCTCGCTGCCGACGACCGCGACCGGGACGATCGGCGCCTGCGTCCGCAGCGCGATGCGCACGAAGCCGCCGCGACCGAAGCGCTGCAGCTGGTAGCGCTGGGAGAAGGGCTTGGCCATGCCGCGCACGCCTTCGGGGAAGACGGCGATCAGCTGCTCGCGCTTGAGCAGCTCGTAGGCGTTGGGCGAGCAGGCGAGCACCTGGCCGGTCTGCTTCATCAGGTCGGCGAGCCACGGCAGGCCCATCAGCCAGTCGAGCACCAGCAGCCGGACGTGGCGCGGGTTCGAGTGGAGGTTGAGGATCGCGGTCTTGATCATGACGCCGTCGAAGGGCATGCCGGCGCCAGCGTGGTTCGACACGAGGATGCCGCCGCCGGTCGCCGGGACGTTCTCGATCCCGTCGACGTCGACGCGCCAGTAGTACTTGTAGAGCAGGTTCGCCATCGGCATGAGCTTCTCGGTGAAGCTCTGGTCGAAGCCGAACTCGTCCTCCTCGTAGTCGCCACTCGCACGCTCGGTGAAGGCCGCGACGAGGCTCGTCAGCGCCAGGATGAAGTCGTGGGAGAAGCGCTCGACGAGGCTCTTGTCGACGAGGCCGGAGTTCGCCACGGCATCGGTCAGCTTGGAGACGTTGTCGCCCACGTAGTCGGCGAACTCCATCAGCTCGTCGAGCGGCCCGTTGTTCGCGCTGCCGTCGTCGCGCGCATCGCCACCGGCACCCTCGTGACCGAAGCCGGCGATCGCGTCGTCGAGCTCGTCGCGGTCGATGTCGCGCGGCAGGTCCGGCGGCGCCTGGTCGGCGTGCAGCGCGCAGAACTTCGAGCCCTCGAGCGCGCGGCGCCGGCAGCGCGCACCGTTGCGCGTCTGGCCCAGGCAGGTGGTCACGCTGCGCTCGGTCGGGATGTCAGTGGAGGTCGGCATGTCAGTTCGTTGGCCCCGTCATGAGTCCGATTCGTCGTCGTACGAGGCCGTCAGGTCCTCGTCGTCGAGGCCGGCATCGCCGCGAACGCGCGTCGAGGCGGCCGTGAAGGTGTCAGCGGCTCGGGCGACCGAGTCAGCATCGAAGCGCGGCGCGATCCGACCGAACAGGCCGGCGTCGAGCGACGGCATCTGGTGCATCTTCTTCTGCACGTAGTCGAGCAGCTCGCGGTCGAGGTGGACGTCATTGCCCTCGTGGTAGCGCC
Source organism: Thermoleophilia bacterium (assembly GCA_025964435.1). Taxonomy (GTDB): domain Bacteria; phylum Actinomycetota; class Thermoleophilia; order Gaiellales; family SKUG01; genus JAGQUL01. Next base: position 5,735 of record JAOPYV010000024.1, on the reverse strand, counting down.
GCGTGCGGATGTACGCGGCGAACTTCTCCGCGGCCTCCGGCGTCGTGTACTCCGGCACGAAGCCGAAGTCGTTGATCATGCGATCGGTCGAGACGCCACGGCCGAACTTGAGCGCGCGGTCATAGCGGCTCTGCGCGTAGAGCACGCCGGCGCGCTCGAGCATGTGCAGTGCCGGGCCGAGCGCCGGCGGGATGAGCGGCACCTGCACGCGTCCGGCCAGCTTGAGGAACTTGGAGAGGGTCATCGCGCCGGGTCCCGCGACGTTGACGGTGCCCGGGTACCACGTGCGCACGGCGTGGGCGAGCGCATCGACCGCATCCGTGTCGTGGATGAACTGCAGCCGCGGGTTGTAGCCCGCGTGGGTCGGCACGACCTGCGACGAGAGGTACTTGGTGAATGCCGTGTCGACGTTCTCGCCGATCGAGTTGGCGAAGCGCAGGATCGTCACTGCGGCGTGCGGCGCGCGCTCGGCGAAGTCACGGGCGTACGTCTCGACCTCGGCGATGTCGCGCGAGAAGGTGTCGCGCAGCGACGACTTCGCCTCCATGTCCTCGGTGAAGAAGGCGGGGTCGCGCGGCGATGCGCCGTAGATCGCGGTCGAGGAGCGGATGACGACCTTGCGCACGAACGGGCTGGCAGCACACGCCGCGAGCAGGTTCATCGTGCCGATGACGTTCATGTCGTGCAGCAGGCGGGTGGACTCGCCGGGCCGATTGGCGCCGAACACCTGGGTGTGGACGACGGTGTCGACGCGGGTGACGTTGATGAGGCGGCTGATCGCCGGGTTGCGGATATCGCCCTTCACGACCTCCGTGCGACCGAACTCGCCGAGCGGATCTCGGCTGTCGACGCCGCAGACGAAGTCGAAGGAGTGGTCACGCTCGAGCTGGCGCGCGAGGTTGGCGCCCCAGAAGCGGCCGACGCCCGTGATCAGGACGCGCTTGGAGCGCGGCGGCGCGACCGACAGCTGGTCGTCGCGCGAGGAACGGGATGTGGGTCGAGGAGGATTCACTGGGGCATGCGTACCGCGCTGGCTGTTGGCGCAAACGTCGCCTCCTGCCAGCTGTCCGTGGTCAGCTGTCGAGCTCGTCGAGGTCGTCGCCGAGCGTCGGCGGCGGCCAGTGCTCCTCGCCGGGAGAATCGCAGCGGCTGATGCAGTGCAGGCCCGCCACGTTCACCAGCGGCACGAGGATGTGGCTGTTCAGCTCGACGTGCTGCACGTCACCGACGATGCAGAACGCCGTGAGCGTCCCTTCTTGGGACGGCTCGCCGCCGTACAGCCAGAGTTCGACGTGTTCGCCGATGTACTTGCTCGTGTAGTCCTCCACGCGGTTGATACTAGCGCGCGGCAGGGCGCAGGTCAGCTACGACGACGTCGCGTCGCCCGAGGGCTTCCAGCCGCTGCCCTTGTCGTCGCCATCCGTCGCCGCGGGCTTCGACGCCAGCGGGTCGATCAGGCCGTCGCTGTCGTCGTCGCGGTGTGCGCCGCCCTCGATCATCCGCTGGTGGCGCGAGCGCTCCGTCAGCACGCGATACATCTCCGCGGGACGCGGCAGGAACTCCAGCCCGGCGAGCGGCTCGTGGCCGCCGCTCGCGTTCTCCACGTCGAGTCGGCCGAAGCCGAGGATCCGGCCGAGCAGCGGCCGGTGCAGGGTGACCTCGTCGATCTTGGTCATCGGCGTCGAGGTGATCTCGCGGCTGAGGATCCCGTGTACGTACACGACCTTGCTGGTCGTGATGTAGAAGTGGGCGCGGACCCAGGCGAGCACGCGCCAGAGGATCACGAGCAGGATGCCGCCGACGACGATCCAGAGCGCGATGGCGGTCCAGTCCCCGACGCGATTGTCGAGCCAGCCAGCTTCGCCGACGTACCAGATCGCAACCGCCGCGAGGATGAGCACGAGGGCGAGCACGCCGATGTCGCGCACCACGACGAACCAGTGCTGGCGGGTCTTGAGGACGATCCCTTCATCGGGACCGAGCAGCTCTTCGAGTTCACGTGACATGCACGCGTGCTACCCGTCCGGCTCGCCCTCGAACCGATTCCTGACGGGTCAGAGCTTCGCGCGCTCGGCCTCGAGCGCCTTGAGCTGCACGCTCAATTCCTGCACGCCCTTGCCGGAGTAGTTGATCGTGGTGCTCAGCTCGACGACCCGGGTCTGGGCGGCCTTGTACTTCGACAGCTCCCCACTGGGCATGTAGTGGTAGAAGAAGTCCTTGCGGCCGTCGGCGAGCGCCTTCTCGGCGTTCGTCTTGTTGTTCTTCATCGCGTCGGCCACCGCGGCATCCCAGATGCCGTTGCGGATGCCCGTCTGCGTGTTCGATTCGGCGCGGGCCTTGTCGAGTGACGCCTGCGCCTGTCCGACGGCCGTCTTCTTCGCAGCGATCTTGCCGTCGAGCTCGGTCTTCTTGGCAGCATTCGGGTCGACGGGTGCGGCCGGAGCCGGTGCGGGGGCGGGAGCGGCATTGCCGCCGCCCGACGCGTCTGGCTTCAGCTTGGCCGCCGGTGGCGGCGGCGTCGTCGCGCCGGGCTTGTCCTTCGGGGGCCCATCGGCCTTCGGAGCGTCGCCCTTGGGCGCGTCGGCCTTCGGAGCATCGGTCTTCGGCGCGTCGCCCGGCGGCGTGGGCGCGGCGTTCGAGCCGCCGCCCTTGCCGAGCTGTTCGACGCCCTTGGCTGCTGGTCCGCCACCCATGAGGCCCGCGCCCTCGAGCGCCTGGAGCAATGCCTGGAGCGCCTTGGTCACTGCCGTCAGCGCAGGCACCAGCACTGCTGGATCAAAGGCGGCCGTGGGGCCGCCACCGGTCGTACCTGCCACCGCGGGCGTCGTCGCTGTCGCGTTCACAGGATTGGTCACGGGCGCCATTGCGCCCATCGCAGCCGTATTGCACATCTTCCCCACCGTCCCTCGTCCGCTTCCAGTGAACGACGAAGATCGAACTTCGTCAATGCTTCGAACGGCTTTCGCCCCGTCCGCTCGGCGCCCCGGCACGACACCCTCGCTCGCGTGGCGCGATAGGCTCCCGCCGCAGTACGCCGACACCTCGAAAGGAACCACCCCCATGCCGATCCATCTCCGCGCCGAGCAGGGCGATTACGCCGAAGCCGTCCTGGTCCCGGGCGACCCCGTCCGCGCGAAGTACATCGCCGACACCTTCTTCGAGGGCGTGCGCCAGGTCAACGGCGAGCGCGGCATGCTCGGCTACACCGGCACCTTCAAGGGCAAGCCGGTCAGCGTCCAGTCGACCGGCATGGGCTGCCCGAGCGCGGCGATCGTGTTCGAGGAGCTCAACATGCTCGGCGCGAAGAAGATCATCCGCGTCGGCACGTGTGGCGGCCTGCAGCCCGGCATGACGATGGGCGAGCTCGTCATCGCGACGAGCGCCACGCCGGCCGACCAGACCGCGATCAACTACACCGGCGGCGAGATGCACGCGCCGACCGCTGACTTCGGCCTCGTGCTGAGCGCCGTCAAGGCAGCGCAGGAGGTCGGTCGCGACATCCACGTCGGCAACATCGTCTCGAGCGACGTCTTCTACCAGCCCGACACCGGCATGGGTCAGCGCTGGAGCGACCGTGGCACGCTCGCCGTGGAGATGGAGGCAGCCGTGCTGTTCACCGTCGCCGCGCTGCGCAACCTGCGCGCGGCCGCGATGTGCACGATCTCCGACATCGTCGTGGACGGCGAGTTCGTCCGCATCAGCGACGAGGAGCTCAAGCGAGCCGTCGACGAGATGATGGAGATCGCACTCGAGGTCGCCATCGACGAGACCGAGGGCCTGCATCGCGTTGGCGCCCTCGCTGCGAGCACCACCGCCTGACACGCGCGGTCATCATCAATCCCGCCGCTGGCGGCGGTCGCACCGATCGCCGCTGGCGTCGCATCGTCGATGAGCTGGGCGCGGGCGGCGTGCAGCTCGAGGTCGAGCTGACCTCGCGGGAAGGCGCCGCGATCGGCCTCGCCCAGCGCTTCGTGGCGGATGGATTCCGCGACATCGTAGTGCTCGGCGGCGACGGGACGATCGGCGAGGTCGTGGCTGGCTGCGTGCTGCCGGACGGCAGCGGCATGCGCGCTGCGGACATCGGGCTGAGCGTCATCCACCAGGGCACGGGTGGTGACGTCGCGCACGGTCTCGGAATTCCCAAGGATGAGGCAGGCGCACTCGCGGTCGCGCGCTCCGGCGCCCTGCGCCGCGTCGATGTCGGCATCGCCCGATTCGAGCAGGGCGATGCACTCGTGCGGGGTTTCCTCTCGTGCGCCAACGTCGGCATGTCAGCGGAGGTCGTCGAGCTCGTCACCGGTCGGCTCAAGCGGATCGGCAAGTCGGGGGCCTTCGCGGCGGCGACGCTGCGGAGCCTGGCGCGCAACCGCGCCCGCCCGATGGAGATTCGCACCGCGGAAGGGCTCGAGCTCGACATCGACGTCGTCGACGTCATGGCCGCGAACAATCGCTACCTCGGTGGCGGCATGCTGGCTGCGCCGAATGCCGAGTGGGATGACGGCCTGTTCGACCTCGTCATGATCGGCGCCGCTCGGCGCACGACGTTGCTGCGGGCCTTCCCGAAGATCTACTCGGGTCGACACCTGAGCCACCCGATCGTGCGCGTCGAGCGGACCGCATCGGTGCGGCTGGCCAGCGGCGATGCCCAGCGACCCGAGCGGGTCGTGCTCGATGGGGAGCTGGTCGGGCGCACGCCCGTGACCTTCGAGCTGCTCCCGGCCGCACTCGGCATACGCGTCCCGGTGTAGGATTCCGCGCATGACCGCTTCGTTCGCATCCCAGGAATGGGCCGACACATTTGCCACCCACCTCAACGACGATGCCCGTGTGCGCACGGACTCCGTGACGTGGGTGTTCGGACCGATCCTGCTGGTCGTCGATGGCGACGAGTCGCTCGGCCTGGAATCGACGGGCATCCGGATCGACCTGCATGAGGGCGAAGTCCGCGGCGTGACGCTGGTCGATGCTGCTGATGCCGTGCGGAACCCGACGGCGCTCGGTGGTTCCCTCGCTCGATGGAAGGCAGTGTTCGGCGGTTCACTGTCCGTGGTCGATGGCGTTCGCGAGGCGAAGATTCGGCTCCGCGGTGACCTTCCCACGTTGACGCGTCATAGTGGGCTCTTCGATGGCATCGCTCGAGCCGCGGCGTCGGTCGAGACTGCTTGGCAGGACGAGGTTCCTGCCGAAGCCGCTGCACCTGCAGCCGGCTGATCCAGCTCCTGGCGGGAAGCTCCTGGCGACGTGCTGCTCGCGGCGTCGAGCATCTGGCGACTTGCTGCTCGCGGCGTCGAGCATCTCACTCCTGGCTCGTACCTCTAGAAGGTGACGATGCCGAAGCGCATTCCCGAGTACATGGCCGGCGTGCCGTACTCGACGTCGACGAAGTCGGTGCGGCTGTCGGCCATCGTCGGGCCGAAGGCACCGCGCTTGATGGATTCGATGCCACCGCGCAGCTCCGACAGGTAGACGGCGACCTGGTCGTTGCGGCGGGCGTTGACGCGGCGGGTGCGGGCACCCAGCTCACCGGTGGCGGTGCGGCGTCCGGTGCTGGCGGGGCGGTTGGCCCAGTCGCCGGCGGTCTCGACGGAACTCAGCTGCAGCGTGACGGTGATCATTTCGGCGTCTCCTCGTGTGTGGCTGGCGGCGATCCGTGCCGCGCCTTCTGTCACCAAACTACGATCGCCCCGCCCGTCCAGAGATGGAGGAACTACCTAGGTTATGTACCTAGGTACGTA
>JAOPYV010000188.1 GCA_025964435.1 Thermoleophilia bacterium | reverse complement strand
GAGCTCGATGCCCCCGAGCTTCGAGCGCTGCCACGAGCCGGCGCGCATCGTCGCATCGCCGCGCGCGACGTTTCGCGCCAAGGCCAGCGTCAGGCCAAAGGTGTGCTCCGCGACGCTCAGCACGTTGCTGGTCGGCGCGTTGACGACGACGATGCCGCGTCGCGATGCCGCGTCGAGGTCGACGTTGTCGACGCCGACGCCGGCGCGACCGATCACGCGCAGGCGTTCACCCTTGTCGATGAGGTCCGCGGTCAGCTTGGTGGCGCTGCGAATGACGATGCCGTCGAACTCGCCGATCCGCTCGCCCAGCTCCTCCACGCTCCAGCCATCGGCGACGGTCACCTCACAGCGCGCCTCGAGTGCTGCCAGGCCTGCTGGTGCGATCTCCTCGGCGACCAGCACGCGTGGGCGCTCGCCCACTGCGACGGCCTGCGTCTGTCCCTCGGTCACGGTCGACGTCATCAGGCGTTCACTCCTGCGGTCGTGCCGTAGAGGGAGCGCTGCGCCGCTGCGACGCCCGCCCCGATCTCGATGTCCACGCCGAGCTCCACGAGCGCGCGCTCGAAGGCGGCGATCATCAACACCTGGTCGAGCTCGTTGACCCAGCCACAGTGGCCGAGCCGGAAGATCTTGCCCTTGAGGTCGTCCTGCCCGCCGGCGATCGTGACGCCGTACTCCTTGAGCGTGCCGGGAATCTTCGTGCCGTCGATGCCCTCTGGTACCCGCACGGCTGTCAGCGCCGTCGAGCTGTCGTCGTCGGGCGAGAACAGCTCGAAACCGAGCGCCTGCACTGCAGCGCGCGTGGCGCGACCGAGGCGGATATGCCGGGCATAGACCGCGTCGAGCCCCTCCTCGAGGATGAGCTCGAGCGCGACACGCAGTCCGAGCACGATCGTCAGCGCCGGCGTGACCGGCGTCGACGGCGGCGTCTTGCGGTGCGCATCGACCGTCTTGGCCCAATCGAAGTACCAGCGACCTTCCGTCGTCTCACGCGCACGCTCGAGCGCACGCGGGGAGATCGAGGCGAAGGCGAGGCCCGGCGGCACCATCAGCGCCTTCTGCGAGCCGGCGACGACGACGTCCCAGCCCCAGGCGTCGGCCTGCATGTCCGACGCGCCCAGCGAGCTGATCGCGTCGAGCACGAGGAAGGCGTCGGCGTTCACCTCGCGCACAGCTGCGGCGAGTCCCTCGGCATCGCTGACCGCACCGGTGCTCGTCTCCGAGTGGGTGCAGAACACTGCGACCGCGTTCGGGTGCTGCCCGACGAACGCGGCGACCTCCGCCGGCTCCGGGCGCTGTCCGCGCTCGGTCTCGTGCACGTGCACGGTTGCGCCGTAACGCTCACCGATCTGCGCCCAGCGCTTGCCGAAGCGGCCGTGCATCGCGACGACGATCTCATCGCCGGGACGCACGAGGTTCGCGATCGCGCTCTCCATCGCGCCGGAGCCCGACGAGGCGAACGTCACGACGTCGTGCTCGGTGCCGAACACGCGCTTGAGTCCGGTGAGCACCTCCCCGAAGGCTTCCTGGTACTGCGCGGTGCGGTGGTGGATGATCGGTGCGCTCATCTCGCGCAGCACGGCATCCGGCACGGGCGTCGGTCCGGGGGTGAACAGGTGGGTCTTCTTCGGGCGCAAGGGTTCCATGCGAATCACCGTACCCACTCGCGCGCAAGGGAAGCACCCCTCCCGCCCGTTAGGCTCATCACCATGCTGATCGCCGTCGCCCACAACCTCCACAGCCTGCAGAACGTCGGTGCCATCTTCCGCACCGCGGACGGAGCCGGCTTCGACCACGTCATCCTCTCCGGCCACACCGGTGCGCTGCCCGACCCGCGCATCTCCAAGGTCGCCCTCGGCGCCGAGGAGTTCCTCACCTCCGAGCACGTGGCTGACATCGACGCGCTGCTGGAGCGGCTCGACGGCGTGTTCGTCGTGCTCGTCGAGCAGACCCCCGATTCCGTGCCGCCGACCCAGTTGCCGGAGTTCCCCGTCGACCGCGACATCGCGCTCGTCGTCTGCGACGAGCTCTCCGGTGCAGCCGAGCAGCTCGCGGCCCGCGCGGACGTCTGCGTCGAGCTGCCGATGCGCGGCCAGAAGCACAGCCTCAACGTCGCCGTCGCCTTCGCCATCGCCGGCTACGCAGTCGCCGATCGCATCCGCGCCTTCTCCGTCGACGAGCTCCGCACCCGCGTGGCGCCGCCCGTCCGCGAGGGTGTACTCACCCGCGGACGGACGATGGGCGAGACCCCCGGCGTCGACCCGCGCCTCTAGGGGACCATTCACCCAAGGTGTGGCGGGTCACTCGCACATACGTCGACTCAGCCGCCACACTTCGGGGCTCGACGCCAAGGTGTGGCGGGTCACTCACACATGCGTCGACTCAGCCGCCACACCTCACGGTCGGGTTCGATGCTAGGGCGTCGACCCGCGCCTCTAGTCAGGCGTAGCAGTCGACGCGACCGACGCTCTTCGGCTCAGCGGCTGACTGCGTCGACGTGGCGCGCATGCTGGCGTGGCGCATCTCGCTCTCACGCGCCGAACGGCGCTCCGAGCGGGTCTGGCTGGCGATCTCGAGGACCATCTCGTTGCGCGTACGAGCCTCGGCTACTGCACTGATCGCCATCCCACACCCCCCAAGACGTTCCGGACGTTCGGCAGGATGTATCGGCCGCACGGCACCCGTTCGGCAGCGACTTCACGGAATCATTACAGCTCCCATGCGGTCTCCTCATCAGCGCGCGTAGAGCGGCGACGACAGTGACGAACCACGACCAGCTCCGCCCGCAGCCGGCCTGCGACCACGTGTCGAACATGAGCATCCACTGGAGGACATGAGGTACGACACCCCCGGCTCAGGGCAACGATGCATTCCTATGACTGACGTCCGCGGCGATCAGCGCTCGGGCGACGGATGCCTAGCGCTCCTGCAGCAGCTGGACGACCAGGTCCTTCGTGGCGGCCGGATCGGCCTTGCCCTGCATGGCCTTCATCACCTGGCCGACGAAGAAGCCCACGAGGGTCTCCTTGCCGCCCTTGAACTGCTCCACCTGTGCCGGGTTGGCGTCGAGGATGCCGTTGATGACGTCCGTCAGCGCGCCCGAGTCGCTCACCTGCGCAAGGCCCTCGGCCTCGACGACGGCGACGGGGTCGATGCCCTCGTCCGCGATCCGCACCAGCAGCTCCTTGGCGACGGCGCCGCTGATCGTCTTGGCGGCGACGAGGTCGACGAGGACGGCCAGTTGCTCGGCGCTGACGTCCTTGCCATCCTTCTGGAGCGCGGCGAGCTCGCCCATCGTCCAGTTCGCGACGACCTTGGCGTCGGCCGTCCTCGCGGCAGCGACGGCCGCCTCGTAGTAGTCAGCGGTCTCACCCAGCTGGTTGAGCACGTCGGCGTCATAGGCCGAGAGGCCGTACTGCGTGACGAAGCGCTGCATGCGCTCCAGCGGCAGCTCGGGCATCTCCGCGCGGACGCGCTCAATGTGCTCGGGCGTGACCTCGATCGGCACGAGGTCGGGCTCGGGGAAGTAGCGGTAGTCGTGCGCGGCTTCCTTCGAGCGCAGCGATCGCAGGGCGCCGGTGACGTTGTCGTAGTGCAGCGTCTCCTGCTCCACGCGGTCACCCGACTCGAGGCGATTGACCTGGCGCACGAGCTCGGCGTTGATGCCGCGCTCGATGAAGCGGAAGGAGTTCATGTTCTTGAGCTCGGTCTTGGTGCCGAGCTCCGTCTCGCCACGCGGTGCAACGGAGATGTTGGCGTCGCAGCGCAGCGAGCCCTCCTCCATGTTCACGTCACTGACACCGATCGTGCGGATCGTGTTCCGCAGCACGGTCAGGAAGCGGCGCGCGTGGTCGGCGGTCTTGATGTCCGGCTCGGTGACGATCTCCACCAGCGGCGTGCAGACGCGATTGAAGTCGACGAAGGAGTGCGAGCTGTCAGCGATCCGGCCCGACGCGCTGGAGTGCACGAGCTTGGCCGCGTCCTCCTCCATGTGCGCGCGCGTGATACCGACGCGGAACGTGCCGCCCGAGCCATCGGGCACGTCGAGGTAGCCCTCGCCGCAGATCGGGTTGTCGTACTGGCTGATCTGGTACGCCTTCGGGCTGTCGGCGTAGAAGTAGTTCTTGCGGTGGAAGATCGTCCGCGGCGCGATCTCGCAGTTGAGCGCGAGGCCGATCATCACGGCAAAGTCGACGGCACGCTTGTTCGGCACCGGCAGCACGCCCGGGTGCGCGAGGCAGACCGGGCACACATGCGTGTTCGGCTCCGCGCCGAACTCGAGGCGGCAGCGGCAGAACATCTTCGTGTTCGTCAGCAGCTGGATGTGGATCTCCAGGCCGATCGTCGGGTCCCACGCCTCGAGGGCATCGGCGCTCAGTTCAGTGGCTGCGGTGCTGGTGGTTGTTCTAATGCTGATGCGCCTCCTGCGTCTGCGCGCAGTCGCGGGGGAACGGAATCGAACTGG
>JAOPYV010000168.1 GCA_025964435.1 Thermoleophilia bacterium | reverse complement strand
CCACCTCGAGCGCGGTGGCCGCATCGAGGCGCGGCAGGATCGTGGGCATGCGCTGAGCCAGCATCGACTTGCCGCACCCGGGCACCCCAAAGAGCAGGATGTTGTGTCCGCCGGCAGCGGCTATCACCATTGACTCCACACCGACCTGCTGTGACCGGACATCGCCGAGGTCAACGTCCGACGGCGCGCGATCCTGCAGACCCTGGGCGACCGCGAGTTCGAGCTCCGTCGCCCCGCGCAGGTGTGCGAGCACCGAGGCGATAGTGGGCGCCGATCGGACCGGCATCGGTGCCAGTGCCGCACGCGCTGCGTTGGGCGCCGAGGCGATGAACTCGACGGCCCCCGCGCGATGCGCCGCGAACGCCGAGGCCACGACCCCATCGGCAGGCCGCAGGCTGCCGTCGAGACCGATCTCGCCGTGGCTCGCGACGGCACGGACGCGTTCTGGGGGGACGCCCCCGAGCGCAGCGATGATCGCGAGCGCGATCGGCAGGTCGAGCGCCGCTCCCGACTTCGGCAGGTCGGCAGGCGCGATGCTGACGACGATGCGCCGCAGGCCGATGTCGATGCCGAGCGCCGTCAGTCCACAGCGGACCCGCTCCCGCGTCTCCATCCGCTCGGATGCATGCATGCCGATGATGACGATGGCGGGCAGCCCTCGCTCTTCGGAGGCTTCGACCACGACGGGAACGGCGTCGGATCCGAGTACTGTGCAGGCGAGCGTCTGGGCGAACATGACGCAACGGTACGGACCAAGATGTCACCGCGGACGCGCGCATCGTGTCGGAAGCGCAACGACTTCGTCACTCACTTGGCACGAGTGCGAACGACCCAGCTCGTACGCACGGATGCGTTGCCGGACGCATCGACTGACTGGATGCCGATCACATGTCGCGCATTCCGGCTGAGGCCGCGGAAGACGAAGGCCGGGCGACCTGACTTGGGCTGCTTCACGACGCCCAGGAGCTTCCACTGCGCGCCCACCTTGCGCCATACGCGGTAGGCGACGGTGCCACCACCGGGGTCGACGCAGCGCGACCATGACACGGCAACGCTGGTGCGCGTGACGGTTCCGTGGCGTAGCACCGACGGGCGCGATGGCGCCCGCGTGTCCCTAACGACCGTACTGCCAGGATCGAATGTCACCGGCGGCAGGATTGGCTGCGTCCCGCTCGGCGGCGGGAACGTGCCACCGCCGGGCGGCGCCGTGCCATTGACGTACACCAGCGTACGAAGCGTGCTCGGCGCGCTTGGCAGCGATCGGTTTCCTGCTGCGTCCCGGGCGACGATTCGGAACAGGTGCTCCGTGTCGGGATCAAGCCCGTCCATGCGGCGGCTGACCGCGGTCGACGCGAACCTGTCGACCCATACGCCGCCTTGAAGGTGCTGGATGACATAGCCCGTCACACCAACATCGTCGCTTGCCGCCTCCCATGTCAATCGCGCCGAACCGCTGTCCACTTCTGATGCAGCGATTGCCGTGGGGGATGAGGGCGGCGTGACATCGGCGGCGCTCCGCAACGCCACCGACGCCCCTCTGCCCGCGGTATTCCCGGCCGCGTCGAATGACTCGATCGACAGCGTCCGAAGCTCATCCGGCGCCATCCCCATGACCCGGAATGTCGGCGTGGGCGCGGTTCCCAACAGCCGCTGGACCGGCGGAAAACTCGAACTATCGAGCCAATGGACGCGATACATCGGTGGGCCATAGTCATCCGTGGACGGCGCCCAGGAAATCGTGATCCCGTCGACGTGCCGTGTCGTGGCAGTCGGCGCTCCGGCCAGGCTGGGCCGCGTGTTGTCACGCTCGAGCGTCCCGTGGAAGAGGAAGCGGTTATATGGAGCGGCCACGTTCCAGTGTGTGTCGAGGTACGAACCCGGGGCCGGAGTGCCTGCGTGGAAGTAGGTATCAGAGCCGCAATCGAGCTCCGTGTACTCGCACTGCTGCGCGGTCGGCAGCCCAGCCTCGTCCGTGTAACACATGATGTCTGCGTCAACCGTGCAGTGGCCTTGTCCACTCGACTGGGGTGCCTCATCGTCCACGGCTGACATGTTATGCAGCACCTCGTGAAGGATGATCGGCCAATCGGGTCTGCCGATCGCGTGCGCGTAGTTCACTGCGAAGAATCCACCGAAGTTCGAACTTCTGGCGTTCTTTTCACCTCCGCCTCCGCCCGACGAAATCCCAGCTTGACCCCCATAGCCGTAGGCACCCGGACCGATCCGACCGTCGTAGTAAACGACGTATCGCTCGGGTGAATCGAGTGAGTACTCGTCCTTGTATCCAAGCGCACGTAGGTCATCGATCAACGCGGACATGTCAGCAATGGAGGCCGAGAGCTCTTCTACTTGGACTTCAGCTTCGCCCTGAACATTGCAATCGAAGCGCAACTGGCTCGTTCGACCCGCACCGCCATGATCCTCGCCTGGGCACCGAGAAATGCACTAGCTCGGTAAATCTCTCGACGCAGCTGTGGAATCACTACGGCGCTTCGATCCTCGGCGCCGGACGGACGGGCGTAGATCGCGGTGTAGCGAGGCGTCTGCGGATTGGACGCACACGCGATGTCGGTCCGATCGGCCGCGTCAAGCACTGCTTGCATCTGCGGATGGAGATTGATCACGATGCCCGCAGCTGCGACGGCCGAGTCAGGTCCGTGTGTCACGAACGACTGGTGATCATCGCCGTCGACACGCCACTGATCGGCGGCGGTCCGACACGATGGACCCTGCCCGGGCACGACGATCGTGTCCCGACAGGAGCCCCTCGTGTCGAGAGGCGCGACGTCCCGGGCACGGTCCAGAATGCGTTCCTGAACGTTCGCGTCGGCGAGGAACTGGCGTACCTGCGAGCTCTCGCGCATCGGAGCGGGGCCTGGCTCGCCTGCATGCGCCATGGCGCCGCTCACGCACGTGAGTGACGCCATGACGCTCAACAGCGCCCCCAATGCCATTCGCCGAACAAACACTCAACTGGAGATCGGTATCCGAGGCCGGGGGCTGAAGGGTCAGACGCGGATTCGGTAGGTCACGTACTTCGGGAATGATCGATTCTCATTCTTGTCCGTCGCAATCACCCTGATGCGCATCTTGAGAATGGTGCCAGGCTTCGCGACTCGAATGCGCTTGCCCAAGGGCGTCGACTTATCGACCGTGAAGCGAACCGTACGCCACATTCGACGCGGGGCGATCGTCGTCCGATTCCGCGCTCCGACTGGAAGTACGTTCATCACCGCCATCTCGTTGCTCCACATGCGGAACGTCAGGCTGCGTGTGCGGCGGACGACGCCACGCTTCTGCTGCACGAGCTGCAGGCGCCAGATCGGTGCATGCGCATCGAGCGGAGCTCCCGATTCCGCGAGCGGGATCCCATTCCACATCGGCGTGGAGCCGATGTAGTACACGACGTTGAGCGGGTAGCCCTTCGGACATGCAGTCAGGTTGGTCGCCGAGCAGCCGGCGTTCTGGTCCGCGGCGGCGGGCTGATTCGCCAGTGCAATGGGTGTTCCGGCGAGGGCAGGAGAATCCAACGGGGTGTTCGTCGTAGCGGGCTCCTGCTGGAGCGTCGTTCCGCCGCCACAGGACGGACACGAAACGGTGAACACTACGGGGACCAGTCCCGCTCCAGATGGACCGTGGTAAGCGATTTCAGCCTCTTTTTTACTGATCACCAGCGCAATGTCGACGGTGCCGTTGCGCTCGAGGTCGCGAGCTCCGACGCTGACGTCTCCCTCCCGTAGCTCGGCACGACCGCTCACTGGTCGACCGTTGCGGACCATCAGCGCCTTGAAGCGGTGGGTCTCGTTCGGAGCGGATGTCGTAGGGCGCTCGTAGACGTGGATGCCCGTCAGGCCATCCGGCGGAAGCTGGGGAACCTCGGTGCCACTGTCTGCGACATAGGTGACCGTGATGGTCGTCTCGTTTCCGGCCTTGTCCCGGACGCTGACGACGATGGAATGCGTGCCGTCCACGAGATAGCCGATCGCTGCCTGGAGCCGGCTGGTCGCGGTCGTTGCGACGAGCAGCTCCCCGTTGACCCGAACGGTCCATGTCGAGGGGTCGACGCCGGCATAGTCATCATCCGCGCGAGCATCGAGCACGGGCTCCGGATCACCGTTCGGTCCAGGCGACGTGATCGTCAGGACGGGTGCCGTCGTATCGCGGATCACGAATGTCACGACGCGCTCCGTCGCGTTGCCGACGTTGTCGACGACGCGAATGCGCAGGACATGCTCGCCCACGCCGAGGCGGGCGGAAGGTCGAACCACGACGTTGCCAGCGCTGCTGGTATGCGAGATGGCCGCGCCATCGAGCTGCGTCACGATGGACGACACGCCGGAATGTGCGTCACTGACCGTCCAGCTCACTTCCGGCCGGTAGTCGACCACGGAATCAAACGCCGTTCCGTCGGCGAGCGCAGTGCCGTCGTGCTGCGGCATCCCGACGCTTGGCGCCGTCGTGTCGAACGAGACGGAGAAGTCATGGCTTGCCCCGTTGCCCGACTTGTCCCAGCCCGACGTGCGGTAGCTGAACGTGCCAGTTCCCGGCGCCTGGAGGCAGTGGCCGACGACCGCCGTCGGATATCCACTGACGACGCCGTTGCCGCCGGTCGCCCAGGAGTGCTGGGCAGCGCCATCCGCTAGGCGGGTGAGGCTCATCGCCCACATCTGCGAACCGATGTCGGACCATCCATAGCTCAGGTTCGTACATCCCGGGCCCTTCCAGGCGCCACCGGCGAGTGACACGGTGTGGATCGTCGGCACGTATGAATCGTGCAGGATCACCGAGAAGCGATTGACGTGGAACCAGTTGGTGATCGAGGTGGCAGTCGTCGCGTTCGTCACGACGAGCCCCGTGTCGACGTATGAGCCGAGCCCACCCCAGCCGTGGCCGAACGTCGACTGCCCCGTATGCACGGCCGCGTCGGACGTGTACGACGGATTTGCGCCCGGCCGCTCGGTTCGCACGAGGATGTTGGCGTTCGAGACGCGGTAGTCCCCCTCGGAGATGCCTCCGTTCGAGGGCTGCCCAGCCGACAGTCCGGACGGCACGTTGAAGCGAAGCGTGCAGCGAGCTCCCGCGACGAATGCGCCCGGGAGCGCATCGCAGTGCCCACCGTACGTGGAGAACGGTCCTCCGTGCGCGTGCCACGCGAAGCCATTGACACCCTGTGCGATCTCGCCGGACGTGTTCGTGCCCGTCCACCAGTACGATCCGGCCGGGGCCGCCTGCGGCACGAGCAGCGCGCAGGCGAAGGTGGCGACGAGCGCGAGGGAGCGCAGGAACGGGACGTGATGTCGGCGCATGGTGATCCTTTGGAGTACGGCGTCTGAGACCTGGGTTTCGACGACCGTACGCGCTCCAACTCGCCCTGTGAACACGTGTCACAACCTTGTCACGCTTCCGTGTCACTCTCGTCGCACAACGCGCGCATCACGGCACACTCACGGTGTCAGCGTACCGAGCATGGAACTCTTCTCGAGCTACGACACAGCTGGATACCGGACCTCGAATGCGGCGCTCGCCGCATCGGGACACACCGCAACGCGCGTGGTGGATCGCGGTCGCTGGACGCGACGACCGCACCGCAGCGTGTTCTTCGACGAGCGTGGGCGAACCGGCAAGGCGCGTGGCCCAGCAGGCCGGGGGACGTACCAGTCCGGGCTCTTCGGCGAAGAGATGGTGGCGGACGGCCTGCTCAAGGACGGCTGGCAACTCCTTGGCCATCGCGTGCGTACCAAGGTCGGCGAACTCGATCTCGTGGCGCGACGAGGAGACACCGTCATCTTCGTCGAGGTGAAGACTGCGGGGCCGGGGCGTATTGCCGTGGAGCACGCAGTCGACGCTCGGTCCCGTCATCGCATCCGTCGAGCGGCGGTCGCCTGGATGGCGATGTGGCCGAGGCTTCAGCGGGGCGTGAAGCGGTATCGCTTCGACGTGTTCTTCGTGCACCGCGACGAGACCGGCGCTATCGTCCGTATCGAGCATGTTCGCGATGCTTTCTGAACCTCATCGTTGCATGACGGAGGAAGCGATGTATAACGTGATGTATATGGGCGCCCTCCGTACACAGATCTACCTCTCCGAGGACCAGCGAGCGAAGATCGACGAGCTGACCGCTCGGACGGGGCAATCTCTGGCTGAGGTGGTTCGCGCGGCGCTGGATGCCTACCTGCCGGCGGAGACGATGGCCGAGTACCGGGCGTTCCTGGACGAGGTCGCCGGCAAGTATCCCGACTTCGCGGTGCCGCCCCGCTCGGAATGGGACCGCGGCTATGGCTGAGGCAGCCAAGCTGATCGACAGCGATGTCTTCATCGACGTGCTGCGGACAGGGAGCCCGAGCAGCCGCGCCGCGATTGAAGACCATGCCGCATATTCCGTGATCACACGCACCGAGCTCTTCTCCGGTGTCAGCGATGCCGAGCATGATCTGCGACGCCTACTGGCCCCGCACGCAGAACTGACCGTCTCACGGGAGATCGCCGAGCTCGCGGGTGTTCTGCGCCGCAGCGTGCGGATCGCGGTACCCGACGCGCTGATCGCGGCGACCGCCCTCCTCCATGACCTGACGCTCGTCACGCGCAACGTGCGTCACCTCGAGCGGGTGCCGCGACTGCGGCTGCTGTCGCCTACGCCGTAGCGAGGGCGCGGCTGGCGCGCAGGTGATGGAAGGTGACCGAGCCGGGGTGCGGCAGCTCCGCACGTGCGGCGCCGATGTAGGCCTGGGCCTCGTAGCTCATGCGGTGGTGGTGCGAGGTGCCGTGCAGCTGGATCCGCTCGGCATGCAGCGGCGTCGCATAGCCCATGTGATCGGAGTAGGCCCAGCGAAAATCGGTCTCGTCGTCGAGCCGCTGCATCAGCCGGTCGCGGGTGACCTTGGCAACGATCGCCGCAGCGGCGATCGAGGCGCTCTTCTGGTCGCCCTTGATGATCTTGTCGCAGTCGAGCATCGTGCCGCAGGCAAGCTCGATCGGCTGGAGCTGGAAGCCGTCGACGAGCAGGCGCTCACAGGGCGATTCGAGCTGGCGCAGGCAGCGGCGCATCGCGGCGATGTTGCTGACGTGCAGCCCGTCACGGTCGATCGTCGAGGCGGGCACCATCGCGACCGAGATGTCGCGGGCGCGGGCGAGCACGACGCGGTAGAGCTTGTCGCGCACGTCGTAGCTGAGCTTCTTGGAGTCATCGAGCGAGCCGAGCGCCGACGCTTCGGGGCCGGTCAGCCGGTCCAGGTCGAGCACGACGGCTGCCGCCACGAGCGGTCCGGCGAGCGAGCCACGGCCGGCCTCGTCGCAACCACCGATGAAGCGGCCCAGCTCGCGGTCATGCTTGAGCAGGCGCTTGCCGGGGCGCGGCTTGGGGCGGCTGTTGCGCGGCGGGGTCATGTCCTAGCTCCAGTCGACCGTGCCGAATCGGCCGAGCGGCCAGATCCTCAGGGACACGGTACCCTCGACATCGGACAGCTTGACTGGACCGAAGGAACGAGAATCGATCGAGTCGTCGCGGTTGTCACCCATCACGAAGACCTCGTCCTCGCGCAGTCGCACGTAACCGATGTCGACCGCGCGAGCACCGCTCGAGCCCTGCTCGCGCTCGGACGTGGGCAGCCACTTCTCGACCAGGATGCGCGAGTTGTTGATCGCGACGATGCCGTCGTGGGCCTCGATCGTCTCGCCCGGCAGGCCGATCACGCGCTTGACCACCAAGGGACGGCCGGTGTGCGGCGCGCGGAAGACGAGCACGTCGCCGCGGTCGATGCGCCCGCGCAGGTCAGCCACCTCGTCGTGGCTGCGCCGCATCAGGATGCGGTCGCCCTCGCGCAGGTTCGGCTCCATCGACGGACTCGGGATGGAGAGCGGCAGCACCACCCAACGCTGCACGGCGAAGACGCCGACGTTGACCAGTGCGATGGCGATCAGGACCGCCAGAAGGGCGCGACTTGTCAGGAGGCGGCGCAGTGCGCTGCTCCAGTCGCGCTCCATGGTCTTACGACTGCTTCTCGCGGATGCGGGCCTTCTTGCCCAGCTTGTCGCGCAGGTAGTACAGCTTGGCGCGGCGCACGTCGCCGATCATGCGCACTTCGACCTTGTCGATCTTGGGCGTGTGCATCGGGAAGGTTCGCTCGACGCCAACGCCGAACGACTGCTTGCGCACCGTGAAGCTCTCGTGGATGCCGGAGCCCTGGATCTTGATGACCGAGCCCTCGAACACCTGGATGCGCTCGCGGCTTCCCTCGATGACGCGGAAGTGCACGCGCACGGTGTCGCCCGCCTTGAACTGCGGTACCTCGCGAAGCTGTTCGCGATCAAGGTCATGGATCAGGTTCATCGACATCTCAGAAACTCCAGTCACAGCGCGCGCAGATTGCATCGGGCATGCCGATCTCCGGCATGCGGGCGCGCGACGCCGAACGATATCAGGAATTCGCGCCCGATGTGTCGTTCGGCGGCTCGGCGGCGGGACCGGGGCGCCCGGCGGGTGCCTGACGGATGGTGCGCTGGGCCGACTGGTCGAGCCGCCATGCACCGATCTGCGCGTGATGGCCCGACGAGAGGATCTCCGGCACGCCCCAGCCGCGGAACTCCGCGGGGCGCGTGTAATGCGGGTACTCGGAGCCGCCCGAGAGCGCATCGGAGAAGGTCTCGTCGGCCAGGCTCTCCTCGTTGCCGAGCGCGCCCGGCAGCTTGCGCGCGAGCGCGTCGACGATGGTCATCGCGGCGACCTCGCCACCCGAGAGCACGTACGGGCCGACCGAGATCTCCTCGGTGGCGACGTGCTCGTGGACGCGATAGTCGAAACCCTCGTAGCGGCCACAGAGGATCGTCGTCGGCCGCTGCTCGGCGGCCCACTCGATCGCCAGCGCGTCATCGAAGATGCGCCCGGCTGGCGTGAGGATGACGATCCGTCGCTTGGCGCGTAGCTGCTCGAGCGGCTGCTCGTAGTGCCCCTCGAGCGCGGCGACGACGGCATCGACGCGCAACACCATGCCGGCACCGCCGCCGTAGGGCGTGTCATCGACCTGGCGGTGCTTGAGCGGTGAGTGCTCGCGCATGTCGAGCGCGCGCAGGGCCAGCGCGCCGGATTCGGTCGCGTTGCGGATCGGGCGCACCTCCCCCATCCAGTCGAGCCAGTGCGGGAAGAGCGTCAGCACGTCGAGCGACCACGGCTCGGGCGCGGGCGCGTCAGGCGCGTCGTCGCTCATGCCTGGCTCGGCTCGTCGTCCTCGACCGCGTCGTTGAGCCCGAGGAAGTCGGTATCGATGTCGATGCGACGCGCGTCGACATCGACGAGCGGCACTGCGTCGCCGGCGAGCGGCGCGTAGATGAGCTTCTTGGTGGCATCGAGCGTGATCGTCAGCACGATGTTCGCCGGCAGCGAATCGGCGCGGGTGACGGTGCCGATCGGCTTACCGCTCGCGGCGTCGTGGATGCGACAGCCCTCGAGGTCGGCGACGTAGTACTCGTCCGGATCGGGCTCGGGAAGGATATCGCGCGGGACGCAGACCTCGGCGCCGCGGAACTCGTCGGCGGCGGTGCGGTCATCGACGCCGTCGATGCGCACGATCGCGGCGCTGTCGTGGCCGCGCACGTGTGCGAGCGTGACTTCGTACTCGTCGCCCGTGGTCGGGATGCGCAAGGTGACGGGGACGGCCTCCTCGGCGACCTCGCGCAGGATGGCGAGGTGCTCGGAGGTGGCGCGGATCTTCAGCTCACCCTTGACGCCATGCGCCTTGATGAGTGTGGCAACCGCGAGCACCGCTGGGAGCTCGTCGGATTCGGAGGCGCTCACGCCTCGGCGCCGGCCTCGTGCGGGGCCGAATCGCTGGCAGGATCCTGCGGAGCCTGCTCTTCATCGTCCTCGACGAGCTCGACCTGCGCGGTCGAGCCATCGCGACCGGCGGCTGCGCGCACGACGACGCGAAGCGAGCGGATGAGGCGACCGTTCTTGCCGATCACGCGACCGCGGTCACCCGGGTCGACTTCGATATCGACATAGAGGTCATCGCCCTCGACCGACTCGGTGACCTTGACGGCCTCGGAGTTGTCGACGAGCTGCTCGACCACGAACTGTACGTAGTCGCCGATTTGTTCACTTCGTCCAGACATGGTCCAGATGCTCCCAGTTGGGCCGGACGCGAGGCGCCGGCCGGCGATCAGGCGTTGACGCCGGCGATCTTCAGGAGCTTGGTGACACGCTCGGACGGCTGTGCGCCGACTCCGAGCCAGTACTCCGCACGATCGTTCTTCACCATGATGGTGGAGGGATCCGTCTGCGGGTTGTACGTACCGATCGTCTCGATGGAGCGACCATCGCGCGGGCTGCGCGAATCGGCTACCACGATGCGGTAGTGCGGGTTCTTCTTGTTGCCAAAGCGGGCCAGGCGAATCTTCACCACGGGGTGGGACTCCTCGAAATCATTCAGTGAACAGCACGAGAGTGTAGCGGAAATCGGTGGGCCGCGTCGTGCTAACTAGCGCTTGAGCTGGAATGCGACCCACGGCGAGACCGCCGCGAGGTGCGTCTCGTCGCCCGGATAGACCCACCGTGCGCGGTAGGCGGTACGTGCCAGCTTCGGCCTCGGGCCGTGCTTCCACGCCACCTTGAGCTTGCCAGCGGCGCTCGTCGTGGCGACGCTCGTACCTGCTGCACGCCACGCGCCGGCGACCTTGCGCTGCACGACGAACTTCGCCTGCAGGCCTGCTTCGGCAGGCCCGAGCACGCCCGAGAAGACCGGGCACGCCAGCTTGCGCGCGGCGCACTTGGCCGAGAAGGTGACGAGCTTCGGGCCGGCACCGGTCAGCTTCATCGCCGTGGGCGGGGTCTCCTCCGGCTCCGTCTCGCAGGCCTCCGTGCAGGTACCGGGGGTCTCCTCCTGGAGTGTCGGCGTCGTCGGCGGCGTCGGGGTTGTCGGTGGCAGCTCGCCGGGCGCGACGACCCCGACGGCGAGCACGTCCGTTGCCGCTGCCCACGTGAGGAACGCGTCGTGCGTCGCGCGCAGCAGCCAGGAGCCGGTCACGTCGAAGGTTCCGTCGGCGAGGGTCGCCTCCCAGGCGCCGTCCGCATCCACGACGGCGTCAGGCAGCGGCGTCACCGCACCACCGGGCCGTTCGATCGACATGTGGATGGGACGCCCCTCCCACTCACCGTCGCCTTCGGGCAGGTCAAGCACTCCGAACAGCACGGCGCCATCGCCCACGGTGCGGATCGAGCCATCACCCATCTCGATCGTGACGACGCTCGGCTCCGGGTCGGCCAGCGCGACCGGCGCTGCGACCGCACAGGCGACGAACGCTGCGACGAGCACGGTGAGGAGCGAGAGCAGCTGGGAGCGATACGCCATGGATACGTTGATCGGCTGATCAGGCCGCGCGCATGAGGAACGAATCGCGGGCCGGGCTCGATACACCGGACAGAGGAACGATCCGGGGGAATCACCATGAGCATCACGTCCGTCATCGCCAGCACGACTGCGCGACAGGGAGACACGCTGCCCGCGGTGCTGAACATCGTCCGCGCGGCGCAGGACGCCATCTCCTCCGCACAGGGAGCCGAGCTGCAGCAGCTCATCAAGGTCGCCGTGCCGCTGGAGAACGCGCTGTTCAGCGCCGGCCACACCCACCTGGGTCATGGCATCACGCTGCTGCGGACGAACGCCCTGCATCCGCCGACAGGCGGTGCCGTCGATCCGGCCGTGTTCGCCACGGACCTGAAGGCTGCAGCCGAGAACGTGCTGCGCTCGATCAACGCTGCCTAGAGGCCGCAGCCTCAAGACGGCGAGGCGCTGTTCAGCGGCCGCCGAGGCCCGGGAAGCCGCCAGCCCGCATGTTGCCCGCACCGGGGCCACCCAGGCCGGGGAAGCCGCCGCCTGCGCCGCCGTCGCCACCGAATCCGGGCGGCAGCTTGCCGCCGCCCTTCATCATCATCTTCATCATCTTCTTCATCTCGCCGAACTGCTTGATGAGCTGGTTGACGGCCTGCACCTCATGCCCCGAACCGGCAGCGATGCGGCGACGACGCGAGCCGTCGATGAGATCGGGGTTGCCGCGCTCTTCCTTGGTCATCGAGAGCACGATCGCCTCGATGCGCGCGATCTGACGCTCATCGACGTCGATGTTGCGGATCTCCTTGGGGATGCCCGGCAGCAGCGCGAGGATGCTCTTGAAGGAGCCCATGCGGCGCATCATCTTCATCTGCTTGAGGAAGTCGTCGAAGGTGAACTGCCCCTTGCGCAGGCGCGCCTCCAAGTCGGCGGCCTCGTCCTCCTCGAACGCCTGCTCGGCCTTCTCGATCAGGGTGAGCACGTCACCCATGCCGAGGATGCGGCTCGCCATGCGGTCGGGGTGGAAGTACTCGAGCGCGTCGAGCTGCTCTCCGAGCGCGACGAACTTGATCGGCTTGCCGGTGACGCTCTTGACCGACAGCGCGGCGCCACCGCGCGCGTCGCCGTCGAGCTTGGTCAGGATGACGCCGTCGAAGGCGACCGCGGCATCGAAGCGCTCGGCGACTGACACGGCCTCCTGACCGGTCATCGAGTCGAGCACGAGCAGCACGTTGTGCGGCTTGATCGCCTTCTTGATGGCGACGAGCTCGCCCATCAGCTGCTCGTCGATGTCGAGACGACCCGCCGTGTCGACGATGATCACGTCGGCGCCGGCATCGGTCGCCTGCTGCACGCCCCACTTGGCGATCTCGACCGGATCCTTGTCGGTGCCCTGCTCGTAGACGGGGACGCCGACCTGTGCACCGACCGTCTTGAGCTGGTCGATCGCCGCCGGGCGGTAGACGTCGCAGGCGACGAGCGCCGGCGTCTTGCCGTCCTGCTCGCGCAGCAGCTTCGCGAGCTTCGCGGTGGTGGTCGTCTTGCCCGAGCCCTGGAGGCCGGCCATGAGGACGATCGTCGGGCCGCGCTGGGAGAAGGTCAGCTTCGACTGGCCCGTGCCCATGAGGGCGACGAGCTCCTCGTTGACGACCTTGACGATCTGCTGCGCGGGCTGGAGCGCCTCGTGCACCTTCTCGTCGGCGAGCCGATCCTTGACCGTCGCGACGAAGCTCTTGACGACCTTGAAGTTGACGTCGGCCTCGAGCAGCGCGAGACGGATCTCCCGCAATGCACCGGCGATGTCATCCTCGGTGAGCTTGCCCTTGGAACGGAGCCCCGCGAAGGTGCCTTCGAGCTTTTCCTGCAGTGTGTCGAACATGCGGCGATTCTAGCTGGCGCTGCAACGATGACGATGCGCGGCTCGAAGAATCGGTAGGGACGAGTTTCTTCGCGGACGACGGTTACAGGGGCATCTCATGATTTCGGCACAGGTTGGGCGCGCTGTAGTTGCAGGTGCACTGGTCGTCGGTGGTGGCGGCACGATCGCCGTGGCCAACGGGCTTGGCCGCGAGAAGTCCCCGAGCACCGACGTTGCGCCCAAGATGCTGGCATTCGGCGCGACCGGCGTCGGCCTCGCCTCCATTGGCGCAGGCCTGCTCGTGGGCGAGAAGCTGATTCCCGAGGCTGCGACTGGCGCCAAGGCGCTGCTGCGCTCCGCAATGTGGGGCGGCGGCACGCTCGCTGGTGCGATTGGCATCGGCGTCGGGCTCGTCGGCTTCGGTGCGCTCGCCGCGCACCACATCGCGAGCCGCGCAAGCTCGTAGCGCTGGCGCACCCAGGCGCCGCCGGTCAGGCGAGCAGGTCGTCGGGGAAGAGCGCCTGCAGGAAGTCATCGGCGTCGAACGGCTGGAGGTCGTCGACGCCCTCGCCGATGCCGACGAGCTTGATCGGGATGCCCAGCTCGTGCGCGATCGCCACGGCAATGCCACCCTTCGAGGTGCCGTCGAGCTTGGTCAGCACGATGCCGGTGACGTCCACGGCAGCGGCGAACTCCTTCGCCTGGCGCATGCCGTTCTGGCCGGTCGTGGCATCGATCGAGAGCAGCGTCTCGTGCGGAGCACCCGGGAGCTGGCGCTCGAGCACGCGATGCACCTTCTCGAGCTCCGCCATGAGGTTGGTCTTGGTGTGCAGTCGACCGGCCGTGTCGAGCAGCACGACGCCCGCGCCCGTCTCCGACGCCTTCTCGATCGCGTCCCAGGCGACGGCACCGGGATCACCACCGTCATGCGTGCGCACGAACTCGGCGCCCGAGCGCTCGGCCCAGACGGCCAGCTGCTCGGCGGCCGCGGCGCGGAAGGTGTCGCCCGCGGCGACGACGACGCCGTGACCATGCGCGCCCAGGCGCGAGGCAAGCTTGCCGATCGTCGTCGTCTTGCCGGTGCCGTTGACGCCGACCATCATCACGACGGTGGGATTGGCGGTGATGTCGATGCGGTCGGACTGCTCGGTGCGCATCAGCTCGGCGGCGATGCGGCGCAACGCAGCGGCCAGGTCCTGCGCGGTGGTCAGCCGCCCCGCGGCAGCCTCCGCCTCGAGCCGCTCGACGATGGCGACGGTGCTCGTCACGCCGACGTCGGCGGCGATCAGCCCTTCCTCGATGCGCTCCCACGTCGCGGCGTCCTCGGGATCGAAGGCACCCACGACGAGCTGCGCGGACATCGCACGACGACTGCGCGCCATGCTGTCCTTGAAGCGCGAGAACCAGCGCCCGCTGCCCTCGCGCTCCGCCGCGGCGGTCGTCGATGCAGCAGCGGCGGTTGCCGAGCCTGAGCCGGCATCCAGCCCGGTGAAGAGGTCATTCCAATCGCGCATGCGAGCAGCCTAGTCGATGGGTTCGCAGCCGTCCGCGTGCTTGCACGCGGTCCTGTGTGATTCCGTGGACAAGTTTTCCCTGCGTGCTGCCGATATCGGCGGCAGTGGACACGCACGGACACAACGATGATGGTGAAGCGTACGACGATGACGTCGACTTCGACCTGCCCGAATTGCCCGTGCTGCCGCTTGCGCGGCCCGGCGAACGGCGTGGCGCCCAGCGCTCCGACGACCCGGTCAGCGGCCCGACGCAGTCGCCACCTCCGCTCGGCGGCCCCTCCTTCACGGCAGCCGACCCGGACAACGATCCAGTTTCCCTGGAGCGCGGTCAGGAGCACGCGCCCGGTGTCCCCGTGACGCCCGACGAGGAGCGCTTCACGCGCGAGCTCGCCGCACGGCTTGCAGCCGGCATGCTCGCCAATCCGTCGAAGGGCGACTCCACCGTCAAGGACGCCGTCGCCCTGTTCGACCAGCTGCTCTTCGAGATGCGCCACTACTCGCGTGTCGCCGCGGACCTGCAGGCCGGCGGCTATGCCGGCGAGGAACGCCGCCGACGTGACGCCCACGTCGACTGGTTCCGCTACGACAAGGGCCAGAAGCCCGAGCCGTCGGCGCCGAGCGCCGCGACGCCCGTGGAAGCCGCACCCTTCACGCCCACGCCTGCGGCCAAGCCGTCTCCCGCACAGCCGCGTCCGAGCTCGGACGCGCCTGCCGGCCCGTACCGGCGCAGCGGCGACAGCGCCAGCGACGCTGCCTGACGCACCAGTGGGTCAGCCCACCGGCTCCGGTGTGATGTCCTCGTTGCGCGCCGCCTCGGCGGCCTCGATCGCCTTGGGACCACCATCGGCGGCGTCGGCAGCCGCACCAGCGTCCTTCGCCTTCTGCTGGTACTGCGCGAAGATTGCGCTGCGCTTGCCCGAGGGGCGACGCGCCACGACCGTGGAGACGCCGGAGTTCTGCGCCATCGTCACGCCGTACAGCACGTCGGCCGCCTCCATCGTCCGCACCTGGTGCGTGATGACCAGGAACTGCGCCGAGCCACGATGGGCGTTGAGCAGCGTGAGGAAGCGCACGATGTTGGCATCGTCAAGCGCCGCCTCGACCTCGTCGAGCACGTAGAACGGGGACGGACGGGCGAGGAACAGCGCGAACAGGAACGCCAGCGCCACGAGTGACTTCTCGCCACCCGAGAGCAGGTTGAGCCGACCTGCGGGCTTGCCGGCCGGCTTGACGACGATCTCGACGCCGGGATCCGGCTGCTCGCCATCGGCCAGCTGCACCTGCTCGGCACCGTCCTCGCCGACGACCTGCTCGACACCGAGCATGTCCGGGGCGACGAGCTTGAGCGTGCCGTGTCCACCGGGGAAGAGCGCGGCGATGCCGGCCTCGAAGTGGTCCTTGACCTTGGCGAAGGTCTCGTCGAAGCGGGCGATGAGCGTCTCGTCGAGGTCCTTGATCAGGTCATTGAGCTCCTTGGCCGCGGACTCGAGGTCCTTGCGCTGCTCGACGAGCTCGCCGTGGCGGGCCTGCTGCTCCTCGTACTCGCGTGCGGCGAGCGGGTTGATCGGTCCGATCGTCTCGAGGCGGCGCTGCAGCTTCTGGACCTGCTGCACCATCTGGTCGCGCTCGGCCGGCTGGAGCTCGACCTCTTCGTCGGTGTCGATCTCGGCCAGCGAGATCTCGACCTCCTCGGCGTCGTCGGCGTTCTCGGCATCGTGCTCGGCGATCGCCTCGACGATCGGGTTCGAGGCCGCCTCGGCGGCGTCGGCCTCGGCTGCCTCCGCGCGGACGCGGGCGAGCTGCTCGCGCGCCGACTCGACGTGCTCCTTGTAGAGGCGCAGAGTCTGCTCGACGTGCTCCTGCGCGACCTGCTGGCGCTCGATCGCCTGGGCGACATGCACCTCGGTGGTCGTGTGCTCCTGACGCGCGGCGGCGACGTCGGCGAGCACCTTCTGCTCGCGCTCGGAGATCTCGCGGCGCAGCTTGTCGACGCGAGCGAGCTGCTGCTCGCCGGCACGGGCACGCTCGACGAGCGACTCGTCGGGCGCCAAGGCCTCGACGACGGTCTGCACACAGGCGGAGGCGCGGTTTGCGACGCGCTCGAGCCCCTCGAGCTTGGTGCTCAAGCGCTCACCGGATGCGTGGTCCTTGCGGTGTTGCTCGATGTCGGCGCGGAGGCGACGCGAATCGCGCTCCAGGCCCTGCAGCTCGCTGGTGAGGCCAGCGAGCTCGGCGCCGCGTGCGGCAGCTGCCTCACGGGCGACACGCTCTTCCTCACGTGCGGAGGCGACGCGCTCGGCGAGCTTGCCGTGGCGCTCGCGTGCGGCCTTGACCTCGGCTTCGAGGTCGCCGTTCTCGGAGGTCCACTTCGTGAGCGCTTCGCGCGCCTCGGCCTCCTCCGATGCCGCGCGCTCGAGGCGACGGTCGACGTCGCCCAGCTCGCGGTCGGCACCGGTCGACTGTGCGC
Organism: Thermoleophilia bacterium; assembly: GCA_025964435.1. Lineage (GTDB taxonomy): Bacteria > Actinomycetota > Thermoleophilia > Gaiellales > SKUG01 > JAGQUL01. The sequence continues at coordinate 19,470 of JAOPYV010000168.1, read as the reverse complement.
GCTCACGCGACGCGGCGGACTGCGCCTCGTGCCATGCCTGCTGCGCCTGGGCGAGCGCGGTGCGCGCCTGGGTCAGCGCGGCCTCGGCTGCGACGACGCCGGTCTGGGCACCCTCGCGGATGGTCTGCTTCTCGGCCAGGTCGCGACGCACCGAGACCAGCTCGGCCTCCGCACCCTCGAGCTGGTTGCGCAGCTCGAAGCCCTCGGCAACGGCGCTGTCGCCGAAGCTCCAGACACGCAGGCCGGTGGGATCGAAGGCGACTCCCTCTCGGGTGACGAGCAGGCGGATGCCATCGGTCGACGTGCCGAGCGCACGGACTGCGGCATCGAGGTCATCGACGACGCGCACGCCGGCCAGTCGCTCGGCGAGCTGTGCCGGCTGACCCGACTTGAGCGTCGCGAGGTCCGACAGCGCGGTACCGGGCAGCGTGCCGGTCGCTGGCACGCCTGCGGCAGCGGCCGATGCGGGAACGAAGGCACGGACGTTGCGACCCGCCACCTTCGCCGCGAAGGCGACCAGTGCGGCTCGGTCGGGGACCACGAGCGCTTCGGCATCGTCGGCGAGCGAGACGGCGAGCGCACGCTCGGCGCCCTGACGCACGTCGAACGAATCCGCGAGCCGGTCGTAGCCGTGGTCATCGCTGCCTGCGGCCTCGACCTTGACGAGCCGCTCGTTGAGCAGCTCGATGCGCGCCGTGGCCATCGCCTGGCGCTCCTCGAGCTTGGCGGCATCGGATCGGGCGGCATCGGCTGCTGCGCGGGCGGCGTCGAGCGCCGTCTGCTGCGTGGCCTGACCCGCCTCAGCGGCAACCTTTGCAGCGAGCGTCGCGACGACCGCCTTGTCGGCGACCTCGACGCTGGCGGCGAGGCGCTCCTGACGCTGCTTGAGCTCGTTGCGCTGGGTGCGCAGCGTACCGAGGTCGCTGGCGACGCGTGCGATGCGCGTGTCGAGGTTCTCCCGTCGCTCGCGCAGGACGGCGCCGCGCCCTTCGAGCTGCGCGAGGTCACGGCCCGACTGGCGCTCGTCGTTGAAGAGCTGCTCGAGACCTTCGATCTGCTTGACGACCTCATCGCGCTGCTTGGTGAGCAGGGCGACGCGCTCGGTCACCTCGGCCAGTCGCGCGGTGACGGTGGTCAGCTCCTTCTCGCAGCGCTCGAGCTCACGACCGGCGTGGTCGGCTCGTGCGCGGCCGGCGGCGGCGCCGCGGCGCAGGTTGGCTGCACGGTCGACGAATGCCTGCTGGCGGATACGCAGGCGCTCCTTGACCGAGCCGATGCGCTGCAGGAGCGATCGAGCTGCCTCGGCCTGCTGCATCGCCTCGGCGAGCTTGCGGTCGGCCGTGTCGCGCTCGGCGCGCAGGTCGGTCGCGGCCTTCTCAGCCTGGAAGACGCGCTCCTTCGACGTGTCGCGGCGCGTGGTCGCGGCTGCGAGGTCGACACCGGAGCGACGCACGTCGTCCTTGTGCAGCAGCAGCTGGAGCGTCCAGCGATCGGCGAGGATCGTCGAGTACTTGTTGGCGGCGTTGGCCTGGCTCTTGAGCGGGCGGAGGCGGCTCTCCATCTCCTTCTCGATGTCGCGCACGCGGGCGACGTCGAGCTTGATCCGGTCGAGCTTCTGCGCGGCGCGGCGGCGGCGGCGCTTGTACTTGCCGAGACCGGCGGCCTCCTCGATCGCCGAGCGGCGGTCGTGCGGCTTGGCGGCGAGCAGGCGGTCGATCTTGCCCTGCCCGATGATCGAGTGCATGTCCTTGCCGATGCCCGTGTCGGCGAGCAGCTCCAGCACGTCGAGCCGGCGCACGACGTTGCCGTTGATCGAGTAGGTGGAGTCACCACCGCGCTCGAGGCGGCGCTTGATCGAGACCTCGGTGTACGGGATGTCGACGGACTGGTCCTCGTTGTCGAAGACGGCCTCGACCTCGCAGTAGCCAGCAGCGGGGCGCGCGGCGGAGCCGAGGTAGAGCACGTCCTGGCCGGTCTCGGCGCGCATGCCGCTCGGCGGCGCAGAGCTCATGAGCCACATGATGGCGTCCACGATGTTGCTCTTGCCCGAGCCGTTCGGACCGACGACCACGGCCACACCGGGCTCGAAGGTCATTTCCACTCGGTCTGCGAAGGACTTGAAGCCCTTCATGGTGATGCGCTTGAGATGCATCCGTGCCCCTATTCCCGTTCCATCTGCGCGAGCAGTGCGGCTGCTGCCACCTGCTGCGCTTCCTGCTTGCTGCGGCCGACTCCCTCGGCTCGCAAAGACTTCGTCGCACTTGAACCGCCGTCGATCCGCGCTTCCATCCGGAAGCGCCGGTCGTGTGGAGGTCCATCCTCACCCAATTCGCCATACGCCACGGCACCACCGTCACGCGACGCCAACTCTTGCAGCTGGCTCTTGGCGTCGATGCGGTTCGCGAGCGCGTGTTCGATCCGACCTTCGAAGGCGGCCAATACCTTGGGCGCGACGGCCTCGTAGCCTCCGACGAGGAATCCCGCGCCTATCACGCTTTCGACGAGGGCGGCCTGCGCGTTTCGCTGTCCTGCAAGTGCGCGGGCAGTTGCTTCGGCGGCCGAACCTCGGCCTGCCGCATGCGCGACCATGGCCTCGCCCAGCTCGCTCTCCTGTGCGACGGCGGCACAGGCATCACGGCTGACGACGCCTGCGCGAACCCGCGAGAGCTCGCCTTCGGCCAGGTCGGGGTGCCGCTCGAAGATGGCTGCGGTGATGACGAGGTCGAGCACGGCGTCACCGAGGAACTCGAGCCGCTCGTATGAGTCGGCGCGCGCTGGCGCGAACGCCGGGTGCGTGAGCGCACGGGAGCGAAGGTCATCGGGCAGCTGATCAAGGATTCCGCGCAAGGTACGGGAATGCTACCGACCCCGTCGGCCACAGTCAGTAGCAAACCCGAACTGACGATGCGCGGAAGAAGACTCGGGCCCCACTCCAGAAGGAGCGAGGCCCGAGGAAAACTCGCAGGTCACGGTCGGTGCGCGAGCACGGCGACCGAGCGGCGATCGCCTAGAAGGCGATGACCTGACGACCCTTGTACGTACCGCAGTTGCCACACACGTGATGCGGACGCTTGGGCGCCTTGCACTGCGGGCAGGCGCTGCTGGCGGTGACGTCGAGGCGCGTCTTGGCCGTACGACGACGGTCGCGGCGGCTCTTGGAAGTTTTTCGCTTGGGAACTGCCATGGGGTGGCTCCTGAAATCGCTGGGGACTACACAAGTGCCCACGGAAAAAGTGGACGGACCGCGGAAGTATAGCCTGTCCGGGCGCGCCGCGCGGAGGTTCGACTCGGGCCTGGCCCTACTCGCCGCGCTCGAGGGCGTCGGCAGCGTCGTTTTCGGCCTGCTCCTCCGTGCCCAGCTGCAGGGTGCGCAGCGCATCCCACCGCGAATCCGAGGGCTTGTCATGCGTGTGCACGCCGTCGACCTGGTTGAGGTCGATGCCGCACGTGTCACAGAGCCCACGGCAATCCTTGCGACACAGCAGGCGGTTCGGGAATCGAACGCCGACCTCCTCCTGGGCCCAGCCGGTGACGTCGAGCTCATGCTCGTCGTCGTCGACCCACTCGCTGCGCAGCTGGTCGTCCTCGACCTCGCTGTCGTGCACCGCATGCGCGTCGACGTTCACGTGCAGCGTCGCATCCTCGAGGCAGCGAGCGCACGGCCCGTGCAGCTCGGCCTGGAAGCGCAGCCGGAAGCTGAGGCCCTCGGTCATCATCGTGACGTCGAGCAGTCCCGGGACGGCACTGACCGGCGAGGCGTACGCGACGCCCGCCTGCACGTAGGGAGCGAGCTCGAGCTCGAGCTCCTCGTGCTTCGATTGTCCCGGCGAGATACCGAGGTTGCGGAGGGAGTAGAGGGTCGCCATGCCGCAATCGTATCGCGTGGACCTACCGTCGACTCGCGCGCACAGCCTGACCCCTGCCACCCTCCGGTGATTCGTTGTGCGTATCGACACGTTTCGCCGCGAAGTGGCCCATGACCTCGCCGCTCTCCGGGGATTCGTTGCGAGTGTCGACACGAACCACCAGAAAGCCGCCGAGCTGACCCCTCGACACGCGGAAGGGGCGGCGCATGTGCGCCGCCCCTTCTCGTGCCTCGCATTACCACATGGTGGATCAGCGTCGACCCGCGAGCCCGAGCCCGACGATGCCGCTGGCCAGGAACGCGATCGCCGCAGCGATGATGTCCATGAGCCCGCGACCCGTGAACGGCAGCGCTGCTGCCGCGGCCTGGGATGCCGGTGCGTCACTCACGCCGGCCACGTTGGTGGCCGTCGTGGTGGGCGTCGGCGTCGTCGTGACGCCGCCCGTGGCGGTGCCAGGGGCGGTGACGCCACCAGTAGCAGCCGGGTTGACCGTCTGCGTCTGGTTCTGCGTCGGGTTCGCCGTCTGGTTCTGGGTGGTCGTGTTCGTGTTCGTGTTGGTGACCGTCTGGTTGTTGTTCTGGGTCATGACTGGCCCAGCAACCGGAGCAACGGGTGCAACCGCAACGACGACCGGCGGGTTCATCGGATGTGAATCCGAGCCCGAGCCGATGTGGGCGTTGCCGGTGTCGCCGGTGGGGCCGGAGTCGCCGCCCTTGGTCGTGGAGTCGTTCCACGCGTTGCCGGTGTCGCCGGTGTTGCCCGTGTCGCCGCTGTTACCCGACGTTGCGGTCACGGTGAGCACGCAGGTAGCGAAGTCACCGATCGCGAAGCAGACACCGTTGGCCTTGTTGCCACCAGTGTCGCCGCTGTCGCCGCTGTCGCCGCTGTTGCCGCTCTCCGCCTTGTTGTTGGAGTTGGCCTTGCCACCGTCGCCGGAGTCGCCACTGTCACCAGTCTCGACTTCGTTCTTGATGTCGGTGTCGATGTCGATGTCGCCGGAATCGCCCGACTCCACGTCAGCGTCAGCCTCGGTTCCGCTTCCCCCGAGGGAGTTCAGCGAGTTGAGGTCGAGGATCTCGTCGAGATCACCGATCGAGGTGACGTCGCCGGATTCAGCATCGCCCACGGCGATCGAATCGCCGGTCTCGGCATCGATGTCGATACCACCGACTCCGCTGCCGTGGATGGATGCGTCACCCGAGTCACCGGTTGCGCCGGAGTCGCCACCTGCGGTGTGCGACTTGTTCCAGGCGTCGCCGGTATCGCCGGTATCACCCGTGTCGCCACTGTCACCGGACGTTGCCGTCACGGATCCTGCACCGACTGCGCCACCGTTGGATCCGAGTGAGTCGTAGTCACCGTTGTCGTAGTCGTTGTCGTCGTCGCTCGATCCGATCGCGAAGACGGCACCATTGGCCTTGTTGTGACCCGTGTCGCCACTGTAGCCACTGTCGCCGCTGTTGCCGCTCTCGGCCTTGTTGTTCGAGTAGGCGTTGCCACCGTCGCCGGAGTCACCGCTGTCACCCGTCTCGACCTCGTTCTTGATGTCGGTATCGACATCGACGTCGCCCGAATCACCGGACTCGACGTCGGTGTTGGCCTCCGACGCGCCCGAGCCGTTCGACGAGCCTCCGATCGAGGTCGTGTTCCCGGCTTCCGCCGAGGACGCGGCAGCCGTGTCTCCGGTGGATGCGTCGACGTTGATGCCCTCTGCCCCCGCCGTGGGAGCAAATGCTGCAACACCGGCGCACGACATGGTCGCCACCAGCATTCGCATCTTGGTATTCCGCTTGTACGCCATTTCAGGTATTCCTTTCGCCTCGAGAGGCTCGCTGTCATTGGTTGGGTGACACGAGGTCAGCCCTGTGGCAAGCTTCTGCCTCCTTCGACGGCGTGACCACCTGCTCCAAACATGACTTGCCGAGGTGCTTCCGGTGCACGCACCCGCAGTGCGGAGACGCGCATCGACTGACATCGTCGGCATCGAGGCACGAGACTCACCATGCGAACCCGGAGCCGCCGGTAACGACGGAACGACCGCTCCCCGCCTGCGAATTCGCAGGGGCGGGAAACGGTCGTTCCGAAGGCGCGGGGCGGAGCTGCTGACACCGAGCGCATCAGGTGCATACGGATGCGGGAGCAGCTCCGCCGGGTCAAACGTCACACGTGTCAGACCAGCTGGTTGTCCCACGCCCAGCGAGCAAGCTCGGTGCGGCGCTTGACACCCGCGATGGAGCGGATCCGCGCAAGGTGGTTCTGCACCGTCCGGGTCGATACGAACAGCTCTGCCGCAATCTGCTCATCGGTGTCGCCACGGGCGACGTAGCCGAGGATCCGGAGTGACATCGGGTCGAGCATCACCCCAGGCATCTGGTCGACCGAGTGGGCGACCGTGCAGGCCGCCACCTGGGGTGCCAGGACGGAGCCTCCCTCGCTCGCCGCGACGATGCCCTCGACGACCTGCTCGATGCGCTGGCGCTTGACGAGATAGCCCGACGCTCCCGCACGGAGCGCGGCGAGCACGGGGCCCGGCCGCTCGGAGGCGGAGAACACGACGATCTTCGTCTCTGGGTGCAGGCGATGCACGCGCTCGATCAGCGCCGGCCCATCGAGCCCCGGCATGTGGAGGTCCATCACCACGATGTCCGGCGAGCCGTTGACCAGCTCGTCGAGCAGCGCCCGCCCGTCCGGAACGGAGGCGCGAACGCGCAGCCGATCGTCGGCATCCAGCGCATGTGACAGCGCGTCACGGATGAGCGGGAAGTCTTCTACGATCATTACGTCGATTACCTGCATGTCAGCCGTCCCTTGGTGGTGCTTCGAAGTTCCATGTGTACACATGTCCCGCGACGCTCGAGCGCCGAGATGCGCGCGATGCCGCCGGCACGAGCCACGCGACCCAGCACGCTGTGCTGCAGGCCGAAGCCCATCCCGTCGCGCGACTGCTTGAATCCCAGGCCATCGTCGACCACGTCGACCATCACCACGCCGTCCACGCACTCCGCGCGGACCGTGATCGTGGTCGCCTTGGCGTGACGAACGCAGTTGTTGGCCGCCTCCCGAGTCGCTCGGATGAGCGGCTCGATGGCAGCGGCATCGATCGACCCACACTTGGGGTCGACCTCGAGCACCCATTCGATCGATGGGTCCAGGCGCGATCCCTCGCGCTTGATCCGATCGAGCGCAAGCCCGAAGGGCCCTTCCAACGATGCGGATTCCACCGTCTCGCGAAGGTCGTCGGCCGCGCGCCGGGCAAGCTCGCGGTACTCGTCCGTGTTCGTCAACGAACCCCAGCCGCCCACGGACATGAACTCCAGCAGCTGGAGCACGCCGTCGTGCAGGCGCCGCTGCAGCTCGGCCATGTCGATCGGCGGTCCGTCACCGTTGTGCGAGGGAATCGTCGAATCCGGCTCTGCGAACAGCTCGTCCGCCAGCATCCCGTCGTCGTCCGTCTGGTCGATCGCGAGCAGCGCGCGATCTCGGAGGTCGGCGGGATCAGGCATGTCCCTCGCCTCCGAGGTCGGGAACGACCGGCACGTCGATGCCCGGCCACGGCTCGAGCACGATCTCCTCCGGGGACATCGAACGCGGATCGATCGAGATCCGGGCGAGGCCGCGCGCCTCCTGGATGATCGCGTCGAGCAGCTGGCATGAACGCTCGCGATCGATGCCATCGACATGTCGCAGCGTCTCGGCCATGCCGCTGATGGTGGCCAGCGGGTTCGCGATCCGGTGGCGCATCAGGTTGCGGTAGCGATGCACGGCCCGGCTGTAGTGGTGCGCGGCGGATCGAGCCTCCTCGGAGCGTCGCCGCAGGGCGAGCAGGTGGGTGCGCACCTCCGCCTGCTGCGATCGGCTCCGCTCGCGATGGTCGATGGCACGCCGGAGCATGTCGACCAGGTCGTCTGCGGTCCGCTCCTCGTTCTCGCCGTCACACGCGAGCTCCTCGGTACCGACGCCCAGGAGCTGCACGATCCAATAGCCCTCGGACTCGACGATGACCTCAGTGCCTGCCGCAACGGTGTGCCCGGGCTGGACGACGAAGCGATCGGCTGCATATCGGTGCAGCTCGTGGAGCCCTGCGGGCAGCCGAACCTCATCGACGCAGTGCATCTGTGCACACTCGCAGGCGACCTTGACCATGTCTTCGGCATCACGCTCATCGATCCATGGACGCGACCACCGCGCCAGGAGCGGGGCGACCGTGTCGTCTGGCACGGACCTGAGCTGTTGCTCGGCATGGAGCATTCGTTCTTCACTGCGCATATTCGACATGGGGAGGAACCTCTGGGGAGCTTGCTGGGGTTCTGGGTACGCTAGGGACCCCCGTTGACAATGGAAAGGCCCACGGTGCAAGCTAGGAATGGTTTTGTTACAAAAGCGTCAAACCAGTGCGGGAGTGCGCAAAGGGGATTGTGAAGAGATGTTCTGTAATGCGGATAAACAGGTAGATTTAGGTAGTTTTGGCGCCTCCGCGAAGGACTATTCGACGGAGGGGATAGCTCGCTTATCTAGCATGTTGACCGTGCCCCGCACCGTTCACATTACGCCCATGACGCGTGCGATTGGCATCCTCGTCGTCGACTCCTCGCCGCTGATGCGCGATGCGATCCTGCGACTGCTGGCAACCGACGATCGGTTTGCCGCAACAGCTGCCGTGGATGGGGATCTCTCGATCATCGAGGCGCGTTCCCAGATGGCGGACGTGGTGATCATGGAGATTCCGCGGGATCGCGCAGAAATCGTCGGTGCCGTCACTCCGGTCGCCGCCGTCAGCGCGGTGCTCGTCTACACCTCCTTCGACGCGCCCAGCCAGGTGCGCGCCGCCATGCATGCCGGCGCGCGCGGGTTCATCGCCAAGAGCGATCCCACCGACGGCCTGCTGCAGGCGATCACCGACGTCCGGGGCGGATGCATCGTCATCTCCCCACACCTGCGCGCCCACGTGCATGGTGATGTGGGCGGCGACCGCCTGAGCCCCGCCCTGACCGCGCCCGAGCTCGAGGTGCTTCGCATGGTCTCGCGCGGCGCCACTGATGCGGAGATCGCGCTCGCGATGTACGTCTCGACCCGCACCATCCAGAACATGCTCACCCGCATGCGGCGGGCGACCGGCGCACGCGGCCGCGCAGAGCTGACGCGGTGGGCGATCGAGCAGGGCATCGCCTGAAGACACGATGGCCCCCGCTCTGCAGCGGGGGCCATCGGTCATTCCGTACCTGTGTTGCCTGGCTCAGCCCTGGTTGGAACCGGAGCCCGCCATAGCGCGGTGGGCGAGCTTGTCGCGTGAGCGGCTGACGGCACCGAGGAACTTGTCGAGGTTCGCCTCGAGCGTTCCGAACACCTCGTCGGCGTAGTCGATCGCGCCGGTGTTCATCTCGCTGGCACGGGCCTCGGCCTCGCCCACGATGGCAGCTGCCTGCTCGTGGGAGATGCGGACGATCTCCTCGCGGCTGGCGATCTCCTCCGCCTTGTCGCGTGACTCCTGGATGAGGCGCTCGGCCTCGCGCTTCGCCTCGGACAGCATGTCCTGGCGCTCCTTGACGATCCAGCGAGCCTGCTTGATCTCCTCGGGGATCGATGCACGCATCTGATCGAGGATGTCGTACATCTCTTCCTTCTCGACGCGAACCGTGTCCGTGAGGGGAACGGTCTTCGCGTTGTGGATGAGGTCGTCGAGCTTGTCGATGAGAACCAGAACGTCCATGGGGGTGTGTCACCTTTCCTGCCGCGCCGGTGTGCTGTTCCATCGGTGGAACGGCGCGGCGTGTTGTCTCGTCGACGGAAGTGTAGGCAGGTGGCGGGGGCCGATGTGGAGCGTGGGCCGCCCCGTTCGGCGGATCCGGCCGCCGACTTGGCCGGGGTTGGCCGCGCCGAAATCGCAGGCATCGCGGCGCTATTCGCCGCGGCGTCCGGCCTCTGCGAACTTCGCCCGGAGCGCCTCGGCGACCCGCGGCGTGACGTACTTCGAGACATCGCCGCCGAACGCCGCCACTTCGCGCACGCCGCTCGAGGAGACGAACGACCAGTCGGGATAGCTCATGACGAAGGCCGTCTCGAGCTCGGGATCCAGCTCCGCGTTGAGGTGCGCCATCTGGAACTCCCACTCGAAGTCCGAGACCGCGCGCAGGCCCTTGACCAGCACGCTCGCGCCCTCCTCCTTCGCCACGTCGACGATGAGCGTGGAGAACGAGCGCACGCGGATCGTCGGCTCGTCCGCGAGCGCGTCCTCGAGCAGCGCGATGCGCTCGTCGGCGCTGAACAGCGTCTTCGACTTGTGCTCGGGCGAGCTCACCACACAGACGACGACCTTGTCGAACATGCGCGCCGCGCGCCGGATGACGTCGACGTGTCCGAGCGTTGGTGGATCGAAGGTGCCGGGACAGATCGCCGTGCGGGTGGAGGTCGTCATTCCCCGTATGTGCCCGACGCCCGAGCGGGCGAATCAGGGAAGCGCGACCGCGGTCAGCATGACGCTGGTGCTGTAGTTCCCGGGCGGCGTGTTGAGCGGGGGGTTCACGCGGGTCGTCAGCTCCACCGAATCCGCGATGAGGGAGTACGTGCTTCGTTGGTGCAACAGCGTCTCGCCGGTGCCGAGACCGGCGTAGAGGTTCGCGGCGGTGTCGTCGCGCGGGAAGGGTCCGACGGCGCCCCACTTGGCGAGGCGCCCGCCGGTGGCATTGCGGACCGAATAGCCGATGCCGAGCGGACTCGCGCCCGTCCAGGCGGCGGGCGCCAGCGCGGGATTGCGCGCGTCGGGGATCGTTCCACCCGGCACGCCGGTCATGCCGTTCGTATCGCTCAGGTCGCGCGCGCTCAGCTGATAGCCGCCGGGGCTGTTGGTCGCAACGAGGATCGTCGACGTGCCGTAGACGTCCTGTCCGGGAAGAGCGGTGCTGAGGTTCAGCGAACTACCGGCCGAGATCACGATCGACTGGGTCGGCGCGACCTCGAGCCAATCGGGGGCACCCCATGCGGTCCAGTAATCGTTGTTCGTCGTGTTGTAACGCGTGCGCGTCCAATAGCGGGCAGCAGGGCGCAGGATGTCGAGGACGCCCGCGTAGGTCGCATCGGCGCAGCGCGTCGCGGCCGCACAGGCACCCGACAGCGCGGTTCCCTGGCCGCCGCCGACGCCGGAATCGTGCAGCAGCTCGGCGTGGGGACGGCTCGTCTTCACGTAGCCGCTCAACTCCGCCTGGCTGTACGCGCGCGGCGAGAACCGCACCTCGTCCACATCGCCGGACCAGGGGTTGCTTCCTGTGCTGAGGGCTCCTACATGCAGGGGGCCTGCGGACACCTGCATCGTCGTGCCGACATCCACGGAGGCACTGACTGCGACGCCGTCGACGTACAGGCCGATGAAGTTGCCGCTCGTCATCGTGCCGGCCACGTGGTGCCAACCGCCGTCCCCCAGCAGCGCAGCGTTCGAGCCACAGGCATCCACGCCCTCACCGTCCGTGCGCATGACGATGAAGCACAACCGGTCCCCTACGCGATCGAATTCGAGCGCATACGAACAGTCATTGCCACTGTTGCCGCACCCCAGAGCGTTGCCCTTGCCGAGGATTGCCTGCCAATCACCGGTGGCGATCGACGAGGTCCGCACCCACGCGTCGACCGTGAAGGAGTTCACCGCCGTGATGGCAGGGTCGTTCGGCACGGATGCATACCGCCCGGCCCCGGCACGAAGGGCACCACTCCCGAATCGGCCCGCGCCGACCGTGTACGCCCCGCCGCCCGCGAAGGTCATGGCGGCGGTGTGCGCCGAGCTCGGGTCGGCGGCGAGCGAGTTGTCGAAATGCCACAGGCCGCCGGCATGCTCTGGCGGCGTGGTCCACGTCTGCGCCTGCTGCGAGTCCACTCCGACGCCGGCGACGTTCGTCCACGACGTGTGGAAGGAGGTCGTCCCGATCGGCGTGGCGCCGCTCGGGTTGGCACGGCCCGCGCCGCCGTCGCCGGGCGCACGAGCATCGAGGTCATCGGCGAACATCGTCGTGGGCGCCGGGCACGTCGCCGGGACCGAGAACGAGATCTCGCCGGAGACGACGCTGAGCCCGGCCCAGTCGACGCCTCGCACGCGCGCGTAGTACGTCCCGGCAATCGGCAGGCTCAGGTCGTATGAATGCGCGGGCCCGGCAAACAGCGGGTTGACGTTCGAGTTGACGTACGCCCCGTAGGTCCCGCGCGTGACGGAGTCCCAGTAGATCTCGGTCGTCGTGGATTCCGACGTCGCCCACGAGACCGTCACGGTGCCGTCGCAGCGAACCGTGGCGGTCGGTGCCGTGGTGACGGTCGGGGCCGTCGTGTCGCTCCATCGCATCAGCCGGCCGTGACCGTGGTTGGCGACCCAGAGCTTGCCGGCACGCGCCGCCACGCTCGAGACCTCGAAGGTCGAATCGACTGATGGCACGCGATCCACGTTGGCGGAAATCTGCAGCGCGCCCGCCGTCGACGAGCCCGATGCGGGAACTGGATCCAGGACGCGAAGCGCTCCGCTGGACAGGTCCTGCCCCCAGAACATCGCGTTGCCAGCGAGCGACACGTCACTGACGGCGTCGGTGGATGTGCCGCTGGCGCGCGACGTCATGTTCGCCTGCCCGAAGACGGCGCTCATCGGGGTGGCCCCCACGACGATCGATGCGGCGCCATGCCAGATCGCGATGCGGCGGTTGTTCGTGTCGGCAACGGCGAGGGTCCCCTGCGAGATGTCGATGCCGGCGGGCAGGTTGAGCGCCGTCGACGAGACGCCCGCGGTGCCGGTGCCGAGGGCAAGCGTGGCGCTGGTGCCGGTCATTGCCGCGTTCCACGTCGCGTTCCGCCAGATCGACACGCGATGGTTCTCGGTGTCGGCAACGTAGATGTGCGTGCCGTCGCTCGTGACGTCCTCGGGATTGTCGAGGTGGTCGAGCGCGGACCCCGACGTGTCGGTGATGCCGAGCACGAAGTCCGGCGCCTGCGTGTCAGTCGTCGGCAGCGTCCCCCAGCCCAGTACTCGGTGGTTGCCGAAATCGGTGATGAGGAGCTTGGTACCGTCCGTCCAGACGCCTGCCGCCTCGCGGATCACGTTCGTGGGGGCGATCTGGAAGTTGGGTCCCGCCGAGCCTGACGACCCGCGATCCGGCTGGCCCCAACGGCGCGCGAACAGCTCGTTGTTCGTCGTCGGCGCCGCGGTCCAGATCCGCGCCGCCTCCTCCACGTTGTTCGTCTCCACGAGCACTCCACTGGGTGCGAGCGCGACGTTGTTGCGGCTCGACGACTTGGGGATGAAGGGTTCATTGACGGTGTCGAGTGGGTTCGAGTTGGTCATCGTCGTATGACCGAGCACGAGATCGGCAGCGGTATTGGTCGTCAGCGTCGGGAATCGGAGCACGCGGTGGTTCTCAGCATCGGCGACCCAGAGCCGCCCAGTGCCATCGAACTCCACCTGGGCCGGCTCGCGCAGGCTCTTGTCGGAAGCGATGCCTGTCGCGAGGCGGCCGGCATTGATGAAGCCACGGTTGGTCGCGCAGTCGGCACCGGTCATCGCGTTCTGGCCGAGCACGCTGGTGAACGTCGGGCCGTTGCTCGGCAGGCCCGCGAAGCCACTGACGATGACGACTCGATGGTAGTCGTCCATCGAGATGGCGATCTTCTGGCTCGCGCCGGCGCCATACGTCGAGACGGAGAGCGGACCCTTCAGGTTCGTGCTGTTGCAGCCGGACGCATTCGTGGTCATCACTGCCTGACCGATGACGTTGTCAGCCGCCTGTCCATCCGTCGTCGGCCACGCGTTCCACGAGAGCACGCGATTGTTGTATTCGTCGACCACGAACAACATGTTGTTGGTGGTGTCGAAGTGCACGCCCTTCGGGCCGTACAGCGAACTCGCGGTGGGGCTGATCGCCGGATTGCAGGCACCCGCCACATAGGCCGACCGGTTTGGACAGACGTTGCTCAGCCCGTAGCCGCCCTGCCCCAGCACGATGTCCGCAGGCTGGTTGTTCACCGTCGGCCACGTGTTCCACAGCAGGACCCGGTTGTTCCCCGTATCCGCGACGGCGAGCCGAGTGCCGTCCGTCCAGACGTCGGCGGTCCCGTTGAGGTGCGTGGCAGCGGCAGGCGTGCCGGTGCCGAGCGTCAACGCATGATTCTGGCCCTGGACCAGCGACGCCTCCGCGGTTGCATACAGCCCGACCCGTCCGTTGTAGCGATCGGCGAATGCGATCTTCAGCGTCGCACCGTCGCCGGAGACGCTGATCCCCTCTGGCAGGTTCGAGTCGGTCGCACCGCCCCCGGGGCTCGACACCGTCCACGCCGACTGGATGCTCGGCGACGCTGACGCGTCCTTGTGCAGGACCATGTCGAAGGCTTGGCCGCTGGCCGTGGGGTTCGCCCAGCGCAGGATCCGGTTCATGTACGTATCGACGGCGTAGACGCTGCCGCTGCCGTCCACCGAGACCCCATGCGGGCTGTACATGCCATAGAGCGACTTGGCCGTCGAGCTGCCGAAGACCTGCTCGGTGAAGGTCGGAGCACCGATCAGCAGGTCGGCGTCCTGGTAGTTCGGACCGGCAGTCGTGGGGAAGTTCGCGGCAGTCGCGAGCGGTGCGCTCATGGCGGCTCCCAGCAGCACTGCCAGCACCGTCATGGCGATCGCGAACGCGCGTCGCGCCCCCATCCGTGCGCACACGTACGAACGCGCGTGCGCTCGGGTGTGGCTGTGGTTCGGGTGGGCGACCATTCAGTCGTGCATCGGCACGCGGGTCCACGAGCCTGAGGAAGCCGATTTTCGACGCATTTCGGAAAACCACGAACCGACGTGACCGCGACGACACACCGCTCGCCGTAACGTCGCCGGAACGTATGACAATATGACGTCCAACCGTCCGCACGAGGGAGCGCGAAGGTGCAGGTCACGAGAATCGACAGGGGTCACGGGACGACCACGCCCGAGGGGGTCATAGCCTCGGCGATCGGTTTGGGCACGCGCGTCAGCGACGTGCTCGGCATCGTGTCGGGCGACGGCTTCGCACGCTTCCGCGCCGTCCCGGTATCGGGGAAGGACTCCTTCTACGACGCCCTGCGCGGCGTGGCCATGATCGGCGTGGGCGCGCCGAGCCACCAGGGTGCAGATGGCGACCTCGGCATGCTCGAGACGACGCTCCATGAGGGCACCCATCACCTGATCCGGCGCCAGACCGGATGGCCGGGCCTGCCGGCAGGCGGCCAGCCGGGCATCGTCGGCGAGGGACTCGCGCAGGTCATCGCCGGTGCCACGATGGCACTGCTCGGCCCCGACGAGCGGACGCGCACACGGGGGTGGGCCGCACTGGATCCGCGCGGGCAGTTCGCCACGATCGGTCGCAAGCGCCTCCCTCTCTCGCTCTCGATGCAGGAGCTGCACACGCGTGGTCCGCTGCTCAACGATGGCGGCGGCGTGCACGTGCATGGCGGCATCGTCCAGAACGCGCACTACCACCTGGCACGCGCGAGCAGCCTCGACACGATGCTTCGCATCACCGGCGAAGCGATGCGTGGCGAGCTCCGACGTTCGACCGGACTGCGCCATTGGGCGACGAGCACGCTCAGCGCGGCCGAGCGACTCTATGGCGTCGGATCCACGGAAGCGACCCAGGTCCGCGACGCATGGAGCGCCGTCCAGCTCCAGCTCGCTGGCTGACGCTGCCTGCAACGCTGGAGCGGCGCGAACCGACATCCGGGTGGGGCCATTTCGGGATGAATGGCGCGTCGGGGGACGAATCCATGCCAGTGCCACGCATACTTTCCATCACGCGGCAGACCGCCGAGCACGCGCGCAGCGCGATCGCACAGGTCGGCAACGACGCCATCGCCGCGCGAGCACGACTCCCCCACATGCCGGACGGGATGCCGGCGACGAAGCTCGTGGGGCTGCATGAGTTCGACGCGGCGCGCGGGGTCGCGGAGCTGCGCGGGATGTTCGGCTGGCGCAACGACATGAACTGCTTCGAGCGGGCCTCACTGGGTGCACACCGCATGAACCAGCTCCTGGGCGACGGCTCCATCACGGGCCCGATGGATGCATCGCGCGCGGCGGTCGCGGTCATGTCGACTCCCCCGGACACGGATTGGGTGTTCCACGCAGCGACCGTCTATGAGGATGCGACGACCGGAACGCTCCGGGTCGTCGACTTCGTCAGCGATCGGCAGCGGGACATGAGCCTGGACGAGTGGGCGACGATGTACGGACGGTCGGTCGACGACGTCCGCATCCAGCACGCGTTCGGAGAGGTGACGTGGGAGAACCTGCCGGGCAGGGATCTTCCGACACCGTTCCAGGCAGGTATCGAGCTGCGCAAGATGGACTCGATTGCCGCGGGCGCCGAGAACCTGCTCCGGACCGTCAGCGAAGCCGAACGTGTTGGCCGGCAGATGTTCGGCCGGACGGGCTGAGTCAGTCGCCGACGGAGTCGGAATCGACGTCGGCACCCGGGTCATCGACCGAGGTACCGTCGAGGCGCAGGATGGCCACGATCGTGTCGCCGTACGTCCGCTCGAGTTCGATCTCGGCGCTCCACGACTCCACGGCGCTCGCGATGACGTCGCGATGGCGGACCGACAGCTCCAGGACGACGCGCGCGTCCGTGGCGCAGATCGTCGGCAGCGTCTCGCGGCTCGCGGCGACGAGGTCGCCCGTCTGCTCGTAGGGCGGATCGAAGAAGACGAGGTCGAAGCGGCGGCCCGCAAGGGCGAGCGACCGGACGATGCGCGGCGCGTCGCCCTTGATCAGCTCGACGGCATTCGCACCGTCGGTGACGATGGCGTCGACGTTGCGGCGCACCACCTCGTGCGCCTGGCGGTCGATCTCGACGAAGGTCGCGGTCGCCGCGCCCCGGCTCAACGCTTCGAGGCCCATGGCGCCCGTGCCTGCGAACAGGTCGAGCACCTCGAGACCGTCCAGGTCACCGAGGATCGAGAACAGCGCCTCGCGTACGCGGTCGGACGTCGGCCGCACGTCACGACCGCGTGGTGCGGCGAGACGACGTCCCCGGAATGTGCCTGCAACGATTCGCATGCGCCCAGCGTACCCCTTCGTCCGCGCCGTGTCAGGTCGCCGGTGGCTGGAGCCATGCGGCGGCGACGCACCGGGCGCCCAACTGCTGGAGCAGGCGCGGCCCGACCCGACCGACGAGGACCACCTCGGAGTGCGGGCGGATGCGCTCGAGCACGTCGAGGAAGGGATCGATCGCGCCAGCTGCATCGCCATGGGCGAGCGCCAGCTGGATCGGCCCCACATCGGAGGTGTGGTCGGTGAAGTACCGCTCGATCGCCGCGATGGTGGCGCGACGCGACCGCAGTCGCCGCGACAGGTCGAGCGTCCCTCCGACCGATGCCTGGAGCAGCGGCTGGCCAGCCAGCAGGCGCGCGGACAGGCCCCGCTGCGTGGTCTTGGGGTCGAATCGGTCCGGCACGACGAGCATCCGCACCGCGTCGCGATGGACGCGAAGGAACTCCTCCACGGCGTCCGGACCTGCGCCGGTGGCAGCCAGGTCTCGCGCCAGCGTCGCGAGGAGTCCGAGCCCGATCCCGGTCACGGTCGCCTCGATGACGCGGACGTTGGGGTAGGCGCCTGCGGCCTCGCGTGCCTGCACGACCGAGGAGGAGACGCTCGCGGGCGAGTGGATCGAGAAGACCCGATCGATCTCGCGCAGGCGACCGTACGTGGCGACGTAGTCATCCCAACGCGGCTCGCTCGGCTCGGGCCGAAGGCTGCCGAGCGCAAGGTTCACGAGGTCGCGCGAGGCGGAGCCATCGTCGCGAACGTCGATGTCGGACTTCGCGTGCCACGTCTCCGGAAGCACGATCCAGGGGACGCCGCCGAGGTTGTCGCGTTCGACTGGAGGAACGTCCGCCGCAGCGTCCGTCACGATGGCAATGGTTCCCGGTTCCCCTACGTGCACCTGCATTCGTTCCGCACCGATCACCCGTGTCCTGCTATCATCTCGCCACTATGTCGAAGATCTGTCACACATGCGGTAAGGGACCCGGGTTCGGCCAGAACCGAAGCCACTCGATGCGCGCCACGAAGCGCCGGTTCGATGCGAACCTGCAGCGCGTGCGCATTGTCGAGAAGGGCCAGCCCATGCGCGCTTACGTCTGCACGCGTTGCTTGAAGAGCGACCGCGTCGCCAAGGCGTAGCACGCACTCGCGCCTCGGCGCGTTGCCACCATCGATTCCGACGAGGCCGCGCCCGGTGCGCGGCCTTGTCTTCGTCTCCCCGAACGGCCTCCTAGCGGAGGGCGTTGCCGACTGCCCACGCAGCGCCTGAGACGCTCGTCGTCAGCACGATGCCCCAACCGATGTCGATGAACGCGAGCCCCGCGGGGAATCCGCGCAGCACGGCGAGGTTGGTCAGGTCGTATGTCGCATAGGTCAGCAGCCCGAGCAGCGCACCGTTGCGCAGGGCGATGCCCAGCGAATCCGATGCGAGCCCTGGCCGCACGGCGAAGAACAGCACGCCGGCCACGAACAGTAGGTAGAAGAGCAGCGCGATCGGCCAGTTGGGCGCATCGGCGAGCAGGTCGCCCATGCGGGAGTGATACAGCGACCGCGCGATGACGCCCAACCAGAGGAGGTCGATCGCGAGGAACGCCACGAAGCCCGCGGCGTAGGTCAGGATCCAGTGCGTGGTCGTCATCGTGGGGTCCTCCAGGGGAAGAAGCTGCTGGTTCGTTCGACGTAGGCGTCCCAGTCGGCGCCAGCTCGCCCCCGCTCGGCGAGCGGCACGCCCGAGACGTAGCGCAGGAGCACGAACATCACGACCGGTCCGATGGCTGCGGGGATGATGAGCCAGCGCGCATCGGCGTCGAGCGCGGCTGCGATGCCGAGCACGCCGAGGCCGATCCACAGGATGGCATCTCCGGCGTAGTTCGGATGTCGACTCCACGACCAGACGCCCCGCATCAGGTAGCCAGCTTCGTCGCCGGCGCGCTTGCGCGCCAGGAACTGGCGCAGCTGTCGATCCGCCGTTACCTCGAGCAGCAACCCGGCGAGGGCGATCACGATGCCGACGTAGTCCAGCCAGCCGAGCGTCGAGCGTCCGACGTGGACCGTCGCCGCAAGCAGCAGCGGCTGCGCGACGATGACCACGAGCAGCGACTGCAGGAGGAATACCCGCGTGATCGAGCGGAATGCCGCGGCCACCCCACTCCCCCATCCTGCTCGCATGGCGGCGTACCGTCGGTCCTCTTCCGCGTGACTTCTCCAGCGATCGCCGATGTGCACTGCCAGCCGGACGCCCCATGCGATCGAGATTCCGAGCGCGACGGTGGCGCGCGTGTGGTCGACGACGTCGAAGCCGACGATGAGTCCACCCGTCACCAGCGCGAGCATCGGGAACGTCAGTCCCCAGGCTACGTCAGCGAGGTCATTGCGCCGCAGGGCCACCGCCGGAACCGACCACAGCAGCGCCCATGCGATGACAACCAGGAGTGCTGCGACGACGACTGACCACCAGGTGTCATACGCGGTCAACATGGCGCGACCTCAGGGCTGGTCAGCTGGAGCGTATGTCGCGTTCGTGCGCCGCGAGCTCCTGGGCTGCGGGTGCCGCATCGGCGCGGTCGTTGGGGCCGCCGCCGATCT
>JAOPYV010000134.1 GCA_025964435.1 Thermoleophilia bacterium | reverse complement strand
CGTCGGTCGGTTCCTGGATGAACTCGACGCCACGCGCGCGCAGGCGCTCGGCCTCGGCGAAGCAGTCCTCCGTCGTGAGGAGGATGGTGCCGCTCAGCCCCTTGCCGACGATGCTGCGCAGCTGCTGCTCGGTCGCGGCGTCCATGGGGGCGCCGCCGGGGATGGCGCCGAGCACGAGCCCGGTGTCGTGGTCGGGCAGCGCGATCTCCAGCCACCGGAATCCGCTCGCGATCGTGATGTCGAAGCGCACCTCGAAGCCGAGCATGTCGGTGTAGAACGCGAGTGCCTCGTCCTGGTCGTGCACCCAGATCGAGATGTTGTCGAACTTCAGCATGGTAGGTCCTCTCCGGTGGTGACCGTTCCGGTCGATGGCGTCGCAGTCCAACCTAGGCGTCGGCGCGGGGCCCCGCTTGTCCAGACGTGCTGCGCCACCGGGGGCGCGCCTCCTCACGCAGCACGCATGCGGGGATCCGAGCGGCCCGGCGGGGATCGGGGCCATTTGTGCGCCACTGGGTCGGCGTCGTCGCGAACGCCCGCGCGAACGACTGGTTGAAGGAGGCGACGCTCGTCAGCCCGACCGCCCAGCACACCTCCTGCACCTGCCAGTCAGTGGTGCGCAGGAGGGCGGCAGCGCGCTCGAGCCGCCGGGTCAACAGGTAGGCGCGGGGCGTCTCGCCGAACGTCCGCTTGAACTCGCGCGTGAAGTGGGCGCGTGAGTAGCCGGCCGCGCGCGCCATGTCGTCGACGTCGATCGGGTCGCGGTAGCGGCGATCGACGAGATCGCGGGCTCGTAGCAGCTGTCGCTCGATCGGCTGGCTCATGTGGGGAGTGTGGCACAGCCGCGCACTCCCCTCTTACCGAACGGTCACGCGCCGCGCGGTGGCGTGTCTTCTGCAGGCGCGGAGTAGCCGATCCCCTGCTCGAGCTCCGCTTCATCGTCGGCCGCAGGGCCGGCAGGCTCGCTGGGGGGCATGGAGTAGCCACGACCCTGCTCGACGTCGTCATCGTCGCCGTCGCGCTTCGGCTCGTGGGGATCGGTCACCGTCGTCACATCCTTGGGAGTACATCTCGGGTCTGGCGTGACTGCCCCGCCAGCGCCCCGGAAAACACATGGGCGAGCCTCGGCGTCGCCATGGCTGCAGGCAGGACCGCCCACCCATCTTCATGGGCATCCTTACGCGCGGCGCGACATCCGGCGAGCAGCGCTCGACACCGCTCCCCGAATCCTGTCTGGGAACGAAGCTCGAGTAGCGTCTGCCGCGGCCACGGGCCCCGGTCGTGGAGAGCTGAGGACCCAGTATCGCGGGGACGCTATAGTCAGCCGACGCGCACGGCTGACTGTGGCCTGCCTCGAGTGAGGATCTGATTTCGTGAAAGCATCCCTCGTTGCGGTTCCGCTCATTGCGCTGCTGCTCGCGCTGCCGATCACTGCCAACGCGGCGATCGCGCCCGTGTCACCGCTGCCGAACGCCTTGGTCACGGCGCAACAACCCACGTTCAAGTGGTCGCTCGGTGAGGGCGAGTTCAGCAGCCTGATTCGCGTGTCGCGTGCCGGTGCGGTGGACTCTGAGGGCGTGCTGCTCCAGAACAACAGCTCCATCCTCAGCGAGGAGCCGGCCATGAGTGCACGCTCCTACACGGTGCCCAAGTCACAGTGGAGCTTCAGCAAGGGCACCTACTTCTGGCAGGCACTCGGTTACACGGCCGACTACCAGCAGCAGCTCGTGATGCCCCCGGTGAAGTTCGTGGTGCCGACCGTGTTGAAGTTCTCGGGCGTACGCCAGCGGGTCGCGGCCAACTCCGCGAGCGGCGACCTCCAGGCGGAGTTCGTCGGCTTCACGACGGGCAACCTCGACAAGTCGTGCATCATCAAGCTCACGGTGAAGCGCGGCGCGAAGGTCGTCTACGTCCAGACCCGCAAGCAGAGCTGCGCCGCGGGTGGGTACCGGGCGGCGATCTTCATGAACTGGCCTAACAACACCGTGCCCAAGGGTACGCCGGTCACCGCGACCCTCGCACTGAGCGGCGGCGGCAAGACCGTCACCACTCCCGTGATGCGATTCAAGACCCCGTAGGTCGCGCGTCGGGCCAGCGCGCTGGCCAATCGCGGCCGGAGCGCGTCCCTGCCGATCACGACGCGTTCACGTATCCGTAGCCTCCGGTGACTCCCGTGCACGTTCCGCGATCACGAGGTTCCCCCTACGATGCGCACTGCCCCCATCTCCGCCATTCCGCTCGACCCGATCGTCACGCTCTCGACCCCGAGTGCGGATCGAGGCGACCGGGCGCTCGCCATTGCTCCGATCTTCACCACGCCCGCTTCAGTGACCGGCTCTGCGGCTGATGCGATCGCCGCAGCGCAGCAGCTCTCGGCGTCGAAAGGGAACCAGAGCATTGCGGTCGTCACGGCGAAGGAGGGCGCATTCCTGCTCCTCCCGATGGTCGAAGATTTCCAGCCCGCCGACATGGCCACATCGGTTGATGCGCACATCACCACCGCAACCCGCTCTATGGACGATGCATTTGCTCGTGACCGTCTGCTGGCCGTCGTTGGAGCTTCTGCAGTCGCCGTCTTCGAGCCGGGTAGCGCAGTCGCAAAGGTCGCGGCGCTCGTCTAAGGAGATCGCGGCCGAGCGACGCCTGCGCTTGGCCCGCTACGGGCCGTAGACCCCGGCTCGGCCCTGATCCTCCTCGGGTCCTGCGGATCGGTCAGCGTCGTCGCATCCTTGGTCGCGTCCGTTCGTCGCGGTTGCCAGGTGAAGTCGACGGAAACGTCGTCCGTGCATGCTCGTGCGGCTTTTCCACAACGAAGACGTGGCGTGTCACCGACGCGACGGCAGCGAGCATGCGCGACAGTCAGGTCCTAGACCAGGCGCAGACTCAGGAGGTGGCCGGATGGCTGGAGCAATGGTTGTCTACGAATCGATGTTCGGGCACACCCGGCAGGTGGCCGTCGCCATTGCGTCTGCCCTGCCTTGTGAATCCGTCGCCCTACACGAGGTGGGGGCGGCACCAGTTATCGTTCCAGACGAGGTCGAGCTGCTCGTCGTCGGCGGCCCCACCCATGCGTTCAGCATGAGCAGGCCTGCCACCCGAGCTGACGCACAGAAGCAGAGCGGGCGGCCGAATGTGTCGCAACGGATCGGCGTGCGCGAGTGGCTGGAGCTCCTCGACGCCGGATCCAACGTCCAGACCGCAGCCTTTGACACTCACGTCGAGCATCCGAAGATGCTTCGTCACATCGGCTCTGCCGCCGCGTCGATCGACAGGAGGCTGCAGCTCCTCGGGCTTCGACCGTGCTGCGAACCGGAACACTTCTGGGTCGAGGCAACCCTCGGGCCGCTCGCTGACGGGCAACTCGAACATGCGCGCGAGTGGGCGAGTGCGCTTCACGCGAACATTGTGACGACATGATCGCCGATGCCGAACAGCGGCGGCCTGTGCACCCATGGTGGCTGTTGCTCGTGGTCCCGTTGTGCGTGCTGGGCGTCACCTCCGCTCTCCTTGGATTCATCCTGGAGCGCGCTTACGCTCGAGAGACGAGTGCGTGGGTCCTACAGGCGCATGCGCAGGACGCTGCGAACCTGGCCATCGGTCTGCCTGTGATCGCGATCGCCGCGTGGTTCGCGGCGCGTGGGTCGCTCGCAGCGATGTGCGTGATGCTGGGCGCGATCGTGAACATCGTCTATGCCGCTGTGATCTATGCCTTCGGTGTGCACTTCGGTCCGTTGTTCCTGCTTCATGTCGCCATCCTGTCGGTGTCGACGTGGAGCTTGGTCGGCGGCATCGCGGCGCTCGATCGAGAACGCATCAGCGCGAAGATGTCCACGCGGCCACCACCACCGTGGGTGGGCGCGCTGATCGTCGGTGTCGCGGTGCTGTTCACGGGGTTGTGGCTGTCGCAGATCGTTCCCGCGAATCTCGCCGGTCGCATACCTAGCGAACTCCAGGAAGTAGGTCTCGCGACGAATCCCGTTCACGTGCTCGACCTGGCGTACTTGCTGCCGCTGTCATACGTCGCCGGTGTATCACTCATGCTTCGACGCT
>JAOPYV010000114.1 GCA_025964435.1 Thermoleophilia bacterium | reverse complement strand
GGGCGTGCCCGTGACCGCTGGCGTCTCGGTGGCACCGGCGCCGACGACAGGGGCCACGTCATCCCCGCCCATCGACAACGCAAGCGCGAGTCCCAGGAGCGCGACCGCGCCACAGCCCGCGGCGATTGCACGCCGCGGGCTGTCACTGATCCATCGCTTCAGTGCTTCGAGCGCATCCGACATCTCAGACCGCGACCTTGTCCTGGCCGACGTTGCCATCGATCGGCTTGGGCGCCGCGTCATTGATCGTCGGGTCATCGACGATCTTCTCCCAGATCTCGACGTACGCCGGCGCGCGGTACTCCCAGCGCTTCCAGCCATCGAGGACCTTGCGGTCACATACGGCGTCGCCGCTCACCTTCCACACGTTGACGTTGAGGTTGGTCCACCACGAGCCCGGATTCCAGTAGTCGATCGTCTCGGGTCGCGGCAGGCTGTTGGCGACGGCCAGCTCACGCAGCGCATTGATCGACGGCATCACCGGGGCGGTGTAGTTGGTCGAGTAGTCCCACACGCGGCCTCGAACGAAGACGCCCGGGTAGCCGGCCAGCTCGACCTGGACGCAGTCGTTGAAGCGGTACCTGCAGCCGTAGAAGCCATTCCCGGTGTACACCGGGGTGTTGGTTCCCTCGTGGCAGAGCCACTGTGAGGATGCAGCGAAGACGACGTTCTCGCACTGGAACGGCGTGTTGTTGTAGGAGTGCAATCCGGCAAAGCGGTCGTAGTACCACTGCTGGCCGCCGACCCACTGCTTCTGCTCCCACTGCCAACGGGGCACCATGTTCGCGGTGAAGCCCTCCCAGATCAGGCCCGGGTTCCATCCGTACCACTGGTAGCCACCCCGGGCCCACGGTCGACAACCCACGGTCTCGTCGGAAGGTCCACCGAAGGGCTTGGCGGACTCGCCACCCATGAACGTGCTCAGTGAGCCCGGCGGGTTGAAGTTGCAGTTCGCGACACAGACCTGGGCGCCGGAAGGACAGTATGCAGCGCAGTCAGTGCGCACGTAGAAGCAGCCGCTCCCGCTGTTCGGTGCGCAGCGGGCGCGGTCGAACTGCTTGCTGTTGAAACGGATGCAGACGCGGTGGTTCGCCGTCGCGTCCGCGATCGTGTAGCGCCCGAGCCATGGGGTGGCCTCGCCCATGCCGAGTGCGCGATCGTTGCTTGCGTCCCGTGCCCGGGTAGCGATCGGCGTTCCACCGAGCGGCTGGTTGTAGGCGACGCCGGTCGTGCAGTCGAGGCTGGCTGACATCACCGACAGACCAGTCACGCCCGTCGGCGAGACGACCTGCTCCACGTCGATGTCGTACTGGCCCGCGTAGGCGCTGTCGGAGTAGCTGAGCGGATCGCGCATGAGGAACGGCTGCGTCGCATTGTTGATCTTCGTGCAGGCCCACTGGCGGTCCTGGCGCATCTGGAGGTTGATCGTCCGGAACGCTGGCGAGCCGAAGCGACGGTAGTGCACGTTCGTCGCGTCCACCTCGTAGCCATCGTCCGGGGCGCGGTAGTTGCCGAGCTGCGTGCAGACAGTGATGGTGCGCGACGCCTTGCGGACCAGCGTCACGTTGATCTCATACTTGCCGGATCCGACGATGCGAACGCCGACGGGGTCGACCCGGAACTCTTCCCACGTGTTCGCGAGGTTCGACGGGATCGAGACGGTCACTCGATAGGAACCGGGCTCAACGAGCGCCACGGCCTCCGCGATGCCGCTCGTGCTCGAGGTCAGCGTCTTGGCGTCGGCAGTGTTCCACTCGGCCGGCGCGTCAGCTGCGGACGGCGTCAGGGCGACACGGATACCTGCGACCGGCTCACGATTCGTGTCACCTGAAGCGCAGCCACCCAGCGAGAGCGAGCGATCGGGGCGGCTGATACCGCAGACCGACACGCGGACCGACGCCAGGTCGTTCGTCGACTCGCCCCAGTCGACGCTGCCCGGAACCTCGATCGGCTTGATGCCCTCGAGCCCAGCCTTGTCGACGAGCTCGACGCGTGCCGAGACCTTGTAGTCGTCCCGCAGGTTGTGGTCGGCATCGTCCGCGCCGGCTCCGTCGCTCGCGTCATCGACCGGCTTCAGGGTCATCGTCACGTTGTAGCGCCGGGAATCCTGGTCAGTCAGGTCGTTGTAGGTCACCGTGCAGGTCGGGAAGTTCGTGGCTGTCGTCGTCCCGGAGCGGACGGCGAGGCTCGCGGCATTGCGCCAGTTCGATGCACCCGACTCGCACGAGCTGCGTGCGGCCAGGTCGCCCTGGATCCGCTCGAACCCGCGTGTGGCGATCGCGTTGAGGTCGGCGACGGCCTTCGTCTGGCGCGCGGAGGAATCGGATGAGGTGACGGCCACGGCCGCTCCGGACACCACGACGGACAGGATCAACATCGCGACGATCAGCTCGACGAGTCCGAAGCCGCGTTCGCGGTCGGCGGGACGCGCAGTAGCGCGCGCAAATATGGAGACGAGACATGCAGGCATGGGCAGACCTAGCTCGGGGGCCTCGTTCGTATCGGCACGTTGCCAACGGGCCTTGAGCACATGTGCACAATACGACGACGCAATTCGAGTACGTTCGCGGCTATGCAAGCTGCACGTCGTAGACGACGTACGCCGCACCGCTGCTGTTCTTGGCGAACGCACGGATACGGAAGGACGCCGCCCCACCCTGTGCGGCGGGGACGCGGCACACGGCGATCGAACCGAACGCACCGGTCGTGGGGCAGCCAGCTGCGGTGGCGCGCGTGATGACGACCGGATTGTTCGTGTACGGGTTCGTGGGCCAGGGGCGCAGCAGCGCCTCCCCCCCAGGGCTGAACAGTCCGTTCGGTTCCGATTGGGCCTGTGTGAACGGAGCACCGCCACCACGCGTCAGGAGCGGATCGACTGCCGGGCTGCCGACCACGGGATACTGACGGTTGAAGGTCGAGATCGCGCGTCCGACCGTGGTGGCGCTGGTCACCGTCGCACGCGCGCGCGCGGATGTCTTCGCACCCTGCATCGCCACCCATGCAGCCGCCATCAGGACGAGCACGATGATCATCACGACGATCAGCTCCACGAGGGTGAAGCCCGCTTCACGGGCGATGCGAGGACGACTGGTCACGAGTCGAACTCCGTCCAGTCAGCGAGGTGCCAGTCCGAATCCGACGGGTAGTACGGCGGCGCGTTCCAGGTCAACGACGGGACGTAGGCGATGTTGCGCGTGCCGTAGCCCAGGTATTGGAGGTTGTTGACCCCGTAGCGGAAGGTCATCCGCCCACCACTCGCCAGCGACCCCGAGAAGGTGAAGGACGCGCCGTACCCATACCCCAGCGCGCGGGCCTGTGCCGGAAGGATTCCCATGCCGCCGGGCGCGGAGCCATCGGCGGCGACGGCCATGATGCTCGGGCCGTATGCGACCTCCCCCGTCACTGCCATCGCCGCCACGTTGGTCACGTTCAGGTTGGAGTTGACGGTGCGCATCGCCCAGCTCGGCAGGTAGATGCCACCCTGGGCGACGAGGCCCAACGGCTCGGTAGCCGATGCGGATCCGATCGGGCCGCCCGTCTGCAGCAGGTAGATCGAGGCCGGTGCCGTGATCCGCTGGCTCGCCTGACCGTTCACCGTTCGCAGTGGGAACGTCGCCGTGTCGCGCTGGGCCATGATCGTCACCGGGGCCATGCCAGCGGCCCGCCGACCGCTCACGATGACGTCACCGTTGAAGAGCAACGCTCCGCCGCCGGGTGCCGGACAGTAGGTCCGGAGGGAGTTGTTGTCCGAGACCGGCCCCGCTCGATCGTCGAGCATGCCGTAGGAGCCCGTGTCGAGACGCATCGGGAAGGACATCGTGCGGACCGTCACGCAGCCTCCGGCACCATTGAGGTAGACGTGCCATGCGGGCATCACGGAGATCGAAGCGATCCCTGCATTCACCCCGGTGGTGAAGTCACACGCGACGAACGCAGTGGTTGTGCATCGGCTCGGGAGCTTGGCGAGCCGCTCCACCTTCTGGAAGGCGCGGTTGCCGCTGCCGAAGGAGACGACCTCGCCGACGTTGGGACGACACTTGCTCGGGGCGGCACCACAACCCGTGATCGCCCCCTTCGTGGAGCTGACGGTGGTGACGCCGGCGAGCGAGGCGTTCGTGCCCATCTCGATCGCGAGCGGCGCTTCCTTCGCATTGTTCGTGTGGATGCCGCCGCCCAGCGTCAGCGTACCGAGGCCGCCGAGCGTGAACTCGTTCTCGCTCAACATCGAGAAGCGTGCGAGCGTCCCGCGTCGGAGCTCGATACGGACGGTGGTGGGCTTGGCGCCCACCATGTCGTTCCACGCGCGGATCACGAACTGCACGCTGCCCTGTGATTCCGGGGTCGCCGGATTGAAGACACGGAAGCCGGTCCACGGCCGCGTCTGGGTCGGCACGGGGGACAGGACCTGGTACCACCCGCGGGTGGTCACGCCGCTCACGGTGTTCACGAGCGGCAGCGCACGCGACGTCGATCCGGTGACTGGGAAGCTCGTCGTGGTGGGCGTGACGAAGCCGGCCGTGAGCGGCATGCTGAGGTATTCGTTGCCGGTGGCGTCCCGTGCCGCGATCCACGGACCGATCTCTCCGTTGTCGAAGCGCGCCACGATGTCCTTCGCCGCAGCCTCGGCCCAGAAGACCGCCCGCGTTCGGCTGGTGGCATCGCGTGTCTCACGGGCCGAGCTGACGGAGATGACACCGATGGCGACGAGCAGGCCCAGGACGACGAGCATGATGAGGATGGCCCAGATGAGCGCGACGCCGGACTCGGAGGTACGCGAGGCCGGCGTGCTCGCTCGAACGGTTCGTGACACGGGGTGCTTCATCGGTCCCCACACATGATCGCCTGCTGGTACGCCTCGCCCTGACGTGAGCGTGGTGTGACTTCCACCGTCTGGATGACGCGCTCGCTGGTCTGCCCGTAGCCGCCGCCGGCGGGCAGCACGATACCGATCGTGATGATCAGGTCGGTCTGGTGGAGACGGACGGCGGGCGTGAATCCGTTGTGCCGGACGTTGTTGACCCAGCCCGCCGTACCGAACGTGGTGTTCAGGTCGCGCCACGTCTGGCGACACATGGTCGGTGTCCAGCCGGTGTTCCAGCCGTAGCGAGCGTTCTCGTTGAGGCGGTAGCAGAACAGGCGCACCATGGTCGTTGCGCCGGGATAGCAGGTCGACGTCGCGGGATATGCACCACGCCCCCGAACGACGACCTCACTCGAGAGCACGGCGCCAGCGCTGGAGGAAATCGTCCTGACCACGCACCAGTTACGGTTGAGCCGTGAGTCGCGGTCGCCACAGACCACGTTGTTCTGGCGCAGGTCCCACGCGATGCGCTCGATGCCGGGCACCGACGACATGGCTTCCGAGTTGATGGTCAGTCGCGTGCTGGTTGCGAGCAGGACATCGTGGAGCCCGGAAGTCGCGGAGTTGAGGGCCTGGATCACCGACGCCCTCGGGTTCGTGTCCAGGTCGGTGCGGTTTCCCATGCTCCGGTCACCCGCTGCGCCGCGGATGTCCCGCTCCAGCAGGCGTGCACCGATCTTGACCTCGCCCTGCGCCTGGCTGAGCGCAGTGCTGCGGGTCGTGCTGTGGCCCATGGAAAAGATCGCAGGGAAGATCGACGCCGATGCGATGCCGAGCAGGATGATCACGATGAGGAGCTCGAGCATGGTGAAGCCCGCTTCATCGCGGGATCCTCGCGCGCTCCAAGTGTTGGTGAACAGGGCCATCATCCGAGTGGTGCCCCCGGCACGGCCGTGGGGCTGATGCTCCGCACGAATGCTTGACGGCCGGTCGGTCCGTAGGCGGCGAGCCACCCAGATCGCCGGTCCGCGGCGACGTAGTAGACGAGACCGTTGCTCCACGCGGTCGACGTCGTCGGGGGCTGGACGGACGCTCCTGCATACACACGGACGGGTGTGCCTGCTCCAGTCTCGGGCCAGGTACGCACCATGCGCGCGCCGGTCCCGTCCACGAGCCCACCAGCGTATCCGCCTGATCCGTTGGAGGCCGTGACCGCACCTGTTGTGGGAAGGAGCCCCCGACCCTCCTCCAGTCGCCATGCCTGGATCGCGCGCCAGACGATGCCACCTGTGGTGGCCGTCACGGGCGCACTCCTGCGCTCCGTGGTACCACCGATCAGTGGGATGGCGATGGCGGCGAGGACGCCGATGATGAGCATGACGATGACCAGCTCGATCAGCGAGAAGCCAGCTTCATCGCGTCGATTCCCGCGATGCGCGCACGCTCTCGCCGGTTCGTGCGCGCGCACGGACCCAGCATTCGACGAGGTGTGGGCGTCGACCATGTATCACCTGTCGGCACCGGGTCGACGTTGCTTGACTCCGGGATCCTTCGATTCCGGCGGTCGTACGCGGGATGGGCGCCCGCTGCGGACTCAGTCCGCGAGCACGACCGGAACGACGAGCGGCGAGCGGCGCGAGGTACCGCGAACGCTCGACTCGACCGACTGCTGGAGCAGCTGCGCGAGCTCGAACTCGTCGATGCGTGCATCGCCGATGTCGTCGAGCGCGCCTTCGGCGGCCGTCCGTGCCTTCTCGAGCACGCCATCGGTCTCGTCCTCGACGAATCCGCGGGCGATCAGCTCGAGCGTGCCACTGTTCTCGTGCATCACCACGACGACGACGCCGTCGGCCGCGGCCTGCTGGCGCTCGTCGAGCACCTCGTCGACGATCTCGTCGTTGGAGTTGCGGTCCACGAGCTGCTCGCCGACCTTGACGAACTCGCCGGTGATGCGCGCGACGCCGTCCTTGAGCTCGACGATCGAGCCGTTCTCGGTGAGCAGCACGCTCGACTCGGCGATGCCGACCGACTGGGCCAGCGCCGAGTGCGCGCGCAGGTGGCGCCACTCGCCGTGCACAGGCATGAAGGTGGTCGGTCGCACGAGCTGGAGCAGGGTCAGCAGCTCGGCGCTGGAGCCGTGTCCGGAGACGTGCACGTGCGCGTTGTCGGACGAGTACAGCGTCGCGCCGACCTTGGCGAGGTGGTTCTGGATCGAGTGGACCCGGGTGTCGTTGCCGGGAATCGTTCGCGACGAGAAGATGACGGTGTCGCTGGCATCCGGCTTGATCGCCGGGTGCACGCCAGCTGCGAATCGGCTCAGCGCGGCGAGCGGCTCGCCCTGGCTGCCCGTGCAGATGATGATCACTTCTTCCGGGCGCAGCTGCTCGACCATGTGCGGCTTGATCAGCTTCACGCCATCGGCGTTCATGTAGTTGAGGTTGCGCGCGATGTTGGTGTTGCGCGTCATCGAGCGGCCGAGGATGCAGACCTGCCGGCCCTCCTCCCGCGCGATGTCGAGGAACTGCTGGATGCGGTGGATGTGGCTCGAGAAGCAGGTCACGATGATGCGACCGGGCGCCTTGGAGCAGATGTCGCGCAGCGGTCCGGCGAGCGTTCGCTCGCTCTTCGTGTGGCCGGGCACGTCGGCCTGCGTCGAATCGGCCATGTAGAGCGCGACGCCGTCGCTGCCGATCTCGGCGATGTGCCCGAGGTCCGTGGGGCGTCCGTCGAGCGGCGACGGGTCGAGCTTGAGGTCGCCCGTGTGGAAGATGGTGCCCTGCGGCGTGTGGATGGCGACTGCCATTCCGTCCGGGATCGAGTGCGAGACGCGCACGAACTCGAGCTCGAAGGGACCCACGTTGACCGGATCGTTCTCCGGTGCGACCTCGACCCAGCTGGTGGCGTCGAGCAGGCCGAACTCGTCGACCTTGGCCTTGACGAGTGCGGTCGTGAAGCGGGTGGCGAGCACCTGCGGCACCTTCAGCTCACGCAGCAGGTACGGTACCGCGCCGATGTGGTCCTCGTGCGCGTGGGTCAGGATCAGCGCGCGGATGCGCTTCTGGTTCGCGATGAGGTAGGAGAAGTCCGGCAGGACGATGTCGACGCCGAACTTGTTCTCGTCGCGGGGGAACGTCAGTCCGCAGTCGAGGATGAGCAGGTCTTCCCCGCACTCGATGACGGTGATGTTCTTGCCGATCTCGCCGACCCCGCCGAGCGGGATGACGCGGACGACGGGCGGCGTTGCTTCAGGCATGTGTGGTAACCAGTTCGTGACGTTCGAGCATGGCGCGGATGCGTTCATGCTGCAGGCTTGTGGCCTCGACAAGGGGGAGGCGGGGCGTGCCGACGTGGAAGCCGAGCAGCGCCATCGCCGCCTTGACGGGGATGGGATTCGTGGTGATGCCGAGCGTCTCATAGACGTCGTCGAGGGATGCGGACAGCTCGCGGGCCGCCGTCTCGTTGCCGTCGGTCCAGAGCTCGACGACGCGCTTCATGTCGGCGCCGACGAGATGCGAGGCGACGCTCACGACCCCGAGGACGCCCTCGGCGAGGAACGGCAGCAGCGACGTGTCGTCGCCGGCGTAGATGGCAAGGTCGGGTGCGAGCCTGCGGATCTCCTGCAGCGTGCGGATGTCCGGGTGCGCCTGCTTGAGCGCGACGATGTTCGGGACGCGCGCCAGGTCGGCGATGAGGTCGGGCTCGAGCTCGAGCACCACGCGCGGCGGGACGTTGTAGAGCATCACGGGCGTGTCGCCGGCGGCGCGGGCGATCGCGGTGAAGTGCTGGAGCAGGCCATCGCGGGGAGGCTTGTTGTAGTACGGCGTGACCACGAGCAGCCCGTCGACGCCGGCTTCGACCGCGCGTCGCGTCAGCTCGATCGAGTGTCGGGTGTCGTTGGTGCCGGTACCGGCGAGGACCTTCACGCGTCCGCCGAGCTCATCGAGTGCCGTGGTGATGCACGCGAGCTTCTCGTCGTCGGTCAGGGTCGGCGATTCACCGGTGGTGCCGGCGATGACGACCCCGTCGGAGCCAGTCGCCTCGAGGTGACGCAGGAGTCGACGCAGCTCACCATGGTCGACTGCGCCCTGCGCGTCGAACGGTGTGATTGCTGCTGTGACGATCGTGCCGAAACCCGTGTACATGCGGGGATCCTAGCGGACCCATGCGACGTCGATCGGTTTGCGGCGCTGCACTGCGGTGCTGCGACCCGCGACGTCACTCAGTGGCCGACGTGTGCGCCGCCACCGCCGGCAACGGCCGGTGCGGCCGGCTGGGCTCCCGCGGTGGGTGCACCGGGGACCACTCCGGCAGGAGCTGCGCCCGCGCCCGCGGTTGCACGGGCCGCAGCTGCAGCCGCGTCCTGCTCCTGGGTGGTGGGTGCCGCAGTCGCGACGCGGTTCACCGAGATCGACCATCCGCTGCCGGGCGTGCCGCCGCCCCCGACGCTCGACGAGCCGAGTACGGAGCTGCTGCCGAATCCATTGTTACCGACGCCGCCACCACCGATGACGTTGCCGCCCACGACACTGGAGACCCCGACCGTCCAGCCGCGCCCGGGCGTGTCGGACCAGACCGATCCGCCACCCAGGATCTCGACGCTGCTGCGTGCCGCGCCGACGGGGCCACCGCCACCGACGCCGGAGGCCTGGAGCAGCTGGATGCCGATGCTGCGGCCCGGCGTGTCGGCGAAGATCGAACCGGCGCCGCCACCGAGCACGGTGGATGCGCTCAAGGTGCCTGCGCCGCCCGGACCCGCCCCGACGATGCCGTTCATCGCACCCGCGACGTTGACGTTCCAGGTCCGGGAAACGTTGTCGCCCCAGACGGAGCTGTTGCCGCCGAGGATCGACTGGGCACTCAGGAGGCTCGTCGAGCCACCGCCGACGTCGCTCCCACCGAGCAGCGTGGATGCAGACGCACCGCCGCCACTGCCGATGCTCGAGTTGCCAAGTCCCTGTGCCGCCGGCGTGACCGTCGCATCATGCGTGGTGGTCAGACCTGGTCCAGAATTGATCGCACCGATAGCCAT
>JAOPYV010000112.1 GCA_025964435.1 Thermoleophilia bacterium | reverse complement strand
ACCATGGCAAGACGACGCTCGTCGATGCCATGCTGCATCAGACCGGCGCCTTCGGATCCCATGAGAACGTCGCCGTTCGCGCGATGGATTCCATGGATCAGGAGCAGGAGCGTGGCATCACGATCCTCGCGAAGAACACGGCCGTGAACTACGGCGACATGATCATCAACGTGGTCGACACCCCGGGCCATGCCGATTTCTCGGGCGAGGTCGAGCGCGGACTGGCCATGGTCGACGGTGTCGCACTGCTCGTCGACGCCGCCGAGGGTCCGCTGCCGCAGACCCGCTTCGTGCTCCGCAAGGCGCTCGAGCGCAAGATGCCGATCGTGCTCGTCGTCAACAAGGTCGACCGCCACGACGCCCGCCCGGCGGAAGTCGTCGACGAGGTGCTCGACCTGCTCATCGACCTCGGCGCCGATGACAGCGCGCTCGACATCCCGACGATCTACGCGATCGGCCGCGACGGCAAGGCCGGCGCGTCGCCCGACGACCTCGCCGACGACCTGACGCCGCTCTTCGAGATGCTCATCAAGGAAGTGCCCGCACCGAAGTACGATCCCGACGCGCCGCTGCAGGCGCTCGTGACGAACCTCGACGCGTCGCCCTACCTCGGCCGCATCGCGCTGCTGCGCATCGTCAACGGCTCCATCAAGAAGGGCCAGCAGGTCGCCTGGATCCATGAGGGCATCGAGGACGACGACGGCCTGCCCGAGACGGTCGTCTCGCGCGCCAAGATCGTCGAGCTGCTCATCACGCAGGCCATGACCCGCGTGCCCGGCGAATCGGCCAGCGCCGGCGACATCATCGCCATCGCCGGCATCGAGAACATCACCATCGGCGACACGATCGGCGACCTCGAGGACGCACGACCGCTGCCGCGCCTCACCGTCGACGAGCCCGCCATCGGCATGCAGTTCTCGATCAACGACTCGCCGCTCGCCGGCAAGAGCGGCAACAAGATCACCGCGCGCCTGCTCAAGGAGCGCATCGACCGTGAGCTCATCGGCAACGTGTCGATCCGCCTCGTCAACCTGGGCGTGCCGGACCGCTGGGAGATCCAGGGCCGCGGCGAGATGCAGCTGGCCGTGTTCATCGAGAGCATGCGACGCGAGGGCTACGAGCTCACCGTCGGCAAGCCGCGCGTCATCACGCACGAGGAAGACGGCAAGGTCATGGAGCCGATCGAGCTCGCCGTCGTCGACGTGCCCGAGGAGTTCGTCGGTGCGGTCACGCAGCTGATGGGCACCCGCAAGGGCAAGATGGTCGACATGGCCTCCTTCGGTGCTGGCTGGAACCGCATCTCCTTCCACGTGCCCGCACGTGGACTGATCGGCTTCCGCACCACCTTCCTCTCCGCCACCCAGGGCACCGGCCAGCTGCACTCCAGCTTCCATTCCTGGGAGCCGTGGATGGGCGAGCTGCGCCTGCGCGCCTCGGGATCGCTCGTGGCCGACCGCCCGGGTCCGGCGACCGGCTACTCGATCAGCAAGCTGGAAGAGCGAGGCTCGCTCTTCGTGGCTCCTGCCGACGACGTGTACGAAGGCCGCATCATCGGTGAGCACATCCGCCCCGAGGACCTCGACGTCAACATCGTGCGCGAGAAGCACCTCACCAACCATCGCTCGGCGACGAGCGACGTGCTCCAGGCAGCGACGCAGGTTCGCGTCATGTCGCTGGACGAGGCGCTCGAGTTCGTGCGCGAGGACGAGTGCGTCGAGGTAACCCCGGACGCCATTCGCCTGCGCAAGACGATCCTCCCGGCCGGTGAGCGCTCCCGCGCCTACCAGAAGGCCAAGGTCGGCCGCTGAGACAGTGTGCGGCTCGCGCAGCGATGCGCGGACCGAGGCCAGTCGGCAGTCCTCCCCGAGCTGGGGTGGGCTGCCGATGGTGTCTTCGTGGACGTGGGCGCAATCAGCAGTCAGGCGATGGAGGTCGCGGCGACCGAGTCGGCGACCTCCATGGCAATGCTCCAGACAAGCATGGACGCCACCGCCCAGATGATGGCGACGCTCCTGCAGTCGCTCGAGGCGCTGCAGCCCGAGGGTGTCGGCGGCTCGGTCAACACCTACGGCTGAGGACATCGAGCGTCGGCTCGGATGCATCGTAAGCATGCCGCAGGGTAGTGTCGTCGCTATGACGACGACGACTGAAACTCCCATTTCCGACACATCCGCAGCAGCCTCCGTGAGCGGCGCGGTCAAGGTCTACGGCAAGGGCAACACGTCCGTCCGTGCGCTCGACGGCGTCGACCTCGTGCTCCCCCGCGGCGGCTTTACCGCCGTCATGGGCCCGTCCGGCTCGGGCAAGTCGACGCTCATGCACTGCATGGCGGGGCTCGACACGCTGACCGAGGGCAGCGCCCAGATCGGTGGCGAGCGCCTCGAGACCCTCAAGGATGCCGCGCTGACGAAGCTGCGCCGCCGCAAGGTGGGCTTCATCTTCCAGGCCTTCAACCTGATCCAGACGCTCACCGGGCGCGAGAACATCGAGCTGCCGCTGCGCCTCGACGGCGAGAAGCCGGACGCGAAGTGGTTCCATGAGGTCGTCAGCCGACTCGGCATCGAGGACCGGCTCGACCACACGCCGACCGAGCTCTCGGGGGGACAGATCCAGCGCGTGGCCGTGGCGCGTGCGCTCGTCTCCCGTCCCGACGTGATCTTCGCCGACGAGCCGACGGGCAACCTCGACACGACGTCGGGCGCCGAGGTGCTCGCGCTGATGCGCGCTGCCGTCGACGAGTACGGCCAGACGATCGTGATGGTGACGCACGACCCCAACTCGGCGAGCGTCGCCGACCGCGTGCTCTTCCTCTTCGACGGACGCATCGTGGACTCGATCGAGGAGCCGACTGCAGACGCAGTCTTCGAACGCATGCGCAGCCTCTCCACCGTGCGCACCGAGGGTGTGTCCTGACATGTTCCGCGTCGCCGTCAAGGGCGTGCTCGCACGCAAGCTCCGCCTGATCCTCACGAGCATCGCCGTCGTCCTCGGCGTCGGTTTCGTCTCGGGAGCGTTCTTCCTGACCGACTCGATGCGGCAGTCGTTCGACAACCTGTTCACGCAGGCGGTCGAGGGCATCGACGTGCAGGTCCAGACCAAGGAGTACAAGGAGATCATCGAGCGCCAGGCCACGAGCGGCACCGCCGTCGTCTCGCTCGACCTCGCCCGCGTCGGCATGCCCGAGGAGGCTGTGACGCGCGTGCGTGACCTACCCGGCGTCCAGCGAGCCAGCGGCAGCATCTTCGAGTCAGGCGTGCTCATCCTCGACAAGGATGGTGAGCCGATCGGTACGGGCGGCGCGCCGTCCTTCGGCGCCAACTGGATCCCCGAGGCGGCCGATATCGGCGCGCTGCGCATCTCCGAGGGCGATGCGCCCAAGCAGGGCGAGGTCCTGCTCGATGCGACGACGATCAAGAACGGCAAGTACGAGGTCGGCGACGACGTGACGGTCCTGTTCCAGGGCGGCCGCAAGACCGAGGAGTTCGAGATCTCGGGGGTCGTCAAGTTCGGCGACGCCAACAACCTCAACGGCGCCGCGATCACCGTCTTCGACACGAAGCAGCTCCAGGGCCTGCTCGACATGGGCGACCGCTACACGGCGCTCGAGGTCCAGGCCGACGAGGGCGTCACGCAGACGACGCTCAAGCGGACGGTCGCACAGACGCTCGGCACCGAGTACGACGTCATCACGGGCGCCGAGTCGGCAGCCGAGCAGTCCGAGGCGATCGACCGCGGGTTCCTGAACATCCTCCAGAACGTCATCCTCGGCTTCGCCGCCGTGGCCGTGTTCGTGGGTGCCTTCACGATCTTCAATACGTTCACGATCCTCGTGGGCCAGCGCACGCGCGAGTTCGGCCTGCTGCGCGCGATCGGTGCCAGTCGCCGCCAGGTGCTCAGCATCGTCGTGCTCGAGGCCGTGCTGACCGGCATCGTCGCCTCGACGCTCGGCCTCCTCGCCGGCTACGGCATCGCGGGACTGCTCCGCGGCATGATCAACTCATTCCTCGACGGCGGCATTCCGAGCGATCCCTTCCCGCTGACGCAGCGGACCGTCCTCGTCTCCTACGCCGTCGGTGTCATCGTCACGCTCATCGCCAGCCTGCTCCCCGCATGGCGCGCGGCGCGCCTGTCGCCGCTCGAGGCATTGCGGGCCAACCCGGCCCACGCCGGGCGGGGATGGAAGTCCCCCGTTGCGGGCTCGATCCTGCTGCTCATCGGCGGAGCGCTCGTGATCTGGGGCTTCAATCCCGGTGACGATGCGTCCACGCAGACGGTGCTCGGCCTGATCGGCGGCGGCTTCGCCATCGCCATCGTTGGCATCGCGCTCCTGTCGCGCCTCTTCATCGTGCCGATCACGCGGGTCCTCTCGACCGGACTGGCGCGCGGCACGACCGGCGAGCTGGCGACGCGCAACGTCCTGCGTAACCGGGCACGCTCGGCGACGACGGCGTCGGCGCTCATGATCGGGCTCGCGCTCGCATCGCTGGTGCTCGTCTTCCAGGCGTCACTGGGAGCGACCGTCGACCGCCAGATCGACGACATCCTCGGCGCCGACATCACCGTCTACAACTCCACCGCCCTGCAGACCGGCGTCGGCGTCGTCGAGGACGAGGCGGTCGAGCAGATGCGTGAGGTCGACGGCGTCGACCAGGTTGCGGGGCAGCGCTACGGTGGCGCCGCCATCGGCGATGAGTTCGATCCCGGCGGCGACGTCGAGTCGATCGTCGCGTTCGACGAGGGCGCGCTCGAGACGGACGGCCTCGTCGAGCTCGAGATGGACACGGGCTCGAGCGAGCCGGGTGACGGGATCCTCATCGATACCGACCTGGCCCGCGACGAGAAGCTCGGCGTGGGCGACGAGATCGAGCTCGCCTTCTCGACCGACATGACGCGATCACTCGAAGTGATGGGCGTCTACGAGCCGAACGAGATCGTGGGCTCCCAGCTCATCACCTCGATCGCCACCTTCGACGAGCTGCAGCCGGAGAACGTCCGTGCGGCATCCGGCGTCTTCCTGAGCGTCGACGAGGGCGTCAAGCCGACGACCGTCGTGGAGCGCATCAGGGACGAGTTGGGTCGCGACGCGAACTTCCTCGAGATCCTCGACACCGAAGCCCTGCGAAACACCTTCAACGACCAGCTCGCCCCGATCCTCGGGCTCGTGCTCGGCATGCTGAGCCTGTCGCTCGTCATCGCCCTCTTCGGCATCGGCAACACGATGGCGCTCAACGTCTTCGAGCGCACCCGCGAGATCGGCCTGCTACGGGCCGTCGGCGGCACCCGGGGCCAGCTCCGCCGCATCATCCGTGTCGAGGCCGTGCTCGTCGCGCTCTTCGGCGCCATCGTCGGCGTGATCGTCGGCGTCGGTGCGGGACGCGCCCTCATCGGCGCGCTCGAGGACGAAGGGTTCGTGTTCGCGATGGACCCGATCACGCTCCTGTTGGTGCTGCTCGGCGGCTTCCTCGCCGGCCTGCTGGCCTCGGTCCTTCCGGCTCGTCGGGCTGCGCGAACCGATGTCCTTGCTGCCATCGCGACCGAATGATCGACGCTGGAACGTCCGACCGGCCCAGACACGGCACCCGGGCTGATATCCTGAGCGCGTGAACGCACCTCGAAAATTCGCCGACATCCCCGGCATCTCGTCCCATACCGTCGAAGCGTTGTCCAACAAGGGCATCCTCGAGACATTCCCGATCCAGACGCTCGTCCTTGATGACGCGCTGCAGGGCCGCGACATCCTCGCGAAGGCCCCGACCGGATCCGGCAAGACCTTCGCCTTCGCCATCCCGATCGTCGAGCGGATCCCGTTCGACTCCCCGAAGCCCGCGGCCATCGTGCTCGTGCCGACGCGTGAGCTGTGCGTCCAGGTGATGGAGGAGTTCGAGATCCTGCTCGCCGACTCCGAGCTGGACGTCGCTCCTGTCTACGGCGGCACGAACCTCGAATCCCAGGCGAAGCGAGCCGAGAAGGCGCACGTCATCGTCGCGACTCCCGGCCGCCTGCTCGACCTGCTCAACCGTGGCCTGCTCGACCTGCAGAACGTCAAGGCGTTCGTGCTCGACGAGGCCGACCGCATGCTCGACATGGGCTTCCAGCCCCAGACCGACCGCATCGAGGCCGCGATCCCGAAGGATCGCCACACGATGTTCTTCAGCGCGACGCTCGACGGCCGCGCCGGCCGCATCGCCAAGCGCTACACGACCGATCCGATCCGCTTCGAGGTCGAGCGCCCCGAGGGCGAAGAGACCGACATCGAGCACCGCTTCGTCAAGGTCGGCCGCGGCACGAAGATGGCGACGCTCGTCGAGATCCTCGAGGCGGAGCAGGAGAAGGCGGGCCTCACGCTCATCTTCTCGCGCACCAAGCGCGGCGCCGATTCACTGAACCGTGATCTCAACGCCCGTGGCATCCCCACCGAGGCGATGCATGGCGACATGCCGCAGAACGTCCGCGAGCGCACGCTCGCCAAGTTCGAGAAAGGCGAGCTCAAGATGCTCGTCGCCACCGACGTCGCAGCCCGTGGCCTCGACCTCGACGACATCACGCACGTCGTGCACTTCGATGCTCCGGACGATCGCGCCGACTACGTGCACCGCTCGGGTCGAACGGGGCGCGCCGGCCGCAAGGGACTTGCGACCTGCCTCGTCACTGACGAGGACGAGTACGTCATGGGTCGCGTCGCCGAGGACCTCGGGCTGGAAGAGGACTACCTCGCCGCTGGCCTGCGCATCATCCCGCCCCGCCTCGCCTACAGCGGCAAGGGCAAGACCGGTACGCGCCACCTCGCCGGTTGGGGCACGAAGGCCACCACGACGCACAAGCGCCCCGGCCCGCGACGCTGACGAGGCCGCTTGGCCCGCGCATAGTTGCAGAATGCATCGATAGCTAGCTGAGTGATCTACCTAACCGCCGAATCCTGCCGCTACCTACTACCGGTGAACTTCACAGGGGTGTAGGGCTATGCAGGGGGTTGGTTCAATGCTGGAACGGGACGCTGCCACGCAGCACGTCGTCAAGCTGTTGCTACCATTGGGGCCGATCGTCGTGCGACGCATGTACGGCGGCATCGCGCTCGACCTCGATGACCGCAACTTCGCCATCATCCACGGCGGCAGCGTCTACTTCCGCACCCATGGCGCGACGGTCGCGCGCTACCTCGAGGTTGGATCCACGGCCCTGCGCATCACGCGCGACGGCGGTATCGAGGCGGTCATGCCCTACCATCAGGTGCCGAGCCACGTGCTGGCCGACCAGGACCTGGCGTGCGCCTGGGCATATGAGAGCGTGATCCACGGACCCAGTGAATGACCGGGCCTGGTCGCACCAATAGTTCCACGACCTCATGGTCAGTGTCACGGATGCCGCTGGTGTGATCGTGCGCACCATTGCATCGACACGTTGGATCCTCGTGACCCTGGTCGCGACCGCCCTCTCGCTGGCGGTCATCGGCAGCACGTTGCCCGCGCAGGGCGCCGGAGCCGTTGCGATCAGCATGTCCCTCACCAGCCAGACGCAGCTCACCGCGACGTCCTGCGCCACCGATGCGACGAACCTCGGTATCGTGCTCGCCGGCTCGATCGGCGCTCCGACGGCCGACTGCACCATCACCTTCGGCTCGACCAACAACACGTCGATGCTGCACGCCTACCAGTCCGACGGGAGCGGCAGCGCCATGTACCGCATGACCGACGGAACGCTGGATGCCAACTGGGACAACACTGTCGTTGGAAATGGTCAATTCACGATCACGGGAGCCACCTACGAGGACTGGGCCTACAACGAGCCCGAGATCGCCCTCCAGCCGACCACCGGCAAGATGCTCGCGTCCTACCAGCGCACGTCGGCCCAGATCACGATCGTCCGCTTCGAGGAGAACGGCACGCTGGATGCGACCTTCGGTACCGCAGGTCGCTACACGACGACGCTCGGCGACATCTCCACCACCAGCGGCCTGGCCGTCGCGAGCGATGGCAGCATCTTCATGACCGGGCTTCGATCCCAGACCGGCAACCGGGAGTGGGTCATCTTCAAGCTCACGCCCAACGGCGCACTCGACCCGACCTTCGACGGACCCACCGGCTCGGGCAACGGCGTCGTGCGCCTGGATGTCGATCCTGCCGGCTCCGAGCTCAACGGCATGCGCCTGCTGGCCGACGGCGACTTGATGCTCTGGGGATACCACGGCATCGAGGGCATCATCCTGCGCACCGACCCCAACGGCGTGCCTGATCCCGCCTTCGGCGGCGGCGACGGACTGATCGACCTCACGATCGGCACGCACTCGTACATCGAGGATGCGACCGAGCAGCCCGACGGCAAGCTCGTGTTCGTCGCCTGGGAATGGTCCGGTGACACCGATTTCGTCGTTGCGCGCACCTCAGCTGCCGGCGTGCTGGACCTGACCTGGGACGGTCCAGGTACCGGCGGCGGCGGCAACGGCATCTTCTGGGTCCCCGGCCGCCCTGGCGATACGTTCGGTGATGGCCCCAACGGCGTGACTGTCCTTCCCGACGGGGACATCCTCGTCGTTGGCGAGACGGCGAGCAACGGAACGGACATCCTGTCGATGCGCTTCAACGGCCCGACCGGCACGCTCGACACGACGTGGGACGGGGCCCGAGCGGCAGTGGCAATGGAACGGTCATCCTGTCGCTGTCGGCCGGCTGGGATGCCGCGAGCGATGTGCTGGTCGCGCCGACCGGCGAGATCTTCGTCGCTGGCAACACGAATGCCGCAGGCATGGGGCTCGAACCCCTCCTGATGAAGTGGCGCGCGGACGGGACGCTCGACCCCGACTTCGACGGGGCCAGCGCTGCCAACGGTGCAGTTCGTATCACGGCGACCGCGAACGATGACATCACCTACTCGTTCGCCCAGGCGGCCGACGGCGATATCGTGCTCGCCGGCACGACCGGTGGCGCAACACCGCTGTTTCGCGCCACCCGCTTCAACGGCTCGGCGCTC
The DNA here is from genome assembly GCA_025964435.1 of Thermoleophilia bacterium. GTDB lineage: Bacteria > Actinomycetota > Thermoleophilia > Gaiellales > SKUG01 > JAGQUL01. The sequence continues at coordinate 9,636 of JAOPYV010000112.1, read as the reverse complement.
GCGGACTATGACGACGACAACGTCGCCACCGACCAGAACTGGACCGAAGGCGCCGGCTTCTTCGGCCTCTGCCTGCGCGCGTTCTCCGGCACCTCTGCCGTGCAGTCCTGGACGACGCATGCAACATGCCCGAAGGATGAGACGAGCGACTACTGGCGCCCCGTTCCGCTGCCAGGTACGTCTGCGAAGGTCGGTCAGGTCGGGCTCAATGCCGTCAACGGATCGGCCAGCTTCCGCTTCGCCGCGAAAGTGCCTGCAGGCACGACCCCCGGGCTCTTCGTCGCTCCGATCACCTTCGAGGTCATTGCGTCGGCGGCCTGATCGCCACATGGACGGACGTTTCGCCGGCGACATCCTCGCGATGCGCATCGACCTCGTGTCGGGTGCGCTCGACAGCGCGTTCGATGGCCCCTCCGGTACGGGAACCGGCATCGCCACCTATCCCCAGGCCGCAACCGCTGAGTGGGGGCAGGACATCGTCGGCGGACCCGAGGGCTCCAACATCTACCTGGCCGGTCACATGACACTCGGCGGCGTCGGGCAGGAGCCAGTGCCCCTTCGCATCAACCCCGGCACCGGGGCGCTGGATGCAGCCTTCGACGGCGACTCCGGAGCCAGCGATGGCGTGGTGCGGGTCACACTGCATCCACCTCCAACGATCCGGTCTCTGGCATGAGCCTCGCGCCGAAGGGGGGATCGCGCTCGTCGCCATCACCGACGCGGCGACCGATCGGATCCGGATGGTCCGCTTCAGCGGCCTGCCGATTCCCGACTACGACGATGACAACGTGGGCGGCGACTCGAACTGGAGCGAGGGCAACGGCTTCTCGGCTTCTGCCTGCGGACGCTCACCGGCACCTCGGGCACGGCAAGCCAGGCGATCGACGCGACCTGCAACGCGGCCAATGGCGGCGCATGGCGCAGGGTCGCCACGCAGGTCGGCGCGGATTCCAAGCTCGGGCACATCGCCTCAGGCGCGACGAACGGCGAGGCGCGGGTCCGATTCGCAGCGAAGGTGCCGAGCAGCGCAGCTGCCGGCTTCTACGTCGCGCCGCTGACGTTCGAGGTCATCGCACCGAACGCGTTCTAGTCCCCACGCGACGACTACTCGACGACGTCGTCCGCGCCGTTGCGACCACGGGTGATCAACCAACCGACGGCGCCCAGGGCGCTGCCGACGATGAGACTCGTGCGCGCGGGGTGCCGCTTCATCGCACCGGTCGTGCCGGCGACGGCATTCCCGGCAGACTTCTTCGCAGCCTGCTTCGCCTTCTTCCGCGCGAGCGGCAGGACGAACTTGGCCACGACGAACCCGAGTGCTGCATATTTCTTCTCGTTGCGCATGGGAGTCAGCTACCCCACGCGACGAAGCGTCACACGCCGAGTGGTGATCGTGGACCTAGGCGCGTGCGGCAGCAGGTCGCTTGCGCGGCGGCATGTGCACGACCTGCCCGAGTGCGTCGAGCCCGGCTTCCTTGATGCTCTCGGCGAGCGTCGGGTGCGCCTGGATCGAGTGCGCGATCGTCTCGATCGTGCTCTCGGCCTCCAGCGCGTTCACGCCGGCGGAGATCATGTCGCTCACGTGCGAGCCGACCATCACGACGCCGAGCAGCTCGTGCCAGCGGGTCTCGTAGATGACCTTCACGAAGCCGGTGGTGTCGCCGTAGATCTGCGCACGGCTGTTCGCTGCGAACGGGAAGGTGCCGATGGCGATGTCGTCGCCGTACTCCTCGCGCGCCTGCTCCTCGGTGAGGCCGACGGCGGCGATCTCCGGGTCGGTGTAGACGACACGCGGCACTGCCTTGTAGTCGATCAGCGCAGCATGGCCGAGTGCGTTCTCGGCGGCCACTTCGCCCTCACGGCTGGCCGTGTGCGCGAGCTGCCACTTTCCGGCGACATCACCGATCGCGAAGATGTTGGCGACGTTCGTGCGCATCTCCTCGTTCGTCGCGATGCCGGCGCGCGGGTCGTAGCTGACGCCCGCAGCTTCGAGGCCGAGGTCGGTGACGTTCGGGCCGCGGCCGGTCGCGACGAGCACGATGTCCGCCTCGATCGATCCGGTGGATCCGTCCTCCTTCGAGAAGTGCGCGGTGACGCCGCTGGCTGCACCCTCGAGGCGCTCGACCCGCGAGCCGAGCTGCAGCGCGACCTTCTTCTTCTTGAACTCCTTCTCGAGCGCCTTCGACGCTTCCTGGTCCTCTGCGGCGATCAGGCGCGGGAGCATCTCGATGATGGTCACCTCGCTGCCGAAGGTCGCGTAGATGCTCGCGAACTCGGAGCCGATCACGCCGCCACCGAGGACGATGACGCGACGCGGCTGCTCCTCGAGCGAGAGCATGCCGGTGGAGTCGACGCAGCGGGAGTCGTCGATGCCCGGGATGGGCGGGCGCACGGGCGACGAGCCAGTCGCCACGATCGCCTTGTCGAAGGTGATCTGGTCACCACCGATCGACAGCGTGTTCGCGTCGACGAACTGCGCCATGCCGTGGAGGAAATCGATGCCGTTGGCCTTGATCAGCCCGGTGACGCCCTTCACGAGGCCGTCGACCGTCTTGTCCTTGTTGCGCGCGGCGCGACCGAAGTCGAGCTCCACGTTGCTCGCCATCACGCCGAACTTCTCGGCGGACTTCATGTGGTCGAGCAGCCATGCGGACTGCACGAGCGCCTTGGTCGGGATGCAGCCGACGTGGAGGCAGGTGCCACCACCACCCTCACGAGGATCGATCACGGCGACCTTTGCGCCCAGCTGTGCTGCGCGAATGGCGGCAACGTATCCGCCGGGACCGGCTCCGATGACTGCGACGTCGTAATGGGCGCTCATGTGCGTGTCTCCTCCGAGATTGGGCTCGGCTCCATCCTAACCAGCGGAGCCGTACGACGCTGGGCTCAAGGCCTCCGGGAAAGCTGCCGATGCGCGCGGTGATGCCACCGACTGGTCCTGCAACCCTGCCCGAAGCTCCCCCGAACGCCTGGCGCTCCTATCGGCCCCTGATCTGGGCGTTCGCGTGCCTCGGCGCCCTCACCTTCTGCGTCGGCGCACCGCTCGGTGTGGCCCACGACTGGTGGATGGTCGGTGCACTCATCGTGCTCGGCAACCTCGCCGACCTGTCCGCGGTCAGCATCCAGCGCGGCATGCGCGTCAGCGCCGCACACTTCGCGGCGCCGTTCGCGGTCATCGCGGTCGGTGTCCCCGGCGGCCTGCTCGTCGCGGCCGGCGTGCTCCTCGGTCGGCTGTTGTTCAACCGTCGCGACTGGAACACCTTCGACCTCGCCGTCAACGTCGCGGCCATCACGGTTGCCGGCGCCGCCTGGGAGCTGAGCTCGACGATCTCCGGCGATTCCGTCATCGCCCCGAGCATCGTGACCGTCGTCGTGTTCGCCCTCGCCCGCGCGCTCATCAACCTCGGCTGGAGCCACGAGGCCCGGTCACGCGGCATCCCGATCCCGGCGGTCACGCTGCCGATCGGCCGCCTCATGCTCGCATCGGCGCTGCTCTTCACTCCGGCCATCGCCCTCTTCCAGGTCGCGGACGGCAGCGAGCCGGTCGGCGCGCTCCTGCTGCTGGTCCTCCCCTTCGTCGCGACCCAGTTCCTGATCCGTGCGTACGGCCGGGAGCGCTCCCTCAACGCCGACCTCGAGCAGTCGAACCTGAGCCTGACCGAATCGCTCGTCAACGCCCTCGATGCCCGCGACCCGCACAGCGCTGGACACTCGGTCGCCGTCGCCGTGTACAGCCGTGACCTCGCTGAGGAGATCGGCCTGCCGGCGGAAGAGGTGCGTCGAACGTACCTCGCAGGACTGCTCCACGACATCGGCAAGATCGCGGTCCCCGATGCGATCCTGCGCAAGCCCGCAGCCTTGACCGACGAGGAGTTCGGCGAGATCCGGCTGCATCCGGTGATCGGCGAGCAGATCCTGGCGCCGAGCCGACACTTCGCAGACATCCTGCCCGGCGTTCGCCACCACCACGAGCGGATCGACGGCAAGGGATACCCCGACCGCCTTCGCGACGCCGACATCCCGCTGCAGGCGCGCATCATCGCCGTGGCCGATGCCTACAACGCCATGACGAGCGACCGGCCGTATCGGGATGCGATGCATCCAGAGCTCGCGCAGCGCGTCCTGGTCCAGAACCAGGGGATGCAGCACGACCCCTTCCTCGTGGCGGCGTTCCGCCGCGTCCTGGCGAACCGCGACGGCGAGTACGCCGTGGCACGCGGACCCGAGTTCTCGACCGCCCAACGGCTGAGCGAGCTGCTCGATCGCGACACCGATCCCCACCGCCATGCCAACGCTGCCTGAGCCAGCCCCCTGGCGCGTCCAGCGCGTCTCCGGCCTCCTGGTGCCGGGGTTCAGCAAGCGGTTCGATACCGGCGAGCCTGCGTCGGCCACCAGCGGCTGCACGTACTTCCTCGGCGTTCCCATCGGTCGATTCGACGTTCAACCCGGGCCGGAGACGATCGAGCTTCGCTACCGACGCTGGCCCGTCGTGGACATCCTCGAGCGCGATCCTGCGGCCGCGGAGGCCGGAACCTGGGCGACATCGATCCCTGCCTTCGGAACGGTATGCCTCCCGCGCGGTCGACGCCGGCGTTTCTGCAGCTTCGAGCTCACCGCTTCCGCGTAGGCGCCCACGCTCCTCCATTCACCCATCATCTGCCAGCGCTCGGATCATGGGCGATCCGCGACCGCATATCGCCGCCAATCGCCCATCATGCGCGTGCAACAACGTTGCATGGATGTCACTGACACGGAAAGTTCTGCTCAAGGTCCAGCATGCGCCGGCCGACAACTTCCTCGAACCACGAAAGGGCAAACTCGCCGTGAGGCGAGGGCGCAAAGCCACGGGCCTCGACCGCCGGGCGTCGCGACAGCGACCCGGGTGTCAAGGAAGCCGAGCTGCCGAATGGAGAGCAACCTCGAACGGGCTAACCTGTCGTGAGGCAGGGGCGCAAAGCCACGGAGCTGCGGGATTCGTCACGCAGCAAGCCGAGCTACCGAAGGGACGCTCGTTGATGATGTCAACGACAGTCTCGAAAGGGGTCCTCATGCGGTGCATGTGGTTCACGGAGCGATTGGTACGGAGTGAGGCCACGGGAGTGGCGGATCATCGGGCCGACTCGTCTCCTGCGAACGCACGACGTGCGCCGCAGGCGAGTTGACCCGCGAGGCTGGAAACACGTTTTCCCAGTCCCAGATCCTCCCCTCCACCCAGCGTATGGGCGCCTCCCCCCCTCCCAGCCCTCCACGCTTGCCGGCGGGTCGGTCCTTCACGGGGTCGGCCCGCCAGTCGTTACGGGCTCGGGTTTCACCGATCTCCATCAGGTGACACAACGTGCATGGACGACGACGAACTGCAGCGCTCGCTGCTGACCCACATCCAGCAGGTACATGCGGCCGAACGCGCGCAGGCGAGCGAGCTGCGCGCACTGCGTGGGGAGGTCGGCATCGCGGCGATCGCGGCGCTGCTGGACCAGCACCTCGCGGAGACGATCCACCATGGTGACCTGCTCGGCGCGCGCCTCGAGGAGCTCGGCCAAGGGCGATCGATGCGGCTGCTGCTGCAGTCCTTCGGCGCCGTTGCCCCCAAGCTCGTCCTGGATCGAGTTCGCCCCCACGACGCCCGTGCCTGCGTGCGTGATGCGGTGGCAGCCGAGGCCGGCGAGATTGCGAGCTACCTGCTGTTGGGGACCGAGGCGATCCGTGCCGGCGACGACGACACGGCAGTGCTCGCCGCCGAGATTCGCGCAGACGAGGTGCGCACGCGCGACGAGCTGATGTCGAACTGGAACCTCGTGGTCGACCACGACCTCGAGGCCAAGCTCGAATCCGCGGGCACGTCGGCGACGCGGGTCGCACAGACGGAGCTGCTCAATCACCTCCAGGACGTGCACGCGCTTGAGCGCAACGCCACGATCATGCTCTCGACGGTGCTTGCGACCGTCCGCGACGAGACCGCAGTGGCGCGCGTCGATGACCACCGCCAGACGACGGAGCGCCACGTTGCGGAGATCGCGGATCGTCTCGATGAGCTCGGCAGTGGCAGGTCGCTGCGGCGACAGGCACAGGGCTACGCATTCGCCGCCCTGAAGGGTCCGATCAACCTGGTCCGCGCCGAGAAGGCGGGCAAGGACTTCCGCGACATGTACGTGGTCGAGCAGCTCAAGACCGTGGCCTACCGCCAGCTCGAGGTGCTCGCCGACCGCGCAGGTGACGAACGCACGGCGGCGATCGCCGTGACGCACCTCAGCGAGGAGCATGGGATGGTCCGCTGGCTCGAGCGCGAGGTCGCACGCTTCCTCCTCGAGTCGACGCTCGGGAGATCAGCCCCGAGGTAGTCGAGGAACGCTGTTCGTCCCTCCACGGCCCCGTCAGAGCATCGAGGTGGGATCCTCGAGGTGCTCGGCGAGCGTCCCGAGGAATGCGGCGCCGACGGCACCGTCGACGGCACGATGGTCGCAGCCGAGCGTCACGGTCATGATCGGTCGCACGACGACCTTGCGGTCGACGACGACGGCGCGGTCAGCGGTGCGACCCACGGCGAGGATGCCGGCCATCGGCGGATTGAGCACGGCGGTGAACTCGTCGATGCCCATCATGCCGAGGTTGGAGATGGTGAACGTGCCACCCTCGAAGTCGGCGGGCGCGAGCTTGCCGTCGCGCGCCTTGGCGACGAGGCCCTTGCGGTCCGCTGCGATCTCGCGCACGGTCTTCGCGTGCACGTCACGGATGACCGGTACCACGAGGCCAGCGGGCGTGGCGACGGCGAGGCCGACGTGCACGTCACTGAACTTGAGGATCGCATCACCGGCGAAGTGCACGTTCATGTCGCGGTGCGAACGCAGGGCGACGGCGGCGGCCTTGGTGACGATGTCACTGACGGTCGGGCGAACGTCGCCCTCGCGCACCGAGGTCAGCATGCGGGCACGCAGCTCGTTGGCGGCCGTCATGTCGATGTCGCGGGTGAGGTAGAAGGCGGGTGCCTGCCATGCCTCGCCGAGGCGGCGCGCGATCGTGCGGCGCATCGACGTCAGCTCGACGCGCTCGACGCCGGGCCCGGCAACCACGGGCGTGCTCGGCGCGGCGGTCGTCGGTGCCGGCGCGGCTGCAGCAGTCGCTGCCGTGGCACCGTCGAGGTCGCGTGCTATGACGCGGCCGTCGGGGCCGGAGCCCTGGATGGCGGTGAGCTCAAGACCACGCTCGCTCGCGATGCGGCGGGCGAGCGGCGATGCCTTGATGCGGCGGTCGTCCGAGGCTGCAGGAGCGGCTGCGGCTGCGGCTGCGGGGGCAGGCGCGGCAGCAGGCGCGGGAGCGGCTGCGGCCGGAGCGGCTGCGGGCGTTGCGGGCGCCGGAGCTGCGGGAGCCGGGGCGGCTGCGACAGGCTCAGCTGCTGCGGGCTCATCGGTGTCGGCGGGCACGGCCTCACCGGCATCACCGATCCACGCGAGCGTGGTGCCGATGGCGACGGTCTCGCCCTCGCCGACCAGCAGCTTGAGGATCGTTCCACCAGCGGGTGCCTCGACCTCGACGTTGACCTTCTCGGTCTCGACCTCGTAGAGCTCGTCGCCCTTCTCGATCGTGTCACCTTCGCCCTTGAGCCACTGCAGGACCTTGCCTTCGTCCATGCCCTGACCGAGACGGGGGAGCTTCACCTGGGTCGCCATCGTGGAGGTACCTCTTCCGAGCTTCGTAACTAGACCGTGGCGTACGCGACGCGGCGTACTGCCTCGAGGATTTCTGCCTTGCCGGGGACGACGTAGTCCTCCAGCACGGGCGCGAACGGCACTGGCGCGAACTTCTCACCGACGCGCAGCACGGGCGCGTCGAGGTGGTCGAACGCGTGCTCCTGCACGAGCGAGGCGATCTCGCCGCCGAAGCCACCGAAGGTCACTGCCTCGTGGGCGATGACGCAGCGGTTCGTCTTGCGGACGCTCTCGAGCACGATGCCGAGGTCGAAGGGCTGGAGCGTGCGGGGATCGATGACCTCGATCGAGATGCCGTCCGTCGCCTCGAGCTCCTCCGCGGCCTCGAGGGCGACCCAGGGCATGGCGCCCCAGGCGACCACGGTGCAGTCGGTGCCTTCGCGCAGCACGCGGCCGACACCGATCTCGCCGACCTCTTCCGGATCCTCGCCCACCTCGCCCTTGCGGGGGTAGCAGTCGCGGTGCTCGATGAAGAGCACGGGATTCTCGTCGCGGATCGCGGCCTTGAGCAGCAGGCGTGCATCGTCGGGCTGCGACGGCATGATCACCTTGAGGCCGGGGACGTTCGTGAACCAGCCCTCGAACAGCGAGGCGTGCTGCGAGCCGGACTGCCAGCCCGCGCCACCCTGCGTTCGAATGGTGACCGGCACCGTGACCTGACCGCCGGTCATGTAGCGCCACTTGGCTGCCTGGCCGACCAGCGGGTCGATCGCCATGGACAGGAAGTCCATGTACATGATCTCGACGATGGGGCGCAGGCCGCTCATGGCGGCTCCGACGGCAGCGCCGACGATCCCCTCTTCGCTGATCGGGGTGTTGCGAATGCGGCCTGAGCCGAATTCGGCAAGCATGCCCTTCGTCACGCCCTGCGAGCCCCCCATGTCGGCGATGTCCTCGCCCATCAGGAGCACGCGCTGGTCGCGTCGCAGCTCTTCACTCATTGCGGCCCGAATGGCCTCGCGGTATGTGATGTTCGCCATGAGGCGAGGCTATCGCATTCGACCTGCCTCGCGCGCTGCGATCGGCATGTGATCGATCAGTGTGCGTGGCCGTGCCCGTCGGGTGCGGTGGGTACGGGCGGTGCGGTTCCGGGCGCCACGACGCCGATTCCGCCTCCGGTGGTGGCGGGCGGCTGCGTGGGCTGGGCGCCGGGCGCAGGCGTTCCGCCCGATGCCGGCGCGGTCGCCGGAGTGGCAGCCGGTGCGGGTACGGTACGACGCTCGAGCGAGAGTCCGCTGGGGAAGGTCACGACGCCCGCCGCCAAGGTGACGGCGGCGTCCTGGCGCACGACCCAGCCCGTGCCCGTGCGGGAGGCGAAGGCCGCGCCCGCAGGGTCGGTGGGATTGTTCTTGAGCCAGGCCACGATCGCGTCGCGCGCAGGCGCGGGCATCGTGTTCCAGCGGTAGGTGCCGTCGAGTCCGTCGAATGCCGTGCTCTTGAGCCCGCCGCCGAGCGGGACGAGCGGGATGCTGGTCGCGGTGGGTGCACCGAGGTTGCCGACGGCTGCGGCACCGGCGCTTGCCGGTGAGCCGGCAACCACGGTGCCCGGGGCCGACGGGGCAGCGGTCGCCGCACCGGTGGCTGCGGCAGCGGTGCCGGCAGTGCCCGTGCCCGCACCCGAAGCCGTGGGAGCCGTCGGTGTCGTGTCGCCGGCCCCCATGTCGTCGTCGCCGGGCTGGCGCGTCGGTCGCACGGTCAGGGCGAGGTCCTCGCCCGGGCCGGCACCACGCACCTGCGGGACATGCTTGAGGTAGACGGTGTCGCCCTCGACGAGCGCCACGGCACCGGAGGTCGGGAAGGAGACGAGCGCATCCGCCTCGAGAGCGGCGACGCCCTGCGTCGAGCCGTATGCCTTCGCGATCGAGACCTGCACCGCCTCGGGCAGCTGCCCGAAACGCGCCTGCTTGCCGACCAGCTCGGCCGGGACGGGCGC
>JAOPYV010000017.1 GCA_025964435.1 Thermoleophilia bacterium | reverse complement strand
TCGACACGTTCGACAGGTTGTTCGCGATGACGTCCTGTCGGACCATCGCGCTCATCATGCCTGTCGCTGCTATGTAGAGGCCGCGTTCCATCCCGATGGGGATCGGCATTCCTCCGTGCGTGGCTTGAACCGATCGGAGCACGTTGCGTGCATTGCAGACGCGACGAGGCACGTTGGCAACGCTCAAGCTCCCACGCTGCTGCGCCGATGCTTCGTATGCCGACGCACACGGATGATGCGTCGCGCGCACCCCTCGATCGCAAGGACGCGACACCGGTGCAGGTCGATCCCGCAGCAGCGACCATCGTGTACGTCAACACTCCCGACGGGAATGAGCTCACGCTCGATCCCGGCCGGCAGGTCGTCGCGCGCGTGGTCTCGGTCGATGAGCGCGGCGCAGCCAAGATCTCGCTGGCGGGCCAGGTGATCGACGTGCAGGCCGCAGCGCAGCTGCGTGTCGGCCAGGATGTCCAGCTGGCCGTCACACGTGCGGACGCGAGCGGCGTCCGCCTCGCGATCGTCGCTCCGCCCCAGTCGCCAAGCTCGGCGCCGTCGTCGGCGCCCAGCGGCCTCCCGCAGCTGATCGGCGAGCTCGCCCGAGCCGGCGTGCCCGTCACCGCACAGGTGACGCAGGCCGTGCAGAGCCTGATGGATGAGCTTGCCGGTGGCGGCGTCACGACCGGCGGCGGCAGCAGCGCCGCCCGCGCCATCGCGGCGCTCGCCAGCCGCGACATCGCGCTCTCCCCCGCTGCTGCTGGACGTGTCGCCGCAGCGCTCGACCTTGCCGGCTCGATGGGTCCTGCATTGGCGGACCTCGCTGCGAAGTCGTCGACCGTCGCGGCGGCCCTCCCCGCCGGCGCACCCAATGCTGCGGCGATCCGCTCACTGCTCGCTCCGGGTCTCTCGATGACCGAGCTGGCCGTGGCACGCGTCGTGCAGGCGGGTCAGGCGTCGCCGGCCGGTGCCAACGTCTCGGCGCTTCCGGCTGCCAGCACCAACAGCGCAGTCATCCAGAACTACGTCGCGTCGCAGGTCGCAAGCACTGCACACCTGGACGACCTCGCGTCGCTCAACTCGTTGATGTCCTCGGCGGGCGCCGGTGGACGCTCGCAGGCGCAGGTGCCACAACCCGCCGTGGGCGGCGCCATCACGGCCGCCGCGCAGGACGCGGCGCTTCGAGGTCAATCCACTGCGGGGCAGATCGCGCCCGGGCCCACGCCTGCGACCATCGCCGCCCAGGCGGCACAGGCACAGGCCCAGGCCGCGACATCGCTGGTCGATGACGCCGCGACGGCTGCGTCGACCACCACCGCGCGTTCGACCGCCACGGCAGCTGCGGCTACTGGAGCCGGCAGCGCCATTCCGACGCCGACCAATGCCGGAGTTGCGCAGGCCGTCGCCGACCTCGGCGCGCTCGCCACGCGATTCGCCGCCGTAGCTGGACCTGCTGCGGGTGCCGCGGCAGGCGCCGCGCAGCAGGCGGGCAACGCGACCAACAGCACGGTGATCGCCCAGCAGGCGGGCCGTGACGGCAGCGCCGGCGCCGCCGCGGCATCGAATGCCGGCGCGAGCGCCGATGGTGATCCGATGCCGATCGTGACCGCCGTCCAGACCTTCCTCGCATCCCCACGCGCCGAGGCCGACGCTGCGAAGCTGCTCGGCAGCCTGCAGGGCTCCTCCGCCGCCGCCCAGCAATCAGCGCTGCGCATGCTGCCGGAATCCCAGACGCTGCAGCTTGCGGGTCAGCTGCTCGACCTGCTCCCGGACGGGGCGCAGCTCCGCGGCGGCCAGCTCCAGGAGCTGCGCACGGGCGTGCACAACGCGCTCGACTCGCTGGGGCGCGCACTGGCGCAGCCCGGCGGCGACGATGTCAGTGCACTCCGCGCGGCGCTGGAGCAGGTCGCGTCTGCAGACCCGCGACCGGCCGTTGCCCAGGACGCGGCGCGGATCCTCGCCTCCCTCGACGGCCAGCAGCTGCTGTCGCGCAGTGCCAGCGGCGCCGACCCCGGCTACGTCTACTTCCAGATCCCGATGCCCAACGGCCAGGGCGCCGAGGTCATGGTGCGCCGCGAGCCCGGCCGGCGCGCGGTCACCTTCGATGAGTTCAACATCGCCTTCCTGCTGGACACGGAACGGTTGGGAACCCTGATGATCCAGCTCGACGCGCATCCAGCCAGCATCCGCGCCGACGTGCGGACTGACAACGCCGAGCTGGAGCCGTTCCTGCGCGCCCAGTCCGAGGCGCTCATCGAGCCACTCGCGCGCGAGTCGCGTCGTCAGGTCGTCGTCACCACCGGGATCTTCGAGGATGCCGTCCCGACCAGCCTGCTCGAGCCGAAGCTCGGCCTGATTCCCGGGGCGAATGACTTCTATGCCTGACCACCGGCCTTCGACACATGATGCGCGCGCGGACCTGCTCAAGCAGCGACGAAGCGCTGCGCAGGGCGACGGCCCCCCGGAGATGGAAGTTGCCGCGCTCCGCTATGACGCGGGCGAGCACCACGCGCCGCAGCTCGTGGCGCGCGGCAAGGGGCACACGGCGCAGAAGATCCTCGACCTTGCCGCCGAGCATGACGTGGCCATCCGCAAGGATGCGACGCTCGTCGCGGTCCTCGGCGCGCTCGACGTCGGCGCGGAGATCCCGCCCGACCTCTACGGCGTCATCGCCGAGGTGCTCGCCTGGGCATATCACGCCGACCAGAAGGCCGGCACCAAGCGACGCGATCGCGCCGCCTGACGTCAGTCGAAGAGCTCGGCAACGCCGCCGATGCCTGCTCAGGCAGACTTCTGTGCCGACTCTGAGCGGCGAATGACCTGGACGTTGGGATAGACGATCGTGCGATTTCGACCGGAGCCCTTGGCGACGTAGAGCGCCTGGTCGGCCCGCTCGAACAGCTCCGCGGCGTTCGTGGCCTGCTCGGGGAAGCATGCGACGCCGATGCTGACGGTGACCCGGCCATCAGGCCCGAGCTGCGGCAGCTCGATCGCGGCGACGGCGAGGCGCAGGCGCTCCGCCAGCCGCACCGCATCGGGAGCATCGCCGGGGACGAGCACGACGAACTCCTCGCCGCCGAAGCGCGCAGCGAAGTCCGAGTCACGCTTCGCCTCGCGCACGGTGTCGGCCAAGGCGCGCAGCAGCAGGTTGCCGGCCTGGTGGCCGTGCGTGTCGTTGAACTTCTTGAAGTGGTCGAGGTCGAGCACGAGGATCGAGCACGAGCCGCCGTAGCGGCGCACGCGGTCGATCTCGTAGCGCACCTGCGCCTGCAGGAAGTCGTAGTTGAAGAGGCCCGTGAGCCGGTCGGTGAAGGAGCGCTGCACGAAGCGACCGACACGGCGTCGCAGGTGCGTCACGCGCTCGCCGACCATGAGCACTACACCGGCAAGGGCGATGGCGAGGGTCATGTCGCCGCGCAGGGTGACGATCATCACGATCGCCCCGGGGATCGAGAAGCTGCGACCGAAGAAGGCGGTGCCCATGACGAGCGCCGCGAACATGAGCACGAAGCCGCGCTCGGGAGCGCCGGTGCCCAGCAGCCACCCCACGACGACACCCACGACGAGGATGGCAGCGACGGCACGTCGGAACGTTACCGGGACGTCTTCGGAGTTTCGGGACTGCATGGTTGGTGCTTCGCCATCGCGGGCGTCGCTCCTGCACGAGGCCTAGGAGATGGCCGCCGGCGTGGCGGGGGCTGCTCCGGGCGTCGACCAGACCTCGACCTGCACGGGCGCGACGCCCTGCATGCCGATGGCGCTCGCGCCGGCGTGGGAGAGGTCGATGATGCGGCCATCGACGAAGGGTCCGCGGTCGTTGATCCGCAGGAACGCGCAGCGCGCCGTGCTGGTCGAGTAGACGCGGACGACCGTGCCGAAGGGCAGCGTGCGGTGCGCGGCAGTCATCGCCTCCTGGTCGTAGACCTCGCCGCTCGCGGTGTTCTTGCCATGGAATCCGGGTCCGTACCAGCTCGCGTCACCAGCTTCGACCTGACCGGTCGCACGCAGCGTGGCGTCGGGTGGCGTGCAGCCGACGCCCCCCACCGCGGCGGTCGCCATGTTGCTCCAGCCATCGAGGAAGCCGCCGCCGGAGGCCGCGCCCCAGTAGCCGATGCCGGGGATGGGGCCGGTCGCGAAGATGTAGTCGGCGTCGATCGAGTGTCCCGGTCGGGCGGCATCGGCATCGGCCGCCGCGGGTCGCTGCTCGGCGAGTGCGATGTCGATCGCCTCGACGCGAGCGTCTGCCTGCTCGAGGTCAATCCGCGCTGCGTCGAGCGCTGCAGCGGCGACCAGCGAGGCATCGACGGCCGTGAGGTAGGTCTCGGCAACGGTCCGGTCCGTGGGTGCAAGCGCTGCGAGCAGGCCCGGGCGAAGTGCGAAGTCCTGCTCGTTGCGGACGGCGATGAGCGCCTGGATGCGGTCGGTCTCCCCCACGTCGAAGAGCTGGACGATGTAGTCGGTGTAGCGCCCAAGCGCGTCATCGAGCTTCGTCTCGGAAGCTTCCACTGCAGCTTCGAGGCGGGCGGTGTCGCCCTCCAGGCGCGCGGCCCGTGCGGCGGCTGCCGTGCGTAGCGCGCCCAGCTCGGCAGCGGAACCGACCAGCGGTGCGGCCGGCGCTGCTCCGTCGAATCCATTGGTCACCGGCTCGGCCGGTGCAGCGACGGAGGCCGACAGCGCATCGCCGAGTGATGCGGCGGTTGCGGGGAGCGGCTCGAGCACGTCACCGGGATCGGCCGCGAGCGACGGCGTCGCGCAGGCGAGCGCGAGCATGCAGGCGGCGATCGCGATGCGGGCGGGTGATGACGAGCGGTTCACGGGAGCGACATCGGCACGCCGACGGGCCGTGCTTGAGCGCTGCAGTCATGTTGTCGGCTTCGCAAGCGGCCCGTTCGATCGTCGCATGGTGATGATTCACTCAAGCACCGACGGGGAATCGACGATGTATGCACCAGTGAGGTAGGTACGCATGTTCGACACGCTCCGCAATCGCTATGCACTGAACTGCCCGGAGACCGGCGAGCGGGCGCTCGTGCCCGTCAGCGCCTTCCGGGTGGTGCGCCGCCTGCGCGGCGCCACCTCCCCTGCCGTCTTCCGCGTCGAGTTCGACTGCCCGTGCGGCACACGTCATGAGGCGCTCGTCGCCCACGACCTGCTCGACTGGGCACCGCTCGGCACCGACTCGTCCGAGACATTCACCAACCTGGCCACGGGTCGCCGCGAGCTCGTGGCGGTCGAGCTGCTGGAGCAGGCGACCACGCACCTGCGCAAGGGCAGCTGGCCGTGGACCTTCTGGTGTCATCCCGAGAGCGCGCTGCGACCGGGATTCCCGAGCTCGCTGCGGTTCGTCTCCCCCGAGCACGACCACGGCACCGGCCAGGTCGGCGTGCTGGTTCGCTGCTTCAGCTGCCAGCGCCACACGGTGAACATCGTCTCGACCGACCACCTCGACGTGCCGTGGCACAACGACGACAAGATCGCGTACGTCGCCCAGGTGTTCGACCGTGATGCCGTGGCACCGGAAGAGCGCTTCCGCCATCAGCTCGAGGATGGCCCGGCGCGCCTGCGCTGGCTGCGCGACGTGGGCTGACGACGCGACCAATCGCTAGTAGTGGATGAGCGACGCGATCTCGTAGCCGTCGAGCTTGTCGCGACCATCGAGGAAGTCGAGCTCGATCGCGAAGGCGAGACCGGCGACGACGCCTTCGAGGCGCTCCACCAGCTCGACCTTGGCGCGGGCGGTACCGCCGGTTGCCAGCAGGTCGTCGCAGATCAGGACACGCTGGCCGGGACGGATGGCGTCGATGTGGACCTCGAGCGCGTCGAAGCCGTACTCGAGCGCGTACTTGGCGCTGACCGTGGTGTACGGCAGCTTGCCGGGCTTGCGGGCGGCGACGAAGCCGGCACCCAGCGCGTAGGCCAGCGGAGCGCCGAACATGAAGCCACGGGCCTCGGCGCCGAGCACGAGGTCCGGCTTCCAGGGGCGTGCCTGCTCGGCGAGCGCATCGACGACGGCGCGGAAGGCCGGGCCGTCGGCGAGCATCGGCATGATGTCCTTGAACAGGATGCCCGGCTTCGGAAAGTCGGGCACGTCGCGGATGAGGTCTTCGTAGTTGGAGGTGGCCGAGGTCACGAGGGGATCCTTTGGGGCTAGATGAGCGGCGCCGTGGCGCGCACCTGGTGGGCGGGTCGACCGGATCCGGTCGCCCGTGCGGTCATGAGCTTGACGTCGCGCACGAAGGCGATACGAAGGAACTCGGCGAGCTGGGTCGTGACCTGCTCGACGGCGCGCAGGCCGCGCTCACGCGCATCCTCGCCCGGTGCACGCAGCAGGGCGGACGCGTACTGCTCGACGATGGCGCCCTGGCGACTCATCGCCATGGCAGCCTGGCGCAGGTGGCGCACGTCGAGACCGAGCTGGCCCAGAGCGCCGGCCATGGCGACGAGGCCGAGCTCGTCCTGTGTGAAGAGCAGGCCCGAGCCCTCGCCGTCGCGGCGACCCGAGACGATGTCGGCGCTCCGGCAGGCCTCGAGGAACTCGTGTGTCACGCCGGCTGCGCGGACGAGCGCTTCGGCCGAGACGAGCTGCTCCTCCACGCCGAGGCGAACCTCGCCAGTCGCGGGCAACATGCCGGCAGGGCGCGGTGCGCGACCGGGTGCCGCAGGGGCATCGGTCGAGGCCGAGGGAGGTACCGGCGGGACGAGTGCGGGTCCGCCGTCGAGACGGCGGCGCAGCTCCTCGCGGATCACCTTGAGCGGCATGAACTGGTCGCGCTGCATGACGAGCGCCTGACGCAGCGCCTCGACGTCGGCCTGGGTGTAGATGCGGTAGCCGCCCGGCGTGCGCTCGGGGTCGATGATGCCCTTGTCCTGGAGGAAGCGCAGCTTGGAGATGCTGATGTCCGGAAACTCGTCGCGAAGCTGGTCGCAGACCTGTCCGATGCGGTAACGCCGCTGATCAGTGGTATCCGTCATTCGAGCCGTCATACCTTCCGTGGATCGCTCGTCGCAGCCCTATCCGTGGGCCGCTGGGGAAAAATGGGGGGCGCTGCTGGCTACTCCGCGAGGAAGGTCAGCTTGTACTTGCCGATCTGGATCTCATCTCCGTCTTCGACCACCTGCTTGTCGACCCGCTCGTGATTCACGAACGTTCCGTTCAAGCTGGCGCGGTCTTCTACTCGGACCGAGGCGCCGTCGTTGTACACCACAGCATGTTCCCGTGAGACCGTGACATCGTCAAGGAAGATATCGCTCGTCGGTGAGCGCCCGATGGTCGTCGTGTCGAGCAGTCTGAACCGCTCGCCACCGCGACCGCCACCGGAGCGGATCACCAGGGCCGCACCCTGCCCACCCGATGGCTCCACGGGGACGTTCGACTCGGGGTCACGTCCGACGCCGGGCAGCGGCATCGGGATGTTCTCCGTCGTCTGCTCGGCGACGAGGTACGCGCCGCACTTGGCGCAGTAGTTCGCGCCATCGGTGTTCTGGTGTCCGCAGGTGGTGCAGTACATGGGAAATTCGCCGCTCAGGACGTGGTCGAGCCGCCGTCGTCGGGCAGGCCCTTCCCGGAGAGGATCCGGCTCAGCTGCTCGATGTCGATGTTGTCGAGCGCGCCGCCCTCACCGGTGTATGCGGCCTTCTTGCGGGCCAGCAATTCACTCTTGAGGATGTCGATGTAGCCGTGAAGGATACGTCGTCGGTAGGAGACTTCGTTCTCCTCCTTCACGTAGCTGTCGATGAGCTCCTTGAGCTCGTCATCGGCCAGCGAACCAAGATCGGGCAGCGCTTCCACAGGGTTCTCCCTCGTCGTTCCGGTGCGATTGCTCCCGGCAACCAATGACTCTACACGAGGGTGAGGGTTGCAGACGCGTCGGACG
>JAOPYV010000088.1 GCA_025964435.1 Thermoleophilia bacterium | reverse complement strand
TTGGCCGCCAGATCGAGGAGTGGATGACGGCCGGCGCCCACGGACAAATCTCGATTGTCGGACCGCGTGATCTGGTTCTGGACGTTCGGCTTGAGCGGTGGCAGGACGAAGACCGAGCTCTTGCATTGCATCCATCAGGCCAGTCCACCGACCTCTTCGTTACCTGGCGTGATCTGTCCGCCGCCACCATCGCAGGGGGACCGTTCGGAGAGCACTTTGGCGACAAGCTCAACAAGGCACAGGCAGGTGGCGCAGAAGCAGGCGTTCTCCGCGCGCTCGTTCTGGATTTGAGCCTGTCAGACACCACTGACTACGCGTCGTTTGTTCAAGAGCCCTTCGTCAGCAAGTTGGGGAGCGTCGTTGCCGATCTCATCGACATGAACAAGCCTCCATACGAACTCATCCTGCCGTCGATTCTGCATCGCGACCCGGTGAGCATAGGGCTCGTCGCTACGCGCCTCGTCGACGCGCAGGAGAGGGACACCGCGCGGTTGCTGCGCGAGATCGACGACGGCGTTGCAGCAGCCTCTCAAGGAGCGACTTGATCAGGACGGAGGCGAAGGCGTTTCCGAATTGGTTACGATCGGTGAATGAACGAAGGAACCTCGCGACTCGACCAACAGCCCTCCTACTACCAATCGTCCGGATGGCAAGGGTCTGATGAACTGCACCCTCCCGGCGACGGGGCACCGGCCTACCGAGTGGTGTTCAAGACTCTGAAGGTGGCGTTCGAGGCGCAAGAGGTCCGTGGCCCGAACTTTGTCATCCGCTTCGCCCACGGCAACGTGCAGAGAGGCGGTATGACGCTTGGAGGAGCCATGCCTGGTCGTTCCTTCAATCAAGCCATCCTTGCGTCAGAAGCGTTGTTTCGGACCTCAGCAGACGGGGTCTTTGTCGATTTTCGGCCGGTGGGAGACTACGAGTTCAACGGCTGGGAGGACACCGTCGATAACGTCTTCTACGCTGAGTTCATACTCGCGACCGAGGCGACGAGTGCGCAGGGTCGGATCGCCGAAGGCCAACGCCGACTTGCGTCGCTCAAGTCGATGATCGATCTGCGGTTCGGGACACGAGTTCTGGGAGTGCCGCTCACCGAGGAAGTCGGAGAGCTTTTCGGCGACGGACACTTCAACCGACAGATTCACTCCGGAGAGCTGGGCGGTGAACACGAGTTGGATCCACACGAGATCTCGGCCGCGGACCTGATGGCCGCATTCGACGCTCACGCCGCCATCCGTGATGGCCTGGGCGGCAAGGCCCGTCGCGCATTCGATGTCGCGTGCGAGTGGTACTGGACATCGATTCACGAGGACGATCCTGTGGTCGCCTACATCGGCCTTCATGTCGCGCTCGAGGCAGTTGTAGGAACGCAGAAGCACGCGGCTCGAGAGCTCTCGCGGGTCACGGGAAAGGATGAGGCTTGCTGCCGACAATCGCTTACGGAATACAAGCGTCATCGCAATGCTCTGGTGCACGGAGCAAGAGGCGGAGCGCGAGACATCGAGAAGGGCTATCTCACAAGTATGCGTGTCGTAGTGGAAGCGCTCCTCTCGGATCGTTTGGGTGTGCTTGACGATGCTCGGACCAAGTTGGCGGCGCAGGCGATGGACCTTCGCCTCACTTGAGCCATTGATCGCTCAATGCCAACGGGCAACCGACGATGCGCACGATTGGGAACGCGCGCCTCCACTGAGATAGACTGACAGCGCACTAGTTCCGGCCTCCAGGTGGGAACAAAGTGGGAACACAGCACCCCGAAATACGCCGAATTTAGCCGAATACGTTTTGAGCCGAACGCCCTAATTTGCAGGATAAAACGAGCCAGCACGAACCGCCGCGAGGTGGGTTGAGGTGGCTCGTAATGAAGGGGTCAGCGGTTCGAGTCCGCTCATCGGCTCTTCAGAAAATACCCGCTTTTGCGGGTATTTTTTGTTTTCGCGATTCGCAGCGGGGCAACTTGAGCGGGGCAAGTGGGGCAACTCAGTGACCACTTCACTGGCTGGAAAGGCGCCAGCTTCTAGTCGGATCGGTTGTCGGCTCGTCGGGCGACTCTTGACCAGTTCGCGTCGATGGGTTGTTCGTAGTTGTCCGGACAGGTCCGGACAACTCGCCTGAGCCGATCGGTGCTCGCGGCTCGGGCGTGGGTGGCATGCTCCCTCGGTCGTCGTAGCAATCACAACTCACTCGTCGGGATTCTCCGCGCCGCCGGCGTCCTTCTTCACGGAATCCATTTGGGGCGCGAAGCCTGCTGCACTGGCGGTGACGTCGATGGTCATCGCGTTCTTTGATGCGTGGTACAGGCTGTACTTGTTCTCCGGGTAGTGGTCGGTGGCTCCGGTGTCGTCGAAGTGCACGATTCGGGTTGCGCCGGGCGCGATCGTGAACGAGGGCTTGAGCTTGGTGTAGTAGCCCTCCTTGGTCTTGCTCGTGGGATCGGCGATCAGGTAGTAGATCTCGAAGCCGTCGAGTGGCTTGGTGGCGGTGTTCTTGAGCGCGATCTCCAGGTGGTCGGCGGCGTCCTTGCCGGTGTCTGGGTTGACGTTGTTCTCAACGAGCACCGATGCGATTTCCAACCCCGGCGTCGTTGCCGTGTTGCTGATGGGATTGGACTTCACCGGCACCACTGTCGCCGCCTGAGATCCGCTCCCGCCGCCTCCGCCGCTCGATGAGGTGCCACCACACGCGGTGAGGGCGACCGCGCCGACTGCCACTACGGCGAGGGACGTGGCGATTCGCATGACGATTCGGGTGCTCATGGTGTTCCTCCTCGAGGAAGTGCAGGTTGTCGTTGATAGCTGCGATGCAGAGCCGCTCCGAGGACGAGCATGTAGGCCGCGAGCCAGGCGATGTCGTTGCGCTTTTCGTGCAGCAGGTGCGTGAGCGTGAAGCCGCGGTACTTGTCCTTCACGTCGGTCATACCGAACGTGAATCGCTCGTAGTGCTTGGCGAGGGATGCCTCCTCCAGGTCGTTGCGCACCTTCTCGTAGGTGGTGAACTTGGCGAGCACCTTGAGCTCAGTGGGCTTGTCAACGCCGAGCGACTGGAACAGTCCGCCAGGCACCTGGTTGTCAGGGTCCATCGTGTCGCCGACCTGAGGGATGATGAGCACGACGGCGAGCCAGATCACGAGCGCCGCCATAAGTCCGTTGGAGAGTGAGCGCGCGTGGGCGGTGAGTACCACTCCGAGGCAGTAGAACGCGCCCATGTACGGAATCGTTGCCAGCAGCGCGAGCGTCAGCTTCAGCAGCTCGGGTGGGGCGAGCCAGTCGCCGCCGATCACTCCGAGGCAGAGCACTGCGATCGCGCCGGTCACGAGCAGGAGAGTCGCGATGATCGCCAATGCCCCGAGCGCCGAGCCCAGCGCTCGTTGCATGCTCGTGATCGGGCGCGTCTGCAGCAGCATCAACGTGTTGCTCGTACGTTCGCGAGCGATGCTCATGTAGCCAAGCACGATCGCGATGATCGCCCCGATGATCTCCAGGTACTCGAACGCACCACGCAACAGCGACAGCACCTGCAACGGAAGCGGCGCCGTCTGGGTGACGCCGCTGCTTCGCGCGGCAGCGACGTATCGCTGGTAGTCGGCAACCTGCGAGTGATAGTCGATCGCGCCGATGAGCACCGACACGGTGGTGATCGCCACAAGCACGAGCACGAGCGCCGCCAGCACCCGATTTCGAGCCGCCGCTCGATACTCGTGGCGAGCAAGGGTCACGACAATCCGCGAATTCGTCGAACCGATCATTGGAGGCCCCTGCTGTAGTCGTGTCGCGCAACCAACCCGCCGACGCCGAGCGCCAGCAACAGTGCCAGGGCGAGGATCGGCACCACGCGCAGCGCTGAGCGCGACGGCGACTCCGCGGGCTCGGTCTGCAGGACACTCGCGCTCACGCGCTTGTACTGCTCGCTGACCGAGATCGGGCGCGCATGAGCCGTCACCTGAAAGAACGACTGCGACGTACTGACCGGGTCGGTGATCGGGTTGAGCGATGTGGTAGGACGAAGCCCCGACGTGACCTGCGGCACCACGAACGTGAGCACGAGCCACACCCCGAGCGCCGCCACGATCGCGAACGAACGATTGCGACTCGTGATCGCGAATGCCATTCCCACCAACGCGAACACGAGCATGTACACGAGCGAGATACCGAAGAACACCGCGAGCCGACCGACCTCGCCCGCAGCGGGCACGTTCCTGTTCACGATCACGAGCGACAGCGTGGACAGCACGGCACTTGCGGCAAGCACCCCTGCAAGCGCGATCGTCGTCCCCAGGAATTTGCCGATCACATAGCGGGAACGTGAAATCGGACGAGAAAACAGCAGACGCGCTGCTCCACTCGCGCGGTCTTCCATCATCGCAATGTGACCGACGATGGTCGCCAGGATCGCGCCGATCAGCGGCACGTAGATCGCAAGATTCGACAGGAGCGCGAGCTCTGGCTTGGAGTCGAACGGATTCGCCGGAATCGGCTTGCCCTGAGCAGTGAGCAGGCGCACAGTCTCGTCGTAGACCTTGATGATCGTGTGATGGCTCATCCAGCCGATGAAACCGGCAAGCGCCGTCATGAGCAGCATCGTCGCGAGGATCGCGATGAACGTGCCGCTTCGCCGCAACGTCAGCAATTGCTGTCGGGCGATGTTCCAGACCATCAGGCGCCTGCTTCCACGCGCACGTAGATGCCCTCGAGTGACGCCTCGTCGGGGAAGCGCGCCGTGGTGTTCTCGATCGAGTCGGTGTAGATCAGCTCGCCGTGGTTGAGCACACCGATCGAGGTGCACACCTTGGCCACCTCGCTGAGCTGGTGCGTGTTCATGAAAATCGTCACGCCGAGTTCCGAGTTGAGGCGCTGGATCGTCTCGCGCAGATGCCGAACTCCGCTCGGATCAAGTCCTGCTGTCGGCTCGTCCAGAAACAGCACCACGGGCTTGTGCAGCACCGCCTGGGCGATGCCGATGCGCTGGCGCATGCCCGTCGAGAACGTCCCGACACGCTTGCCGGCGAGATCCGCACAGTCGAGGTAGTCAAGAGTTTCCAAAGCCGCGCTGCGTGGCCGTTCGACACCGGACAGGCGCGCGAAGAACTCGAGATTCTCGAGCGCCGTCATATGGTCGTACATGCGGATGTCCGACGGCAGATAGCCGATCAGCTGTCGCACGCGCATCGGCTCACGCTCGACGTCGAGCCCACACACACGAGCAGATCCAGCCGTCGGCCTGATCAGAGTAGTGAGAATGTTGACGGTCGTCGTCTTGCCTGAACCGTTGTGGCCGAGGAAACCAAATACCTCGCCCCTGGGGATCGACAGGTTGATGCCGCGAAGCACGTCATCCATGTCGTAGCGATGACGCAGTCCGTCCAGCTCGATGGCGGCCGAATCCAGGGGCGAGGCGTTCGTCATGTCAGTCGTCCGCCGTTTCGCCGTCGGCGCCGCCGTCTTCAGTGCCGCCATCTTCTGCGCCACCGTCGTCGTTGCCATCCTCGGCCTCGGCCTTACACACGCCGGTCGCATTGTCGTAATCGACGTCGTCACCGGTGACGCCTGCCTTGGCGCAAGCTGCGTTCTGGGCAGCTTCATCGGCAGCGGATTCAGGCTTGCCGCCCTCCTCCTTGCCTTCGCTACCACCCTCGTCGTCGGCCTGCTCGGCAGTTGCCGCCCCGGGGGCCTTGCTGCCGGAGTTCGAGTCGGTCGCGTTGGCGATTGCCGTGCCCGTCAGAGCGAGCGCGCCAACCGTTGCAGCAACGGCCAGAACCTTCCATCGTGCCTTGGGGTACATCTCATGTCTCCTGATTGCTTTGTTGGTGGCAAGGGCGCCACCGGTCACCACAATAGGAACTGCTGATGTGAGAGAGATTTGCGAATGGATGAAATTGCGTCGCCGCGCCTCGATGTGCAGTCGCACATCGTCTTCACATGTGGACGTGGGAAGATGCGTCCATGCGCGTGCTCGTGATCGAAGACGATCTCAAGATGTCCCGACTTATCCGGGAAGGTCTCGAGCTGTCTGGACACGCCGTCGAGTGTGAGCAAGCGGGGCCGCGTGGCGTCGATCGCTCCGTCGCACAACCCTTTGACGCGATCGTGCTCGACGTCATGCTCCCGGGCATGGACGGCTTCGAGACATGCCGACGGATTCGCCAACGCGGGATCTGGACTCCGATCCTGATGCTCACCGCGCGCGACAGCGTCGACGATCGAGTCGCAGGACTCGATGCTGGCTCCGATGACTACCTCGTCAAGCCATTCTCCTTCGCGGAATTGCTCGCACGACTGCGAGCGCTCGACAGACGAGGCGACGCCCGGGGCACCGACATCATCGCCGTAGGCAACCTACGCCTGGACCGCAGCGAACGCCGCGTCTGGCGCGACGAACACGAGGTCGAACTCACGCGCCGCGAATTCGACCTGCTCGACGCACTGATGCAATCACCCGGGCGAGCATTCGAACGTCACGAGCTGCTCGACCGAGCCTGGGCCGACGACCTCGACACACAATCAAACGTCGTCGACCAGTACATCCGCTACCTGCGCAACAAGATCGACCGGCCATTCGACGCCAACTCGATCGAGACGGTGCGCGGCGTCGGGTACCGAATCAAGGCAACCCCGAATGCTTGATCGAGTTCCCATACGACTCAGGCTGGTCGGGGCATTCGCAGCCGCAATGATCGTCCTGGTCGTCGCCGGCAGCGTCGGCATCCACCGCGTAGTGGCTGGTTCACTCGACCATTCGATCGATCAAGGACTCCGTGCCCGAATCGACGACCTGGCATCTGCCGCAGCATCATCAGACCAGATCCCGAACCGAACACTCGTGACCGAGGAATCCAGCTTCGCGCAAGTGCTCGCAGCCAACGGCGACGTCATCGCATCATCCGAGCGATTCGCCGGCGAGCCGGTACTTACTCGCACGCAGATCCGCGATGCGCTGCGTGCTCCGACCAAGCTCTCGCGCGCGGACGACGGCGCACCCAACGCCGTGCGGATCCTCGCCACCCGCGCAACTCAGAACGGCGCACCGGTGGTCGTGCTCGTCGGCGTATCGCTGCAACTTCGCAACCAGACGTTGCACGACCTCACCCAGTGGTTGTACATCGGCGGGTCGATCGGAATCCTCGTCGCAACACTGCTCGGATACGCGTTGTCCGCGCGAGCATTGGGCGCAATGGACCGCGTGCGGCGCGCAGCGTCACAGATCGACCATCGATCGCTGGGCGCTCGACTGCCCGAGCCGTCGGCGAACGACGAGCTGCGCGCATTGACACGAACCCTCAACGACCTGCTGGCTCGCATCGACGCGGCGTTCGAACGCGAGCGACGATTCATCGGCGACGCAAGCCACGAGCTTCGCACCCCTGTCGCCCTCATCAAATCCGAACTCGAGGTGGCACTCCTGGAGCCGTTTGACGTCGAGAACCTCAACGATGCGCGCGACTACATCGCGATGATGCGCCGCCGTGTCACCTCGGCCGAAGCTGAGGCTGACAGCCTTGCCCAGCTCGCCAACTCACTCCTCATCGTCGCCCAAGAAGATGAACACGCCCTCGCAGGACCAGACGGCGATCGTCGCGCCTTCGCAGCCGTTGACGTATACGCCCTCTTGGAGCGTGTCACGGCACGATTCCTCCAGCGCGCGCACACCTCCAGCCGTTCCATTGCACTCGTACCTTCCAACCAGGCGTGCATCGTGTTCGCGGACCCGCTCCGTGTCGAACAGACAGTTTCCAACCTGGTCGACAACGCCCTACGACACGGTACGGGCGACATCCGACTCGAGGTCGACACCACCGACCCAAACTGGGCGACCATTCGTGTCGTCGATGACGGGCCTGGCATTCCCGAAGAACTGCGCGCGACTGCGTTCGATCGATTCGCTCGAGGCGACGACGCTCGGGTCTCTGGCAATGGCGCCGGTCTGGGACTTGCAATCGTCGCGATGGTCACTGCCGCACACGGCGGAAAGGCGACGATCGACGAGGACGGCTACGTCGCGATGCGCCTCCCAACGCACGTGACGTGATTCGCCACGGCTCCGTTCGAGCTCCTTGACGGATCCTTTTGGCCAAGCCCGAACGTGCCATGGCCCAAGGGTGCGTCACAGCCATCGGATCATCGATCGACAGCTGACCCCTTTGCATTCTTGCCCCGCAGTTGCCCCGTCAGCGGGGCAAACGGGGCAACTCCCGCGAGTTCGCGTGTCCGGACATGTCCGGACAACTCGGACA
Source organism: Thermoleophilia bacterium (assembly GCA_025964435.1). Lineage (GTDB taxonomy): Bacteria > Actinomycetota > Thermoleophilia > Gaiellales > SKUG01 > JAGQUL01. Next base: position 7,676 of record JAOPYV010000088.1, on the reverse strand, counting down.
AAACACCTGCTAATGTGCGTGTATGTCCGGACAGGTCCGGACACGGCAAGGCTCTCGTACTGAAGGGGTCAGCGGTTCGAGTCCGCTCATCGGCTTACGCGAAAAAATGCCTGCTTTTGCAGGCCTTTTACCCACCATCTCCTCCCTGCGTCGCCGCAGCCTCCTGCCTCCAGCGGGGCAACGAACACCGCCGGCAATTCACGCGCGACGCGATAAATGCCTGCAAATACCGGTTTTGCCCGTTGACCCCTGGCGAGCGAGCGGGGCAACCCTGCCGCCCTGGCGCGCAGATCGCGAGGCGTGCTGATGCGATCAGCTCAAGCCGACGCACTCTTGTGCCGTTACTGGATGTGTCGTACACTTGGGATTAGATTGTGAAACAGCGGGTATTCGCTCGTCGATAGAGTGGTATATCCAGAGACGGGAGTGGTCATGGCTACAGCATCTCGACCCGACATGCACGCCTACAACCACGCTCACAAGCTCCCCTCGTCGGCAGCGGTCGTGCAGGAACTCGTGGAGATCCTCGGCGCGCGCCTCGTGGCGTACCTCGCGAGCGTTGCAGAGACCCGGGCGGTGCGTGACTGGGCATCGGGCGAACGCGAGTTCAAGCAGCCGGAGCTCGATCGACGTCTTCGCTACGCGCTCTACATCGCGACTTTCATCGCCGAGGCCGAGAGCAAGCACGCTGCCCAGTCGTGGTTCCAGGGCTTGAATCCGCAACTCGATGATCGCTCGCCTGCTCGCCTGCTTCGAGAAGGTGACATCGACGAGTTCGGACCGGAGATCGCCAGCGCAGCACGCGCGTTTATCATTGGCGGGTGACTCTCCCGACTCGGACACCCACCGATCACCTCCATCGCATCGGCCGCGACGATGATGCTTGGGCATGGCCCGACTGGCTGTTCGCAGGCGACGACGGAACCTTCGGCAATCGCTGGGACGATCCGATCAAGAAATACCGAGTGCTCTACGCGTGCTCGCAACGCCTCGGCGCCTTCGTCGAAACGCTCGCTCGATTCCGACCGGACCCACACGTCGTGGCCGGCCTCGACGCGATCGTCGACGACGAACCAGACGAGGGCGTTCTCCAGCCGGGACAAGTACACGCCTCGTGGGTGTGGGCCAGGCGCATTGGAACCGCATCGGTCGAGGGGCAATACGCGGACGTCGGAACCGCCGATTGGCTCGGCCACCTGAACCCAGCGATGGCCGCGCGCCTCATCCACTACGGACTGAGCGAACTCGACGGATCAACGCTGCGTCGATCCGCGCCACGTGGCCTCACACAGGAGATCTCTCGGCACGTGCTCGAGCAGGTCGACTCCAAAGGCACCCAGGAGTTCGACGGCATCTGCTACCTGTCGCGCCTCGGCGACGACTTCACGAACTGGGCGATCTTCGAGCCGGACGACCTCACGACGTGGAAGCTGATCGCAGACGCCACATGCGACCACTTCGATACCGACGACGCTGACTTCGAGAGAGCACTCGAGCTCCTGGACCTCGCGCTGGTGGGTGCGTGAGACACGTTGAAATCGCGGAGGTGTAGGTGATCGGGTCATTCGCCCGAGGTGCAGACTTCACGCTCGAGAGCTACGTGTTTGCGATGTCGCCTCGCGCTCGGAACGGGCGATCGAGAACCACGCGGAGGTACCTGGCTGTCCATCTGCGCGAGTACCGATCCCGGCCTGACCGCCATGAAGCTGTGCGATCGATAGCACCATGGCCAGCCCGAGCCCCGATCCGCGTCGAGTGCGTGCGCCGGCCGAGCGTGCGAAGCGCTCGAAGGCTCGCTCCGCGATGTCTGGATCGATGCCCGGCCCATCGTCGGAAACACGAATGCTGATCGCGTTGTCGGTTGTGGTCAACTCGACGTCGATGTGTTTGCCGCCATGCACGACAGCGTTGTCGATGAGGTTGTCGATAGCCTGCGTCATCCCGTTGACATCGGCGTTAGCGATCACAGCCCCGGGAGTGCTCCAGCGGATCGTCGAATGGGGATAGGCACTTCGAAAGCGGTCCACGCGCCGGCCGATCAGTTCGGCGAGGTCGAACTCGCTGAATTCGCTGCGTTCGCGGACCGTGGTCAATCGCAGCAGCTGGTCAGCCAGGATCGACAATCGAGTGGCTTCTTCGTGCAATGAGCGCAGGGCGGCCTGAGCGGAGGGCTCGAGTGGGGATTCGAGCGCGAGGTCTATCTCGGCGATGATTGTGGCGAGCGGAGTGCGCAGCTCGTGGCCGGCCTCGGCAACGAACCGTCGTTCGCGCAGCGTTGCCTCGTGCATCCGCTCCAGCAGCTCGTTGAGGGTGACCGCGAGTCGGCCGATCTCGTCGCGCGCAGCAGGGATCGGCAGCGCGACGAGATCGCTGCCTCGCCCACGTCGTTCCGCCTCCGCCCGAAGGTGTTCGACGGGGCGCAGCGCTGCCCGCGCCAGGCTGAACGCGAGCAGCGAGCCCAACAACACGGCAACTCCGGCTCCCAGCAGAAGTTGGACCGCCAACTTCTCGAGCGCCTCGTGACTTGCGTCTTCGGATTCCAGCAATGCGACGACGTTGCGTGATCCACCGAATCGGGCGTACAGGACGCGAACCTCGCCCTCGGCAGCCAGGTCGATTGCCATGTCCTTCCATCGCTTCCGGCCGGTCACTGCTCGAACTTCGACGTTCGAGAGGATCCGCTCGTCGTCGAGCGCCGGGGAGGATGCGAGCACCGCGCCCGCTCGATCGTAGACCTGGATCGCACCGGTGTCTGTTCGTACAAGGTTGCGGGCGGTGCGTGCCGTGTCGGGAGCTCGTCCCCCCGCCGCGAGCTGGAGGTCCTCCATCCGATCCTGCAGCCGGCGATCGATGGCTTGCTGCGATCCATCCTGCTGGCGTTGATATATCCACAGGCTCGTGACGGCCAAGACCACTGCCATTGCGCCGGCGAATGCGATCGTCAGCCGCGCGGAGATTGGAATGGCATCGGACCATCGCTTCACGGCGTCTCGCTTCGGATGCGGTAGCCGGCGCCGCGGATCGTCTCGATCGACACTCGATCGAACGGCTTGTCGACCTTGTTGCGGATCCTGCCGATATGGACGTCCAGGTCGTTGGCGCTGGGGGCATCGACGTCCCCCCACGCGGCCTCGTGGATGACCCATCGAGGAACGACGCGGTCGGCGCGCTCCATCAGGCAGGCGAGGATCGCCGCCTCCTTTGGCCTGAGCTCGATCCGCTCGTCGCCCCGAAATGCGGCAAGCCGCTCGACATCGAGGCTGAGGTCCCCGACGTTGAGCATCGCGCCGGCTTCGACAGCTGCATTCGCCGTGATGGCCTCTGCCCGCAGGAGCACTCGAATGCGGGCATAGAGCTCCTTGAGTGCGAACGGCTTTGGCAGGTAGTCGTTTGCGCCCCCGTCCAAGCCGTCGATGCGATCGTCTACGCTCCCGAGCGCGGTGAGCATGAGGACGGGGGTGCTGTTGCCTGCGGCACGAAGGAGGCGGCACACCTCAAGGCCGTCGATGCCCGGGAGCATGCGATCGAGGATCACGATCGCCCACGGCGCCTGGGGCGCCATGAGGCGACGGAGCGCATCGTCGCCGCGATTCACGACGTCGACGTCGTATCCCTGTCCCGCAAGCGCTCGAGCGACGATCTCGGCGAGCTTGGGCTCGTCCTCGACCACCATCACCCGGACCGAATCGCGTGCAGTCGTGTCCGGATCAACCATGGCTGGCACCTACCCGATGCGCATCAGCTGCCAACGGTCGCAGTCCGGTTCTCGGTGCGGTCGACCTTCGACACCGTGAGGTACACGACCAGCGCGAGGATCGTCACCAGAAACAGCAAGCTGGTGACAGTGGTACCGAGCCCCAATCCCCCGTCAGCCGTGGGCTGTGAGAGGAAGTCTCCAATCGATGCGCCGAGCGGGCGGGTGAGCACGTACGCGATCCAGAACGCCGCGATTGCACCCAGGCCGAGCACTCGATGCGCAAGGTACACGAGGCCGATCAGACCACCGAACAAGAGGGCTGACTTCCAATACCCCAGTCCGCCGTCCTCGGCGACCAGGTCACCGCCGGCGGTTCCGAGGGCGAACGTGAACAGCACAGCCAGCCAGTAGAACGACTCACGGCGGGTCGTGTAGATGGTGTGGATCGACAGCGTTCCTTCGACTGCGTGCCATCCGATGAACGTCGCGATCAGCGCGATCGAGAATCCGATCGTCGACGTCCACAAACTCACGCCCACGTTGTCGGTCAGGTTGTCGGTTATCAACGTGCCGACGATGCTGATCAGCACGACCGCCACCCAGTACGGACCCGGTACGTAGCGACGACGCGAGAACTGGACGACGAGCGCCACGAAAAGGACACCCACCATGAGCCACATCGTCTTGGTGATGCCGAGGCCGACATTTTCGATCAGGTAGTCCGCAGCCGTCTCGCCGACGGTCGTGGCGAGGATCTTGATCACCCAGAAGTAGAGCGTGATTTCCGGAACGCGATTCCACGCCTTCATGGCGGGCGACTGCTGACCGGTGGTTCCTGGACCCATGGGTGCTCCTCGGTTGGGCGCCCTGCGGCGCAACGGGGTGTTCGAGGACCATGCTGCGGCACCGACCTGACAGCAACCTGAACGCGTTATCCGGAATTCGGGCCGAATCCGCGGCCGCCGCGTCGGCTTTGGCCGCATTCACACGAAATACGGGCATGCAGGTCTCTTCCCCGCCGAGCAACGATGCGCGCCGATTGGAGTTGGCGCAGGTCCACGCGCTGACGGATGCACGCACCCCCGGTCTCGATGCGACCGCAGTTGAGTTCGACGAGCGGGGCGGCTGGCGACTCTGGCAACAGGAAGCGAAGGAGTACCGCGAGCACGCCGGGTTCTTGCCTGGCATCTTCGGGACGCTTCGGATGGATGCAGCGATCGGCGTGGCCGCACTCAAGACGTCGTTCACGAAGCGTCAGATCCACGCGAAGCGGCCGTACGAGCTGGATCCTTCCATCGCACCGCTGGGCCCACGGCCCGCCGACTCGTCGTTCCCGTCGGGCCACGCGGTCGCGTCCATGGCAGCCGCCACAGTGCTCTCTCATTTGTGGCCCGAGCGGCGCGCACACTACGAGAACCTCGCAGCGTCCGTTCGATGGGCTCGCGTGTATTCCGGCGTCCACTTCCCGAGTGACGTGCTTGCCGGCGCCGCCGTAGGAAAGGACGCCGGGAGCTGGTTCGTGGGCACCGAACCGACGTTCACGTAGCCCCCGGCAAGGCCGAGGGCTACGTAGTCGGTCGCATGTTCGAAGCGTTGTCAGTCGGCCGGGTCCTCGGCGCTTCCCTGCTCGTCTGCGTCGTCCTGACCTTCGGGGCCCTCGTCCTCGGTCGCAGTGACCTTGAAGTTGCTGTCGAGTTCGACGTCGGTAGTCGTTCCGTCGTCGTGCGTCACTTCGATCTCGTACGCGGCTTCGCCATCGTCACCATGCTCCGAACCGGTGACCTTGCCGTCGCCGACCTTGGCGAGTGCAGCATCGCTTGCCTTCGCGAGCGTGGAGCCTGTGAGGGCAACGTCGGGAGCTTCACCCTCGTCGCCATCCTCGCCGTGCTCATCAGCCTGCTCGGTGTTCGCGCTGGCCTTGCCACCACCACCGTTTCCGCCACCGGAGTCGGCGAGCGCGTAGCCGCCACCCAGCGAGCCGAGCGCTGCGCACATCGCCCCGATCGCGATGGTCTTCCGAGATGCCTTCATGGGTTCTCCTCTTCGTGATGGGGGCGTTGCCCCCGGTACGTGTTCCATGCTGCTCCCCCAACGTGAAAACTCGATGAACGAGTCGCCGATGCGTTCAGGTTGCGTTCAGGTTGCAACGACGCGATCAGAGAAGATGCAGACCAGCGCCATCACCAACCTCGCTCACTCAGCTGACGCTGACCACCATGCTGAACCCCCTTCGTGACTTCACCACCTCTTCCGTCATCGCGATCATTGCCGCGATCGCGAGTGGCTGCGGTGGATCTGGAGCAGAGCCAACCGCACCACCCGACGAGCCACACGGGGCCTCGAGTACGACTTCGTTCAGCGTGGTGGCGGTAGGGGACATTGCCTGCCCGCCCGGCTCGCCTACCAGCAGGACCAGGTGTGGCCAGAGCCTGACTGCGAGGCTCGCGCGACGCCTCGACCCGACTGTCGTTCTGACGCTCGGCGACGAGCAGTACAACTCCGGCAAACTCGAAGAATTCAACGCCACCTTCGATTCGAGCTGGGGGAGGCTCCTTGAGATCACCCGGCCGGTTCCAGGCAACCACGAATACGCAGCCTCCGGTGTCGCTGCCGGCTACCGCACCTACTTCGGAAAGCTCGCCATCCCAGAACGCACCACCTGGTACAGCTTCGACGTCGGCCCATGGCATCTCATCGCCCTCGACTCCAACTGCGACGAGGTGCCGGGCGGCTGCGACACGGGCTCACCGCAACAGCGCTGGCTCTCAAGCGACCTACGCGCAAACGATTCGACGTGCACACTTGCCTACTGGCATCACCCCCGCTTCAGCTCCGGCGTTCTCCACGGGTCTTCCGAGGACGTCGACGAGCTCTACGCCACGCTCGATTCTGCAGGCGCTGACGTCATCCTCGCGGGTCACGAGCACAGCTATGAACGCTTCGCACCCCAAGATCACACGGGCGCCGCCACCGAGCAGGGGATTCGCCAGTTCGTCGTGGGCACCGGCGGCAAGAGTCTCTACCCATTCGGTCGACCGATCGCCAACAGCCAGGTGCGAAGCAACGACTCGTTCGGGGTACTTGAACTTCGTCTGATGCCCGACTCCTACAGGTGGCGATTTCACCCGACCTCGCCGCGAGGCACCAGCGATCACGGCGAGGGGCGCTGCCACTGATGCGGGCTCGTATCGACCGATCCCGATGGCTGTCGATCGCTGGGCCGGCGGCTCTCTTTGCGCTGATTGCGACCGCGGTCCTTGGCTTAGACGCGGTCAGCATGGATCGATCCATCCTTGGTTGGATCCATCACAATGTCAGCGGGCCGCAGGTCGAGCACGCCATGCTCATCGCAAGTGACCTCGGCCGGCTCCCTGCCATGACGTTCATTGTCGCCGGCATCACAGCTTGCCTGCTCGTCGCGCGCCGAAATCGTGATGCCGCGTTTCTGCTCATCGCCGCAGTCGGATCGGCGATACTCAACCTCGCGCTCAAGTCCATTTTTGACCGACAACGCCCCGCGCTTTGGATCTCGGCCGCGCCAGAGCAAGGTACGTCTTTTCCGAGCGGACACGCGATGGGATCCGCGACACTTGCCCTCGCGCTCATCGTCATGACATGGCACTCTCGATGGCGATGGCCAGTGCTGGCCCTATCGATAACGAGCGATCAGCTTCTCGCGCCTGTACTTAGGCGTGCACTACCCAACCGACGTCGTTGCTGGTTGGTGTGCCAGTGCGTGCTGGGTCGCCGTAGCCCACCATGCGGTCCATCGGCGAAGTTCGGCCAGATAGCGGCGCCCAGCCGAAGTGTCGATCAGCGCGCCGCCGGGCCCTCGGCACAAAGGGGGTGGGAACTACCAAGGGCTCGGGGAGGATGCTGAATGCTCATCCTCCCCCGGGTGCTTCAGGCTGCTGCTCAGCCATCGTTTCCGTCGGCTTCCTGACTGACGACATGGAAGCTCTGGTCAAGCTGCACGTCG
>JAOPYV010000075.1 GCA_025964435.1 Thermoleophilia bacterium | reverse complement strand
AGCACCGCGCGCGCCGGACGGCTGCGCTGCTCCTCGACGGCGTCCAGCACGTGCTCGGCGATGGCTCGCTTGCTGCAGAGGTCCACGACCGTGCCGCTGGACGAGCCAGCGTGGAAGATGGTGACGGCGTTCGTGTCGTACTCGAAGCCGGTGCCGGGCGCACTGACATCGTTCGCGACGAGCAGGTCGGCGCCGGTCGCCAGCAGCTTCGCCTGCGCGTTGCGGTCGAGGTCGTCGGTCTCCGCCGCGAAGCCGACGATCGTCTGCCCCGCCCGCCGGGCGGCGATGAGCGCCCCGAGGATGTCGGGCGTCGCCTCCAGGTCGATGCGCGGCACGCCATCACGACGCTTGAGCTTGTGGGCAGCCGGCGCGATCGGGCGATAGTCCGCCACGGCAGCGGCCATGACGATGACATCCGCATCGCTCGCGCGTCGCACCAGCTCGTCATGCAGCTCCTGCGCAGTCGTGACGCGCGCGACATCGATGCCTCGACTGACATCTGCCGGCGGCTCCACCGTGGTGACGAGCTCAACCCGGGCGCCGCGGGCCCGCGCTGCCGCGGCGATGGCGTGTCCCTGCTTGCCGGACGAGCGATTGCCGAGGAAGCGGACGGGGTCGACCGGTTCACGGGTCCCGCCTGCGCTGACGAGGACGCGCAGGCCGACCAGCTCACCGCCACCGCGCAGCGACGGCGCACCGCCCAGGACGCGTTCGGCGGCGTCGGCGATGTCGAGCGCATCAGCCAGGCGCCCGACACCCACGTCGCCGCCGGCCAGCTCACCGGCGGCGGGCGTCATGACCTCCACCCCACGGGCGCGCAGCGTGGCGACGTTGTCCCGTGTCGCGGCGTGTTCCCACATCTCGGTGTGCATCGCCGGGGCGAGCAGCACCGGCGCGCGGGTCGCCAGCAGCGTGGTGGTCAGCAGGTCGTGCGCAGCGCCTGATCGAGCGGCGGCCAGCAGGTTCGCCGTGGCGGGCGCGACGATGACGAGGTCGGCAGCCTGTCCCAGCGACGTGTGCGGGCTCGGCTCGGGCGAATCCCAGAGCGTCGTGCGCGCCGGCTCGCTCGCGATGGCGGTGAACGTGGCGGCGCCGATGAAGCGCTCGGCAGTCGCCGTCAGCACCGGCGACACGTATGCACCGCGGCGCATCAGCTCGCGACACAGCTCGACCGCCTTGTAGGCGGCCACGCCCCCACAGACACCCAATACGATCCGTCGTCCCTGCAGCGAGCCAGTCATGCCTCCATCATCCCACCAGCGCCCTGCAGGCAACCCCACGCTGCGCTGCCACGCACGGCAGCTACGATGCGGGGATGCATGTCTTCGCCTTTCCCAACCCCGTGAATGACAAGGTGGCGCGATCGGTCGCGGCCGGCGTATTCACGCTCGGTGCCGTCACCCTGGCGACGGGTTGGTACTGGCTGACGCTGCTGCTCGCCGCCGGGTTCGCACTGCGCGTCGCATTCGGACCGCGTGTCAGCCCGCTCGCCCTGCTCGCAACACGCGTGATCGCCCCGCGCCTGGGGCCCGCGCGCTACGTGCCCGGTCCACCGAAGCGGTTCGCCCAGGCGCTCGGCCTCGCCATGACCGGCGCTGCGGCAGTCCTCGCGCTCGGCTTCGACCTGACGGCGGCGAGCAGCGTGCTGCTGCTCGTCCTGCTCGTCGCGGCGGGCCTCGAGGCCTTCGTGGGCATCTGCATCGGCTGCCGGCTGTTCGCAGGGCTCATGCGCATCGGCTGGATCCCGCGCAGCATCTGCCTCAGCTGCGCCAACGTCTCGATCGAGGAGCCCACGACGGGACGAGCTCAGGCCGCAGCGGGAAGCTCGCGCATCGCGTAGCTCGTGTCGAGCACGATCGCCCGGATGCCGATGAGCGCGACACCGCGTACGGCCTCGGCGGTGGCGCCGTCTGGCAGCTCGATCGCGACCTGACGATTGCCGGTTCCCAGCTTCGCGCCGACCTTGGCGAGCACCGTCCGACCATCGGCGAGGCGCACCTCGAGCCCGCCGGCGACGCGGATCGCGGCGATCGCGACGTCGGTCAGCATGTCGAGGTAGACGTAGCGCCTGGGGTCACCGATGCGGTTCGCGCCTCGAGCGGCCTGCGTCAGTGCGGTCTTGCCCTCGCGTACGAGCTCCTTCGCCATCACCTGCCACGTCCACGGGTTGGTGCGCATCACCTCGAAGTCGGAGACGCCCGGCCCGACGATGCCCGTCGTGGCCTCGCTCCAGCGCTCCGCGCCGGGGGTGCCCGTCCGCGCACTCGTCAGGTTGTTGGCAGTGCTGATGCGCAGGATGGGTCGCGTTCCCGCATGCGCGCCCTCGAAGGGCAACCAGCGATGGACGGGTGCCTGGTAGGTCGCTGCGGTCACGGCGCCCTGCGCGTCGAGCGTGACGCGGTACATCGGCTCGCCGTCGGCGGTGCGCCCGTACTTGTCCATGAGATCGGTGGTCTTCGTGCCGCCGTCCTCATTCGAGAAGACGACGCGGTACTCGATCGTCTTCGAGCCGTCGGCATGTCGGGTCACGGCCGGAACGATCAGCATCGGCGTGTCGTTGCGGCCCACCGAATGGCGTCGGCCGGGATCGGTGTCGCGCAGCTCGAAGATCGGTGCGTGCGCTTCGACCTGGGCAGCCTCGCCGGTGATCGTCGTTCCTCGCAGGCCGCCGGCGCGCAGGCCGACGTTCGCCTCGGGTGCCAGGTCCGTCGCGGCACGAAGGTCCACGTGGTGCCGTCCGGCCGGGAGTGATCCGAGGTTGACGACGTAGGAGCCGTCCCGCTCGTGCAGCACCACCACCGTCGAGTGGTAGCGGCCGTTCACGTAGACGGCGACCAGACCGGATTCGCGCCCCGTGGTACCCCAGTTGGCGCTCGGCGCATCGGCCTCGAAGGTCACGCGTGTCACGGTTCCCGGCCCCTGGCCGACGACGTCGCCCTCGGTCAGTCGCGGTCGCGCATCGCGCAGCTCGTCGGCGTCGCGGTTGCGGTGCACGCCGGAGAGCCGCTCGACGAGGTCCTCGACGAGGTCGGCACCGGCTCGACGGGCATCCGAGCGCGGCTCGAGGACGTCGCCGACGGGAACGGGCGAGATCAGGTCGGTGGGAAGGACCACGCGATGCGCGATGCTGTTGACGAGCTGCTCGAGCGCGCCGAAGACGAATCCACCGATGTTGCTGACGACAGACATCCGTGCCTGCTCCTTCATTCACGTATGGGACGCCAGCGGAATCGGCGATCCTCCGCGCTGCCATGAACGAGCTGAGCAGGTACGACGACCTGCAAGGTACGAGTAGGATCTGGGGACATGACCGTCCAAGCACAGATCACCGCGAACCGCCTTCGAACCCTGATCGTCCTGCTCGGCTTCGCCGTGCTCATGGGCGCGGTCGTGCTGCTCGTCGGCGGGCTCTACGACCCGTCGATTGCAGGCGTCGTCGGCATCGGCGCGATCCTCTACGGCATCGTGGCGTACTTCGCCTCCGGCCGGATGATCGCGAGCATCTCCGGCGCGCACCCGATCACGCGCAGCGAGCATCCGGAGCTGTGGAACGCCGTGGACAACGCGGCGATCGCCGCTGGCCTCGCCAAGACACCCGACGTCTACATCATCGAAGACGCCGCGCCCAACGCCTTCGCTGCGGGCCGGACTCCCGAGACCTCCTACGTCGCCGCCACCACGGGCCTGCTCGCCCTGCTCGATCGCCGTGAGCTCGAGGGCGTGATGGCGCACGAGATCGCGCACGTGCGCAACCGCGACGTGCGCCTCATGACGCTCGCCGCCGTGCTCACCGGGTCGCTCGTGCTCCTGTGCGACATCCTCATGCGCATGACCCTGTTCGGCGGCGGCGGGCGCCGCAACGACAGCGGCGGCAGCAACGTCATCGTGCTCATCGTCGGCATCGTCGTGGTCGTGCTCGCACCGATCCTCGCCGGCATGCTCCAGATGTCGCTCTCGCGGCGCCGCGAGTACCTCGCCGACGCCAGCGCCGTCGACATCGCGGGCGACGCCGACGGCCTCGCCTCCGCGCTGGAGAAGCTCGCCGCCGATCCGACGCCCCTGGCGCGCGTGACGCGGGCAACCGCGCACCTGTACATCGAATCTCCCCTGCGCGACCACGCCGGCCTGCGCTCGGGCATCGGCGGGCTGTTCGACACGCATCCCCCGATGGACGAGCGCATCGCGCGCCTGCGTGCGATGGGCGGCCACACCACCTCCGACGCGGAGCCTGCCGCATGACCGACGCCATCGCACAGTCCGCCAACGCCCGGAACAACGCCCAGTGGCAGGACCTGCGCCTGACCCGCTGGGCCGCAGTTCGCGACGCCGTCTGGGAGCGCATCGATCCACTGCTCCACCCGGGATCCCGCGTGGCGATCGTCGGCGCAGGCAGCTGCGACGACATCCCGCTGGTGCGCATCGCCGCACGGGCCGAGCACGTCGACCTGGTCGACTTCGACACGACGTCGACCGAACGCGCCATCGCGCGCCTCGACGATACGGCCCGCTCGCGGATCCGGATCCTCGAGGAGGACGTCACCGGGGGCTGCGCCGACACCGTGCTGCGGGCCGCACGAGGAGACTCGGCGATGCCGAACGCGCTGCCGCTTCCCGTCGCGGCGATCGGCACCGGCGACTATGACCTCATCGTCGGCGACATGCTCTACTCCCAGCTGCTGCATCCCGGCCTGATCGCACTGCAGCTCACCAGCGGCGAGCAGCGCGCGGTGATGCGTCGCTACGACTCGCCGCTCACGACGGCGCTCGTGCAGCGCCTCCAGGCCTCGGTGCATGGGCTCGGCCATGCGCTCCACATCCACGACGTGGCCTGCTGGTCGGCCACGCATCCGCAGCCGGTCGAGCTGGCCGACGTGCTCGAGGACCCCACATCGACGTGGCCCCAGCTGGCCCGCCACGACAACTGTGATCCGCACCTCGCGCTCGAGCGCATCGGAGCGCCCGTGCTCGCCACTGATTGGTGGGAATGGCCGTTCGAGCCGAAGAAGCGATTCGTCGTACGTGCGACGCTGGCTGGAGCCGGCGCCCGCACGGCCTAGAGTGAACCCGTTCGGGTAGTACGGACAAGGACTTATGGTGACACCGCCGCCACAGCACGGGGAGCGAATGCATCCCGACGACGAGCCAACCGACGCCGAGCTCATTGCTCGGTCCTTCGACGACCCACGAGCGTTCATGCCACTGGTAGAGCGACATAACCGAGTCCTCTTCGGCTACCTCGCCCGACGCGTCGGGCGCGACATCGCCGAGGACGTCGTCAGCGAGACCTTCACGCGCGCCTTCGCGCAGCGTGACCGCTTCGACCAGCAGCGCGACGATGCGCGCCCCTGGCTCTTCGGGATCGCCACCAACCTGCTGCGCAACCACCACCGCAGCGAAGGCCGCCAGCTGCGCGCCTACTCACGCCACGGCGTCCAGGACCGCAGCCACGACGATGATGCAGCCGTCGATGCTCGACTCGATGCCGATGCACAGTCCGCAGAGCTCGCCAGCGCGCTCCAACGCCTCAAGCCCGGCGACCGCGAGGTCCTCCAGATGTTCGCGTGGAACGACATGTCGTACGAGGACATCGCCGAGGCACTCGGCATTCCGGTCGGCACCGTTCGCTCGCGACTCAACCGCGCCCGGCGGATCGTCCAGGAACACCTGAACACGGAGGTCCACCATGGATGACCATGACCTCGAGGTGCTTCGCAGCTACCGCGCCCGGGAGGCCCAGCCCCCGCCAGGCCTGCAGGAGCGACTGGAAGAGGACCTCCTGCACGCGATCCTCGACGAGGAGGCGCAGTCCCAGGCCCGGACGCGCCCACGTCGCGCCCCGGCGCGTCGGCGCTGGAGCGCAGGGCTGCTCCGTCCCGCGATGGCAGCCGGCGTTGCCGCCGCGATCGCCGTCACCGTGGCCGTCTGGAGCGACGGCGGGGCGGGGCCGGCAGGTACGTCCGTCACTGGCGTCAGCCAAGCCGGGACGAACCTCCTCGACACCACCGCGTCACGCCTGTTCGGCGGCGCGTCGCAGGTCACGGTCCCTCAGGCCCCGATCGGGACGATCAACGCCCAGGAGCAGACGACCGACGAGCTACTCACGGGGCCGGTCCGCAACGCCACCGGCACCGAGTTGAGCGACGCAGGACAGGAGTTCGCCCGCGAGCTGCCCCGTGATGCCGATGCCCTCCGCGCACTCCTGTTCGAGGCCGCGGCCAACGCGACCGACGACGAGGCACTGCACGAGCGGGTCGCCTTCCACATCGCCATGCGCTGGGTCGTGGATCCGGCCGTGCCGGCCGACCTGCGCAGGTCGATGCTGCTCTCGCTCAACGGCCTGTCAGGGATCGAGCAGGCCGTACCCGGCGTGGACGTGCTCGGTCGGCAGGGCGTCGTCGTCAGCCACTTCGACATCAACAACGGCATTCGCGGCCAGTACCTGCTGCAGACCAATGGGGCGCTCCTGGAGCGCCGCGCCTACACGGCGGGCTATATCGATCCCGCCTGCCCGCAGTACACCTACACCGACCACGCGCTCTACTTCGATGGCGCGCCGATCGAGCCCGCCAGCATGGCGTGGCTGGACTGGCCGCAGGTCATCCCGTCGTGCGACCGCGCGTCCTCAGCAGCTCGCTGAGAGCACGCACCTGCTTCGGGTCACCCTGTACGTCGACGACGAGGTCGCTGACCACGTCGGTCAGGTCCGGGTCCACATCGAGGTTGCGCACGATGGCACGAGCCAGGTTGCGTGGCACCTGCGCGAGGTCTTCCCCCTGCAGCAGCTGGCGCGCCCGTGCGAGCGCGCCCGGGTCCGTCGAGCCATCGTCCCGTGTCGGCGCGACCCCGGCCAGCCCGAGCAAGCCCATGATCGCCTGGTGCCGCCCTCGGTAGGCAGCGCTCGCCTGGTTCTCGTCGGGGACGCTCCACGGATCCACCACGTCGCCCTTGGCGAGCGGGGTTCCCATCTTGGCGAGCAGGTCAGCGGCGCGTCCCGGCCACCACGCGAGCGACTCGGCAAGCCCCTCCTCCAGCCAGTAGTGCTGCTTCGCCGTCGTGTGCACGTCGAACGGCGTGACGTTGTGCTCCAGCTCGTGCAGGAAGGTGAGCGCCACGTCCTTGGCGTCGTCGTTGGCGACGCGTGGCGGGCGCTGGATCAGCCCGAACACCTTCGAGGTGATCGCGGGGCCGAGGTCCATCCAGCCGAGGTTCTGCGCCTTGGTTCCCGCCGACCCCGCAGCGAGCTCCACCATCGACTTCTCGAAGGCGACGGCATCGTTGCCCTTGACCGAATCGGGATGCAGCCCCGCCTCGATGTTGCTGATGAGCGACTGCGTCACGAAGGCGCCCGGGTTCGTGGAGAACGAGATGCCGCGAAGGTCGTTGGCGCCCTTCGCCGCGTCGAGCGTGCCGAGCACGCCTCGCAGCACGCTCCGAGCAGCGTCGCGGTGCGTGCCGTTGAGCAGCTTGGTGGCCTCGCGCGTGAGCGGCACCAGCTCGCGCGTGGAGAGCGGCCCATCGCCACGCAGCCCGATCGAGACCTGCTGGTCGAGCAGCTGCGGGATCGGCGTGCCAGGACTGGTCTTGGTCGGATCGATCAGCGTCGTCGCGACGAGCGGCGAGGCGCGCCACGTATCGAGGATGGGACGGAGGGAAGGCATCTGCTCCGTCCTCGGCGGCGGTCAGCCCATCGTGACGCCCCCTCGACCGACCATGGCCGCTGCGGGTCATGGAAGAGGTCGAGGGCCGGCCTGCAGGATGCAGGGCCGGCCCTCGATTTCTCACGTTACGGACGCAACGTCGTGCGCCCTGTCATTGGGCTGTTCGGCATCCGCCGCATCAGCGAATGTCAGCGGGCAAACAGCCCCGGAATACAGTCATCAATCAACGCGATCACCTCCATAATCGTATTGCTCCCGGCCCGCTCGTGCTCAGGCGTGGTCGCTGCCGATCGCGCGTGGAGCGCGTGCGTTTCGCGGCCGGGTTGTACTCGACACGATAGCGAAGTAAAGGCTGCATGCAAATTCCGTCAGCAATTCCACTTTCTGCTCATTGACCGCGCCTCGCGGCCGATGCGCCAGACATGCTGGAACGCGCACGAAAAACCCTGACCTTCATCGCCTACGCCCTCTGGGCGCTGGCAGGCACGGGACTCCCGCTCCTGCTCCTGCCCTTCGCCTCGCGTCCCAACAACGACGAGCTGGTGCTCACCATCGGTGCCGTGGCACTGGCGCTCGCCTTCAGCACCGTGCGCTTCGAATTCCGAGCGGCGGGCCAGCGGCTCTCGATGTCGCCCGATTCCGGCTTCCTGATCCTGGTCGCGCTGGTCGTCGCGCCGCCATGGGCGGCGCTCGTCGGCGGTCTCGCGGTGCTGCACTCCATCCGCCGGGCCGGCACCATGCTGGAACGTGTCTTCCTTGCCGCGGGCGGCTCCCTGGCAGGCGGGCTCGCCGCAGTCGTCGCCCAGGCGATCAGCAACGGCGACCCGACCGGGCGCGCGGTGCTGCTGGCGGCCTGCGCGGCCGCGCTGGTCCGCTCCGTCGTCTGGCTCACCGGCAACATCCTCATCGCCGAGGCACGGGTCGCTGGCGGCGGCGCCGCACTGCTCCGCAGCATCCCGGTACGCCCGATGCTGATCCTTGATGCCGGCCTGCCCGTCGCGGTCGTGTGCATGACCGGCCCCTTCCTCGACATGCCAGCACTCGCGCTGCTCGTGGCGCTCGTCGGCCAGGGACTGACCTGGCACGTGCTTCGGCTGCTGCACCTCCAGCAGGCCGATCGACTCGCCAAGGGCCAGCTGCTGGAGACCTTCCACCAGTACGTTCCACGGCACGTGGCGCGCGCCGTCCTGGAGCGCGAGGACGGGGATGACCTCGGCGTCCCCGTCGTGCAGCTCGCGGGCGAGACCCGAGACCTCACGGTCATGTTCATCGACATCCGCGGCTTCACGAACTGGGCCGAGCAGACGCATCCGGCGGAGGTCCTGACCGAGCTCAATCGGATCCTGGGCGACATCGCCGAAGAGATCCTCGCCACAGACGGCACGATCGACAAGTTCACCGGCGACGGGCTCATGGCCTTCTGGAACGCACCCATCGACCAGGCCAACCATGCCGTGCGCGCCGTGCGCACGCTGCCCGGGATCCTCATGCGCGTGCATGAGTTCAACCTCCGCCGGCAGGTGCAGGGCTCCCGAGCGCTCGAGGTCGGCATCGGTATCGCGACCGGCCCCGCGATGGTCGGCAACATCGGCAACCGCGACCGACTCGCCTACACCGCGATCGGTGACACCGTGAACCTCGCTGCACGACTCGAGGGATCCACGCGCGACCACGAGGTCCCGGTGCTGATCAGCGAGGGCACGTTCCTCGCTCTGCCGGACCGCCTGCAGAAGCAGATGCAGCGACTCGACACGGTCTCGGTGAAGGGGCGCATCGAGCGCGTTCCGCTCTATGCACCCGTGTCACTCGTGCGGCATCGTCGCGCGAGCTGAATCGATCAGCTGGCGAGCTTTGCGGAGTTGATGCGCACGGTCTCGACCGGCGCCTCACCCTCGACCTCGACAGCGGCGATCGCGTTGACGGTCTTGATACCGGCCGCATCGGTCTTGCCGAAGATGACGTAGTCCGGGGGCAGCTGCACCGCATCGCCCTGGACGATGAAGAACTGGCTGCCACCGGTGTTCGGACCACGATTGGCCATGGCGACCACGCCGGGCTTGTAGTTGGCGACGACGTTCGGGTCGTCCTTGATCTCGTAGCCCGGACCACCCGTGCCCGTGCCGAGCGGATCGCCCGTCTGGACCATGAACTCCTCGATCACGCGATGGAACTTGACGCCGTCGTAGAAGCCCTCCTCCACGAGGCCGACGAAGTTCGCCGCAGCGATCGGTGCGAGCTTCGGGTCGACCGTGATCTTGATCGGACCCTTGGTCGTGTCGAGCTCCACGATGTAGGTCTTGCTCGCGTCGAGCGGCTTGCCGGGCGACGCATCGTAGGAGCCGTCGCGCTTGGCGACCGTCGCATCGAGGTCGTTGTCATCCGCGCCGCCACCGCTGGTCTCCGTGGACTTCGCGCCCTTGGAGTCGCCGTCGGAGCCACCATCGTCGGAGTCATCGCCGCACCCGACGGCAAGGAGCGCCGCGAGGACGAGGAGCAGGATGAGCAGGGCCGGACGGGTGAAGCGAGCGGATGAAGACATGTCGCGGAGCCTACAACGCGGCCCGCTGATCCACCACTCACCTTCAGCTTGCCGGCACCCGTGCCGATAGGACGCCCCATGAACATGAAGAGCATGTTGTTCGCGGGCCTGGGCCTGTTCGTCATGATGACCGCCACCATGCTCTGGATGCGTGGCGACATCGAGCGCATGAAGGCGGAGTCACGCGCCAAGCGTGCCGCCGCGTGCGCTGCAGCCGCAGCCCAGACCCCCGCCACCGGTATCGTGGATCCCGCTGCGGCCGTCGATCCCGCCATGGCAGCTGCCGCACCTGCGCCCGTTGCAGCAACGGATTGCCCCGCGCCCACGGGTACGGATCCCGCCACCGCCCAGATGGGGACGGATCCCGCTGCCCTCAATGCGCAGCCGCAGCCGGGCGTCGACCCTGGCTACGCACAGCAGCAGCAACAGCAGTATCAGGATCCCGCGATGTCGGCCCAGCCGATGCCCACCGACCCGGCCGCGGCCGGCGTCGCAGTCGGCGGCATGTAGCTCGTGGCGGACCCCGTCCGTCTCACGATCGTGCGCAATGAACTCGAGGCCGAGCTCGTCCTCGGCCTGCTCCGCAACTCCGGGATCCTCTGCATGGCCCGCATCTCCAACGTCGGCTTCGGGTCCGGCGGCGAGCTTGCGAGCTCGGGCGGCGGCCAGCGCGACGTCCTGGTGAATCCCGAGGACCTGGACGCGGCTCGCGAGCTCCTCGGGGCCGAGATATCCAGCGATCCGTCAGATGAAGTGACCCCGGGTTGACGTCTCAGTGACAGGCACGGCACACGGAATCGACGAGAGCTGCCGAACAGCCCGCAAATCGATCGATCTCAAATCAAAGTAGTTAGGCCAAAGGACTACACGAACCTTCGTATTGGCCGAGCGTCGATCAAGCGAGGTCCCCGCTCCGTCGATATTCAAAGCGATGGCTCGGCCTTCACTACACTCCCATCGAACGATCTCACACGCGCGCGGAGCCGTGCGTGAATGGCGGGTGGTCATCGCGCTCGCCGCGGCGGTTCTGATCGGGCTTGGAGCCCTCCCCGCAACGTCCAGCGCCGCCACCGCCGTCTCCGGCGTCTGGGTCGTTCCAGGCAACAACAAGAACACGATCAGCTGGGAAGCCTCGAGCGGCAACACCCACTACCGGATCTACCGCTCGACGACCGACGGCGTCACCGGCTCATTGCTGACCACGATCGTCTCCACCGGCACGTCCTACGTCGATACGACCGCCGCCAACGGCACGTCCTACTACTACTCGGTCCGCGGCTGGGACGGCGCTGTCGAAAGCGCGGATCCAGTACCAGCGATGACGGATACGGGTCAGACGATGACCAACGGCAACCACTGGTGGGACGACTGTTCAGGCGTCCTCAATGGCACGGTCTTCGTCTTCAGTGGGTTCCGCAACGGACTGTTCGGCGCCTTCTCGCAGACCAATACGATCAACCAGTACGACTCGGTGTCGAACGTGGCGTCAGTCACGCCGTACACGATGCCCGCGCCGTCCCGCTACTGGTGCGGCGCCGATCGCTCCAACGGGAGCCTCTACCTGTTCGGCGGCGCAAGCGGAGACAACGGCGCGACCCGGTATTCGGCGATCCACCAGTTCAACCCGACTGCAGGCGTCACGACGAAGCTGGGCACGCTCCCGACCAACCGCTACCAGGTCAGCGCAAGGACACTCGCCGATGGCACGGTCGTAGCCCTGGGCGGCGAGAACGGCGCCGCATACTTCCAGTCGCTCGCACGCTTCGATCCGCTCAATGACGTCGCAGCTCCCCTTCCGAGCGACGAGACCACGCTCGACTACGGCGCGAACGGCGTACAGACCCCCGGAATGGGTGCGATCGACGGGAATCTGATCATCAGCGGCGGCAAGAGCGGCACCGGCAACGCCGCGATCGGACTGACCAAGACCTTGACGGTGACCTTCGGCCCGCTCGCCTACTTCCGGGCGAACCAGCCCAACATCGCGCCGAACCGCTACGGCGCCGGCGTGGCCGAGCTCAATGACCGCTACTACTCGCTCGGAGGCGCGACCGGTGGCACCCCGAGCACCCGAACCGCTGAGATCGATTCATTCGATCCACGCGCCGGCACCTGGCGCGACGAGGGGGCAGCATTGCCGGAGTCGCGATTTCGGGTCACGGCCCACCGCATCAAGGGCTTCATCTACGTGATGGGTGGCAACAACGGCAGCACCATCGGCGGCACCTTCTATCCCGACGTCTACCGCTTCGACCCGGGCGGCCAGGCACGAGGCACGCCCGGGGCACCGCAGTTCGCGACGGCGCCCAGCGCACTGAACGTCACCCCCGGCGACCACCAGGCGTCACTGAGCTGGACCGGCGGCACGCTCGTCGACTACTACCGCATCTTCCGCTCCACCACGTCCGGGGCGCTCGGCACGCTCATCGAGGAGCAGGCTGGCGGACAGGATGCGCCGGCGACGAGCATCGTCGACCTCGCCGCGCGCAACTGCATCACCTACTACTACACCGTCACGGGGATCGGGTACGACGGTCACGAGACAGGCTCCACGGCGCAGGTGGCGACGATGGGGAACGGAGTGTGCGAGGCTGCCGGGCTGACGCAGTACCGAAACGACGGAGTGACGGCGATCGCACAGGGCACAGCGACGCTCGATGGCATCTCCAACAACGTCGTGATCAAGTTCACGGTCAGTCACGCCGCCGCCGGGCAGACCCTGACCCCATGGGTCGAGGTCCGCACGTCGGCCGGCGCACTCGCCGCTGCCTGCGGCGCCTCGGTCGCGGGCGCGACCTTCACCGGATCCAACGTCGCGGCGCCCAGCGCACTGACGCAGTACCAGGCCTCCGTCAACGTCACCGGCCTCGTGACGGCAACGACCTATTACTGGCGCGCGTGCGCGATCGACGGGACCGCACGGGTCAGTGACTGGATCGCCTACGGCGGCACGCCCGACTTCCGGACGAACAGCCCGAGCGTCGCGGTCCAGACCACCCCCGCGAATGACCAGTGGGTCAATGACACCACGCCGACGTTGACCGCGCAGCAGACTGACGTTGACGGCCACACGGGCGTGATCCAGTTCGACCTGTGCGCGACGAATGCCGCCGACCCATGGAGCGCGACCTGCGGCGGCACGTACCAGACGCTGACCAGCGGCAGCATCGCCAACAGCGCGACGACCACGTTCACGCCGACGACCCTGCCCGAGGGCGACCGCTACTGGCGCGTGCGCTCGACCGACCAGCTCGGTGTCGCGGGCGCCTGGTCGGTTCGCCGCGTACGAGTCGACATCACGCCGCCGACGAACCCGAGCAACGTCGCGATCGCCGCCTCGGGCCCGACGAGCGCCGACCTGACCTGGACGGCAGCAACCGATGCGCTGTCAGGCGTCACCTACGACGTTGAGTACTCGGGCGACGGCACGACGTGGGCGGCGCAGTGCACGGCGATCGCCGGACTGGTCTGCTCGCGCACGGGCATGGCCGCGAACGAGGTCGTCGTGATGCGCGTACGAGCATGCGACGGTGCGGGGAATTGCTCGGGCTGGCACGCCCGTGCAGGCGCGTCGGGCGGCCAGTACTTCCTCCGCTCGACCGTGAACTCCGCGCGCCTGACGAATGCAGCGAACAAGCTCGCCGACACGGCATCCGGGACCGCCAACACGACCACGAGCGTGCTCCACGCAGCGCAAGCCGCCGGCTGGTACTACTACCGACCCAATGTTGCAGATGGCACGCGGATCGCGGCCGAGCCGGCGAACACCGCGGCCAACACCAATATCGGGCGTGGCTGGGTCATCGACTCAACGCTTGGCAAGACGATCACACCGGGCGACATCGACCTGCAGCTCACCGTCACCGGGACGGTGAACACCGGCGTCGGAACACTGCAGTGCAGGGCGTTCCGCGTCACGACGGCCGGCGGCCTGATCACCGCGCAGACGTTCATCGGCAAGGGAACCTCCCCGACCGCAGATGTCCTCGCCACCGGCACGTTCGCCCGGACGTGCACGGCAGCAACGCTTGCCAGCAACCTGGTGCTCGCCCCGACGGAGGCGATCTACATCGAAGTGCTCCTCAATGTCACGACGATCGGCGCGGCGGGCAACCAGCTGCGGCTCAGCACGGAGGGCACCGCATCGTGGGTCTCGCTACCGCCGACCGGCACGCTCCCGACGGCACCGACGCCGCTCCTGCCGGTCAACCTCGGAACGGCGAACAGCCTCACTCCCACCACGACCGCGACCTACAACCACCCGACGCCGACGAATGGGTTCGTCGAGTTCGAGATTGCGACGGCAAACACATTCGGCGCCACCACCGTGCAGTCGGGCACCAGCCTCGTCGTCGCCAACGCGGCGACCGGGAGTTACACGCTCGCGACCCTGACGAACCTCGCCACCTACTACTGGCGAGTCCGCGGTATCGACCTGAACGGCCTGAGTTCTGGATGGAGCGCGACACGAAGCTTCACCGTGAACGACACGAGTTCGATCGGACTCGTGCTCGACTTCACCACGGTGAACATGGGCATGCAGACCGCCAACATCGACGACTACGCCTCCTTCACTGCAACCGTGACGACGACGAACCCGAGCGGCTACAACCTGACCGCACTCGGCGGCGCGACGGGCCCGAACGGCACCGACTGCAGCTCATGCCTGACGCCGTTCGATGACTGGACCGGTACCAGCGCGAACCCATCGCCGTGGGTGGCGACCACCTCCGGCGCCAACGGCTATGCCGGCATCACCGTGCGCGATGCACTCGGCGGGCGCGACAGCATCCGCTGGGGCGCCGGTACGGCCACCGCGGAGAGCAGTGCCGCGAACGACTACGCGGGACTCGGCTCCGTCAGTCCCGTCCTGCTCCACAACCGAGCCACAGCCGCGGGTGCCGGCGACCCCGTGGTCGTCACGTGGCGCCTCACCCCGTCGACCACGACCAGCTCGGCGACACATTCGGAGGTGATCACGGTCACGGCCACGGCGAACCCGTGATGGGACCGACAGGAAAACGCCTGGAACTCGCCGAGAATCCGCCCCTAATACCAAAGCCAGCCCGACCAGATGACGCATCTCATTTGATGATCTAAATACCGCTGAGCCCTTCGGTAGGTCAGGCGGCGGCCACAAACCTCCCTTCGCACGAGCATGCCTCAAGACAGACCCGAGGTCCGTCGTTATTCAGAACAGTGACCTCGCTTTCACAATTCGCCCGAATTCCGCGAACGCACGCGCCCCCGCACGTGTGGCCGTTGCTGACGGCCGTTGCGCTCATCGTGGGAGTGTTCCTGTCGTTGGCACCGTCGGCCTCCGCCGCGATCGCCAGCGACCGCTCGATCCTGGAGATGCCGTCTCCCTTCGCGGGTTCCACCGCGTTCTGGAGTGGTCCCACGGGGGACATCAAGTCCCGACAGACCACGGTTCCGGGCGCGACCGCACCCAGCTGGGCCGGCGGCGGCTCGGTGCACGTCGATCCCAAGCCGTACACCACCAATTCCTGCGGCGGTCAGGCCAGCGGCGGCGTGACGGGAAACGGCGTTTCCGTCGGTGACGTGAACGGCGACGGCCTCGGCGACCTGGTGATGGGCTGCCTGCTCGACGACAAGAAGGGCAGCAATGCCGGCAGCGTCGTCGTGTACGTGCGTGACGCAGCCAACACGGGCTTCAACGCAGCGATCGAACTCTTCGCTCCAGCCCCCGCCGCCAACGAGGAGTGCGGCGCGGGCGTCACCCTTGCCGACGTCAACAACGACGGCCTGGCGGATGTCGTCATGGGCTGCCCCGGGGCGTCCGGAGGTGGCGAGGTCGTCGCGTTCCAGAGCAACGGCGGCAACCCTGCGGCCTTCGACGCGGGCGCCACGATCGCACCGGGCGGCAGCGGGTGCGGCAACTCGCTGGCAGCCACCGACATGAACGCAGATGGGTTCATCGACATCGCGATCGGCTGCGACAGCGGCTCGTCCCGTGTCGTGACGAGCGACGGGGGCCCGGGCGGAGCAGCCGTCACGTATTCGGCCGCGGTCGTGCTGACCACAGCTCGCACCGGATGCGCCCGTGGCATCGCCGCCGGCGACATCAACGGGGACGGCTTCGGCGATGTCGCCGTCACCTGCACGGCCTGGAGTGCTGGCAACCAGTGGGTCCAGATGTTCATGAGCAATGGCGGAAGCCCCGTGACGTTCCAGGCCATGAAGGAGTACGCGCCGACGAGCCCGGTCGCCCAGGACACCTGCTCGGCGGTGTCGATCGGCGACCTCAACGACGACGGGCTGGCTGACGTCGCGCTCGGCTGCAACCAGTCGACCGTCACTCAGGGAAATGGTCGAATCGCGGTCTTCAAGAGCAACGGTGGTACGCCCGCAGCGACGACGCTTGCAGCACCGGTGATGTTGACGCAGACCGTCAACATCGTCCAGAACTGCGGCTACTCCGTCGTGATCGTCGACGTGGACGGAGACGGCCTCAACGACGTCGCCGCGGGCTGCAGCCGATCGAACGCGTCGGGCGCAGCAGGAAAGATGGTCCACTGGCGCAGCAATGGCGGCGCGTCCATCACGTTCCAGGCCCAAGGGGCCGACCTCGTGGATCCCGTCCCGACGACGGGCGACAACTGCGGGCTCTCCGCCGCGGCCGGGGACATCGACGGCGACGGCATGGCCGATCTCGTCATCGGCTGCCCTGGCGACGACACCGCTGCGACGAACGCGGGCAACATCGTCAGCTTCATCAACACGACGAGCGTGGCGTTCGGCGCGAGCCAGGTCCTGACCTCGAAGAAGCTGAACCGGACCGCCATGACCGTCGACAAGGCAACGCTCAATGCCGACGTGCGCCTCAACGGCCAGACCGTCTCCTGGCAGATGTCGGCCAATGGCGGCACCAACTGGGCAGCCGTCACGCCGGGCGTTCAGCACACCTTCGCGGTGACCGGAACGGACCTTCGCGCCCGGGCTACGCTGACGAGCGCCGCGAACCAGACCGCACTCATCCATGACCTGTCCGTCAGCTACAGTGCCGGCGTCGTGCCCAACGTGGCGCCCAGCGCAGTTCAGCAGACGCCGCTCGACGCTGGCTGGATCGGGTCGATCCAACCCTTCTACGCGCGGTACTACGACACCAACTTCGACACGGGCAAGCTCCAGTTCGAGTTCTGCAACACGAATGCGGCCAGCCCGTGGTCCTCGAATTGCGGTGCGAGCTACCAGTACGTGGAGACGGCGGCGGGGCTCAACCACCTCGATACGGCATCGGTCACTCCCCCGACGTCGCTGACGAGTGGCACGTGGTACTGGCGGGTGCGCGCGACCGACCTTCCCGGCCTCTCCAGCGCATATACGGCTGCGCGGAGCGTCGGCGTCGACCTGACGGCTCCGACCCCACCGACCGGCCTGGTCATCACGCCGACGGGAACGACCAGCGTCGACCTCGACTGGACCACGTCCACCGACGCTGGTGTCGGAGGCATCATGTACGACGTCCAGGAGTCGCCCGACGGAACGAGCTGGGCGGACACTGCGGGGTGCAGCGCGATCAGCGTCGTGACCTGCTCGGCGGCCGGCCTTCCCACGAGCGCCGTGGTGCACATGCGCGTGCGCCCCTGCGACGAGCTGGGCAACTGCGGCGCGTGGCAGTCGGTCGTCGGGACGACCGCGACCGGCCCCTACAACCTGCGGACCGGGACGAACTACTCGAGCTACTTCACGAATACTGCCAACCGCATCGCGACGCTCGCGAGCGGCACGATGAACATCACGACGACGGTCACGCATGCCAATACCGTCGCCCCTCGCTGGTACCCAATCCGTCCCGGCGTCTCCGGGTCGACGACGACGGTCGGTGCCACCGAGCCCGCGGACACCATCTACACGGCGCCGACCGGAACCGGCTGGGCAATCGATGCGACGGCGGGCAAGACGATCAGCGCCGGAGCCGTGTCCGCGACCATCCGCACCGACGACACCAGCGCGACTGGCGTCGGTAACCTGCAATGTCGCCTGTATCGGGCGACGCTGACGGCTGGATCGATCACCGCGTCGACATTCCTCGGCAAGCAGACGATCGCGACCGACGTGCTGACGACGACCATTGGCAATCGCTCGTGCACCCCGTACACGATCCCCGCACCGCTGACGCTCGCTGCCAACGAGGTCCTCTACTTCGAGCTGTGGCTGAACGTGACGACCGCCGGCGCAGCTGGCGCGTCCTTCTGGTTGGAGACGGAAGGCGCGTCCTCCTTCGTGACGCTCCCCCAGATGGGCGTGGCCCCGAACGCACCGACCCAGACGTCCCCTGCCAATGCTGCATCGACGGGAGCGAACCCGACACTGTCGGCCGTCTACACGCACCCGACCCCGAGCAACGGGTATCTCGAGTTCGAGGTGGCGACCACGGCGGGCTTTGGCGGCACCGTGGTCCAGACCGGCACGACTGCATCCTTGGCGCACAATGCGACGGGCTCCCTCGTGACCTCCGGGCTGGCGAACGGGACCACCTACCACTGGCGGGTTCGAGGCATCAGCGCAGTCGATGGAACCCCGAGCATCTGGAGCTCGACCTGGACCTTCACGCCGTCGGCGACGTCCATCAGCCTCCTGCTCGACTTCACGACGGTGAACATGGGCATGCAGACGGCGAACATCGACGACTATGCGTCGTTCACCGCGACCGTGACGACGACGAATGCCTCGGGCTACAACCTGACCGCGCTCGGCAATGCGACCGGAACCGGCACCAACTGCAGCTCGTGCCTGACCCCGTTCGATGACTGGACCGGTACCAGCGCGAACCCATCGCCCTGGGTGGCGACCACGTCCGGCCCGAACGGCTATGCCGGCATCACCGTGCGCGACGCACTCGGCGGGCGCGACAGCCTCCGCTGGGGCGCGGGCACGGCCACGACCGAGAGCAGCGCCGCGAACGACTACGCCGGCCTTGGCGACGTGAGCCCCGTCCTGCTCCACAATCGCGCGACCGCCGCCGGCGCAGGCGACCCGGTCATCGTCACCTGGCGTCTCACGCCCTCGACCACGACGAGCTCGGCGACGCACTCGGAGATCATCACGGTCACCGCCACGGTGAACCCCTAGGAGATGCCCCCGGCACGAGTCGAACGTGCAACCTGCCGGGTAGAAACCGGCTGCTCTATCCATTGAGCTACGGAGGCGTAGCCATATTCTGGCACGGCCAGTCATTGGCCCCATTGCAACGGCAGCCCCGACGCGTCGCGATGTATGGATAGCAAGGTTCGCACAGGTTGCAGTTCGTGCAGTGATGTATGGATGGCCGACGTGGAATACCTAGTCGAGGTGGTAGCTATGCGGAGCGTCAGTTGGCCAGTCCAGGGAGATCAACCCACGTTCCGTCGCCGCCTGTCGCTGTTCGCCATCCTCGGCACCGCAGCGATTGCCGCGGCCCTCGCCACGGCGCTCGTCCTGAATCCGGCGCTGGTGCGACCGCTCGTCCCGCTCGCCGCCTCCGCAGCGCTGCTGCTCGTGCTCTGGACCCACGGCTCGGCGCGCACGGCTGCTCGCCGCACCGAGGTACGCAACTCCTTCGCGGGCCTCGTCGCGGTCCATCTTGGCGAGGCATACGAGGTCGACGAAAACCCGCTCCTGGGTGAGTACACCTCGCGACGCCACGCGGCGCGCGCTGCGATCGATCGCGGGGGCTGGGCGCTCGTCGTCCACGCCTGGGATCGCTACTACCTGCTGTCGTGCCGGCCAAACGCCGCATCCGCTGCGACGCGGGCTCCGGTCAGCTTCCGCTCACGCGCGATCGCGGACGTCGTCCCCGCCATCCACGATGAGATCCCGCTCAGCGCCTAGGGCGAAGCGGCAAGCTATTCCGGCGTGACCTGGAGGTCGCGCACGATGCGCAGGCGCTCGGCACGGACTGCCTGGGCATCGCCGCTGCGCGACGCATCGAGGCACTCGTCGATCGACGGCGCCAGGGTCCGCGGATTGAACGGCTTGGTGATGTACTGCAGCGCGCCGGTATTGAGTCCGCGCTCGTGGTCGCGCAGGTCGGCACGTGCAGTGAGGAAGATGATCGGGATCGCGCTCGTGGAGTCCTCCTTGAGGAGCTCCTCCGCGACTTCCCAGCCGTCCTTGTACGGCATCATCACGTCGAGCAGGATGATGTCGGGGTGCTCGGCACGCGCGACCTCGAGCGTCTGGCGCCCGTCGGATGCCTCGACGACGGTGTAGCCCTCGGCTTCGAGGTTGACCCGGACCAGCAGTCGAATCGGCGTCTCGTCGTCGGCGACCAGCACCTTCGTCTGCGAGCGATCTTGGTTCGCGCTGCTCATCCTGCTCCGTTCAAGTCGCTCGCGACGTGCGCCGCTGGTAGCTCCACAGTAAAGGTACTACCCGCTCCCGGTTGTGAGGATACCCAGAGTCTGCCACCCATCGCATCGACGAGCCCGCGCGAGATGTAGAGCCCGAGCCCGGAACCGGCGATTCCGTTCGCATCCGGGGAGACGTAGAACTTCGTGAAGAGGCGCTTCTGCTCGGCCGGTGAGATACCGGCGCCGCTGTCCTGGACGTCGATCCGCACGTGCTCGTCATCGGAGGCGATGTCCACGCGGATCTCGCCACCTTCGGGCGTGAAGCGCGCTGCGTTGTCGACGAGGTTGGCGATGACCGTCTCGAGCTTCTCGGCGTCGGCGCGCACGCTCAGGCCGTTCTCGCCGGCGATCGTCACCTGGCGACGGGTGCCACGGTCGCGCGCACGGCCGACGGCAGCCTTGAGCAACGGCGACACGAGCACGTCGCTGACGTGCACCTCGACGCTGCCTGCGTCGATGCTCGAGACCTGGAGCAGGTCGTCGACGATGCCGGTGAGGCGCTCGGTCTCGGTCGCGATGTATTCGAGGAAGACGCGGCGGTCCTCCTCCGGGAATTCGAGGTCGTCGCGCAGCAGCGTCGACGCGAAGCCGTAGATCGAGGTGAGCGGCGTGCGCAGCACGTACGAGACGGTCGACACGAAGTCGCTCTTGAGGCGGTCCAGCGTGTACGTGGCGGAGACGTCGCGGAAGGCGTAGATCCAGCCGCCGGAGGTGCCGCCGGAGCCCTGGAGCACCGATGACGTGAAGGACAGGAACATCGGCACGCCGCTCGGGCGCGCCTCGACGACCGACTGGCCTTCCTCGACGATCGTGTCCGGCGCCAGGCCGAGCACGTCGCGCCACTGGCGTCCCATCGCCTGATCCTCGGAGATGCCCGCGAGCTCGGCGGCCGCGCTGTTCCAGATCGTGATCCGGCCGCTCGCGTCGGTCGCGATGATGCCTTCGGCGATCGAGGCGAGCAGGATCTCGAGGCGCTCGCGCTCGCGACGGATGTTGTCGTAGAGCTCCGCGTTGCGGATGGCGATGGCGGCGCTCGACGCGAAGCTCTCCAGCGACTCGATCTCGGCGCGGCTCCAGACGCGATGGCGGCGCGAGTAGACCGACAGCACGCCGATCAGGTGCCCGCGTGGGTGC
The DNA here is from genome assembly GCA_025964435.1 of Thermoleophilia bacterium. GTDB lineage: Bacteria > Actinomycetota > Thermoleophilia > Gaiellales > SKUG01 > JAGQUL01. Next base: position 9,086 of record JAOPYV010000075.1, on the reverse strand, counting down.
CGCAGCGGCACGCCGAGGAAGCCCTGGTACTGCTCGCCCGCGTTCGACTGTGCCGCACCCTCGCTCGCGTGCTCTTCGACGGTGACGCTGCGGCGCGAGCGCGCGGTCTCCTCGACGAGGCCGCCGATCGGCGATGCGAGCAGCGCCGTGACGAGCGATTCGTCGCGACCTGCCGCCGAGTAGACCCGCATCTCGCCGGAGTCGCCGGTGACGGCGACGCCGAGGTCGGCTGCGGCTGCGCGCGCGGCGGTGTCGCCGGCGATCGCGAGCGAGCAGGCGTCGACCTCGAGCAGCACCGCTGCCTGGTCGACGATCCGGTCGAGCACGGTCTGCGCCTTGAGCGTCTCGGCGATGAGCGCGCTCACGTCGGCGAGCACCTCGCTCAGGCGCCGCGTGCGGCGCTCATTCTCGAACAGCCCGGCGCGCTCGAGCGCGGCGGTGGCCGCAGTCGCCAGGTTGTTGGCGACGACGAGCTCCTCGTCGCCGAAGCGCACCGGCTGGCGGAAGCACACGACGACGGTGGCGGAGTGCTTGCCGTGGACCTGGATCGGCACCGCCAGCTGGCTCGAGACCCCGACGTTGGTCATGAGCGCGCGCCAGCGTGGTCCGAGCCGCTCGTCGCCCATCACGGCGCGGCTGGTGACGACGCGGTTGAGCTCCATCGCGAGCGTCGCCGCGGACTCCTCGAAGGCGTCCTCCTCGACGAGCCCGTCGGTGACGTCCTCGGGCGCGAGCCAGGAGCCTTCGACGTGCAGGTCCTCCTCCACGCCGTCGCCGCCGATGACCATCGCCCACTCGCCATCGAGCACCTCGGTCGCGGCCTGCGCGAGCGCAGCGAGCGTGGCGGTGCGCGAGAGGCTCGCCGACAGCACCTGGCTGATGCGATAGAAGCCGGCTTGGATGCGGGCCTGGCGCGAGTGGTTCGAGTACGCCTCGGCATTGTGGAGCGCCAGCGATGCGAGGTCGGCGAACGCCTCCAACAGCGACTGGTCGTGCTCCACGAAGACGCGCGTGCGCTCACGGTCGGCCACGGAGATGACGCCGCGCAGGTCGCCCTGCCAGCGCACCGGCACTGCGATCGCACGCGTCACGCCGCGGAAGACGGGATGGATGTCGGAGCCGAGCTCACCCTCGTACTCGTTCGTCATCTGCGAGACGCCGCTCTGCACGACGCGTCCGGCAAGGCCCTTGAGCCCGACCTCCTGGCCGACGGCCTGCTCCTCCGCGTCGCCGAAGGCGGCCGACAGCGTGAGCGTGCCGATCTCGCGGTCGTAGACGTAGAACGCGGCGCTCTCGGTGCGGAGCAGCTTCACGACCTCGCTGACGATGTGCTCGAGCACGCGGTCGAAGCGCAGGTCGGCGGTCAGTGACTGGGCGGCGCGCGCGAGGGCGAGCTGCTCGTCGAGGTGGCGACGGCTGACCTGGTAGAGCCGCACGTGCTCGATCGCCGCGGCGATCTCGACGGCGATCAGCTCGATCAGCCGCACCTCGGTGGGCTCGAAGGGATGGTGAGCACGGTCGAGCACGAGCACGCCGAGCACGTCGTCGCGGTGGCGCAGCGGGATCGCAACTTCCGTTCCGGCCGCCGCAGACGGCTCCGCGCGCGCCGAGACCGGCTGTCGATCCTCGATCGCGAGACGAGCGCTGGCGGGCAGGTCGGCCTCGTCGAAAGGGCGGACCTCGAGATGGTGGGCGGCCCAGACGGCCTCGCGGCCGTCCAGCCCTTCGCTCCAGCGCATGCCGACACGCACGCGATCGGCGTCGGTCTGCTCACCGAGCTCGCGGGCGGCGACGCGCAGCACCTCGTCGGGGTCGAGCGATTCACGGACCGCTCGAGCGACGCTCGCCACGATCAGCTCACGTTCACCCACATCGCGCAGCTGCTGCGCGAACCGCGCACGCTCGATCGCCACGGCGGCGTCGTTCGCCAGCTTCTGGACGAACTCGACCTCCTCACGGCGGAACGCGCGGAGCCGATCGGTGGTGGCGATGACGGCGACACCGATGACTCCACCGCTCGTGCGGAGCGGGACGTAGATCGCACTCCCGGTCGAGCCCACGACCTGGGCGACCTGACGGTTGTGGAGGCTCTCGTTGGCGGCATCGAGCACGCGGTGCGGCACGCGATCACGCACGACACGAGCGACGGCGGACTGGTCATCGGCCAGGTCGATCGAGATGGCGCTGACCTCGACGTCCATGCCCCCCATGGCGGCGACACCGATGGCGCGCCCAATCTCCTCGTCCACCTGGAGCAACACGCAGCGGTCGACCTCGAACAGGTCGTCGATCGTGCGGAAGAGGGCCTGGGCGATCTCGCCGACGCCGGCAGCGCCGACGAGCTGGCGCGAGAACTCGAAGACGGCGTCCTCCCGCTGGGCGGCACCACTGGTCTTCTTCGAGTTGCGGCTGAACAGTCCCACGTGCGCGAGATACTACCGGGATGTGGTCGCTGTTCGAAGGTTTCGCGCCAACAGCCCGTCGGAATCTGCTCGACCAGCATGCGGTGCGATACTGCGACCTGTCGGATCCGTCCCCAATGCGACACCGTTGACGCTCGGTGCGCAGCAGGAACCCACACTTCCTCATGCCGAATCGCCTGCCGAATCCACAGAGCCTCAGCGGGACACTCTGGACGGGTCGCGAGCGCGATGCGTGCGGCATGGGGTTCATCGCACGTCGTGACGCGCAGCCGACCCGAGCAGTCGTCGAGCTGGCGCTCGATGCCGTCGAGCGGCTCGCGCACCGCGGCGCGGTCGACGCGGGCGGCGACGACCACGAGCCCACCGGTGACGGCGCTGGGCTGCTCACGGAGATCCCGTGGGGCGTGCTGGACGCCTCCTTCCCGGGCATCGCAGAACGCGGCCGAGCGGGTGACGTCGGTGTTGGCATGTGCTTCCTGCCCCTCGACGCGACGGCTCGGGACGCGGCGATCCGGCAGGTCGAGCACGTCGCACGGCAGCTCCAGATGCCGGTCCTCGGCTGGCGCGACGTACCGCTCGAGCCGACCGCGCTGGGCGCCGCTGCGCGCGCGACCGCACCGCACGTCGCGCAGGTGCTGCTCGAACGGCCCGAGGGCGTCGACGCCGCCACGTTCCCCGCACTGCTGTATCGCGCCCGCCGCGAGATCGACCGGCGTACCCGCCGCCTCGGCACCCGCCTCTACCTGGCGTCGCTGTCGCCGCACACGGTCGTCTACAAGGGCCTGATGGTCGCCGACCAGCTGCGCCGCGCCTACCCCGACCTCGCCGATCCCCGCTACATCTCGGCGTGGGCGGTGTTCCACCAGCGCTTCAGCACGAACACCTTCCCTGCGTGGGAGCGAGCCCAGCCGTGCCGGATGCTCGCCCACAACGGTGAGATCAACACGCTGCGTGGCAACACCTCGTGGATGCGGGCGCGCGGGGAGCACCTCGGCTGGCGCCACGGCACCGCTGGCCCGGGCGACGACGGTCACTGGCTCGTGCCGGTGATCGACGAGGACGGCTCCGACTCGGCGATGCTCGACGATGTCGCCCAGCTCGTCTCGCACGCCGGTCGGTCGCTCCCCGATGCGCTCACCCTCCTCGTGCCACCCGCGTGGGACCACGACCAGGACCTCCGCGCCGACGTGCGGGACCTGCTGCGCCGCAACGCCGCGATGAGCGAACCGTGGGATGGACCAGCCGCGATCGCGTTCGCCGACGGCCGGCACATCGGCGCGTGCCTGGACCGCAATGGGCTCCGCCCCGCACGGTGGCTGGAGACGACCGACGGGATGGTGGCCTGCGCCTCCGAGGCGGGCGCGGTCAGCGTGCCGGACGACCAGATCGCCCGCACCGGTCGACTCGGTCCCGGCCAGATGCTGGTGGTCGACCTCGCCGACGGCTCCCTCCGCAGCGGCGACGAGGTCGTGCACGAGCTCGCCACGACCCCGTGGGGCGTGCTCGTCGCCGCCCAGCAGGTCGAGGTTCCCGACTCAGCAACACCTGGGGTGACGACCATCACGGGCGACGACGACCCGCTGCCGCTGGCGGCGCGGCAGGCGCTCTTCGGCTACTCACGCGAGGAGCTGACGGCCGTGCTGCGCCCCATGGTGCAGGCAGGATCCCCCGCGATCGGCTCGATGGGTGACGACACGCCGCTCGCAGCGCTCGCGCCACTCCATCGCTCCCTCTTCGGGTTCGTGCGCCAGTCGTTCGCGGAGGTCACCAACCCGCCCATCGACCCGCTCCGCGAGGCGATGTCGATGTCACTCGACACCATGGTGGGCCCACGCGCGCGCCTGCTGTCAGCCGACGGGGCCGCCCGCCCGCTCCTGCGCCTGCGCTCGCCCCTGCTCACGCGGGCCGGCCTCGCCCACCTGCGCGAACGCGCGGAGGCCGCCAACATCGCGGTGGTCACGCTGCAGGCAACGTGGGCGTCCGACCGCTCGACGTCGCCCGACACCCGCCAGCGGATCGAGCTGCTCTGCGACGACGCGCGTCGCGCGGTGCGTGATGGCGCCGACGTCATCGTCATCAGCGACCGCGACGCAACGCCTGACCACCCACCCATCCCGGCGCTGCTCGCCGCATCGGCAGTGCACCAGTCACTCGTGCGCGACCGTCGCCGCACGCGGGTCGGCCTCATCATCGATACCGGTGAGGCGCGCGACGCCCACCACGTCGCCGCGCTGCTCGGGCACGGGGCCGACGCCGTGTGTCCGTGGCTCGCGCTCGACACTGCGGTCGACCTCGCGGAAGGGCCGCGATCGCGCCTCGACGTCGACGGCGTCACCGCACAGGCACGCCTGCTGCACGCGCTCGAGTACGGACTGCGAACCGCGATGAGCCGGATGGGCATCTCGACCCTCGACGGCTACCGAGGCGCGCACGTGTTCGAGGTCGTCGGCCTCGATCCGGTGATCGCCGACCGCCACTTCACCGGAACGACGGCACGCCCGGGCAACGTCGCCTGGGGCTGGATCGCTGCGCACTCGGCGCGCAATGGCGCCGCCGCGCGCTCGCTCGCCGACGGGTCCGGCACGCTCGAGAGCCCGGGGTTCTACAAGTTCCGCCGCGGCGGCGAGCAGCACGCCTTCGAGCCCGCGGTCGTTGCAGCACTGCATGCAGCTGTCGGCGTCGACGAGCCCCTGACCACCGGGTTCGCCGCGGCGCAGGTCCACTTCCGCCGCTTCGCAGAGCTGGTGCACGAGCGCCCCGCCGTCGACCCACGCGACCTGCTCCAACTGCTCCGGCCGCAGGGCGTCGACGCCGTGCCGATCGACGAGGTCGAATCCGCGCGTGCGATCGTGCGCCGCTTCTCGACCGGCGCGATGTCACACGGCTCGCTGTCGGCCGAGGCGCACGAGGCGCTCGCCGCCGGAACGCAGCTCATCGGGGCCTCCTCCAACTCAGGCGAGGGCGGCGAGGACCCGCACCGCTACGGAACGAACCTCGCCAGCCGCATCAAGCAGGTCGCCTCGGGGCGCTTCGGTGTCACGCCCGCGTACCTGCGCTCGGCCGACGAGCTGCAGATCAAGATGGCGCAGGGGTCGAAGCCGGGCGAGGGCGGGCAGCTGCCCGGCCACAAGGTCACCGACGAGATCGCCCGTATCCGCCACACCCGCACGGGCGTGTCACTCATCTCTCCGCCGCCGCACCATGACATCTACTCGATCGAGGATCTCGCCCAGCTCTCCTACGACCTCGCGAGCGTCCACCCCGCCGCGCGCATCAGCGTGAAGCTGGTGAGCCAGGCCGGCGTCGGCACGATCGCCGCCGGGGTCGCCAAGGCGCGGGTCGGCACGATCGTCATCTCGGGTGCCGACGGCGGGACGGGCGCGTCGCCGCTCGCCTCCATCAAGCATGCCGGCATGCCGTGGGAATGGGGTCTCGCCGAATCGCAGCAGGTGCTCGTCGCCAACCGCCTGCGTGGACGCGTGCGCCTGCGCGTCGATGGCGGCCTGCGCACCGGGCGCGACGTGGTGATCGGCGCCATCCTCGGCGCCGACGAGTTCTCCTTCGGCACCTCCGCACTCATCGCCGTCGGCTGCAAGATGGCGCGCACCTGCCACAACGATCAGTGCCCGGTCGGTATCGCGACCCAGAACCCCGCCCTGCGCGAGCTGTTCCCGGGACGGCCCGACCAGCTCGCCACCTACCTGCTGCTCGTCGCCGAGGAGGTCCGCGAGTTGCTGGCCATGCTGGGCGCGCGCACCCTCGAAGAGGTGATCGGCCGACCTGCACTGCTCCACCACGCCGACACGTCTGCGAGCCATGCGCTCGACCTGGGACCCATGCTGGCTGAGGCAGACGTGCACGCCGAGTGGCCCCGCAGTGATGCCGGCGAGGCGAATCGGCCACACGGCGTGGACGAATCCTTCGACACGCGACTTGCAGCGGACCTCGCGCCGTACCTCGCACCCGACGCCGCGCCGGTCACCCTCCACCGCACGGTCGACAATCGGGACCGGTCGATCGGCGCGCGCGTCTCCGGCGACATCGCCCAGCACGTCGCAGCGAACGGGCTCGAGCCGGGCGCGATCTCGCTCGAGCTCGCCGGCACGTGTGGCCAGAGCCTCGCCGCCTTCGCAATCCGCGGGCTGCGCATCAACCTCGTCGGCATCGCCAACGACTTCGTGGGCAAGGGCCTCGCGGGAGCCGACGTCGTCCTGCGGTTCCCGGACGGGACGGCGCTGGCGGCCGCTCCGGGCGACAACGTGATCGCCGGAAATGCGTGCCTCTACGGAGCGACCTCTGGCAGCCTCCTCGCCGCTGGTGGCGTGGGTGAGCGGTTCGCCGTGCGCAACAGCGGTGCGACGGCCGTGATCGAAGGAGCGGGCGACCACCTGTGCGAGTACATGACCGACGGCGTCGTCGTCGTGCTGGGTTCGGTCGGCCGCAACATCGCCTCGGGCATGTCAGGCGGCTCGCTCTGGCTCCTCGACGCCCCGTCCACGATCGACGTGCGCCTGCCGGCGACGGCTGCCATCGCGGAGCCCACCGACGTGGACCTCAGCGAGCTGCGTCGCCTCGTCGAGCTGCATGCCGCCCGCACCGGCAGCGCCCTGGCCGACGACCTGCTGGATAGCTGGGGCGACGCCCTCGAACGCTTCGTCCTGGTCGAGCCGGCGCCGGTGGCGCCCGTGGCGTAGGTCAGACGCGATCCTTGGTGGATCGCTCCGCCAGCACGGTGTGCAGGTCGAGCCCGCCCTCGACCTCCTGGAAGAACTCCGCGTAGCCGTAGCCACCGTGCTCCGCGATGTCGAGCCCCTGGAGCTCGACCTCGGGCGAGACGCGGATGCCGGCCGTCTTCTTCATCGTCCACAGGATGCTGAACGAGCACCCGAAGCTGAATGCGCCCACCATGAGCAGGCCCAGCGCCTGTACCCCGAGCTGGTGGAAGTCGCCGGTGTAGAGCAGGCCGCCCTCGCCGGTGTCGAGGCGCCGTGCCAGCGACGGCATGGCGAAGATGCCGAGCGAGAGGGTGCCCCACACGCCGGCGATGCCGTGCACGGCGACTGCGCCGATCGGGTCATCCAGGCCGGTGCGCGCGATCACCGGGATCAGCAGGTTAGCGCCGAGGCCCGCGACGAGGCCGATCACGATGGCAGCCCACGGGGCGACGAAGGCGCACGCTGCAGTGATCGCCACGAGCGCCGCGATGACGCCGTTGAGCAGCGTTCCGATGTCGGCCGATCGGTGCAGGATGCGCGAGGCGATCCAGCCGCCCAGCAGGCCAGCCGCCGCGCCCAGGTTGGTCGTGAGGGCGACGTAGCCGGCGAAGCCGACACCGCCGAACTCCATGCCCAGTGTCGAGCCGGCATTGAACCCCATCCAGCCGACCCAGAGGATGATCGTGCCGAGCACGGCGAGCGGCATGCTGTGGCCCGGGATGGGCAGCGAGTTCACGCCCGACGTCCGCTCCTTGGCGAAGCGACCGATGCGGGGGCCGAGCAGGATCGCACCGGCCAGTGCAGCGAGTGCGCCCTGGTAGTGGACGACCGTCGAGCCCGCGAAGTCCTGCATGCCGCGAGCGAAGAGCCACCCGTCGGAGTGCCACACCCAGTGCGACACGACCGAGTAGACGAGCGTGAACGCGACACCGAAGACGCCGTAGACCCAGAGCTTCGTCCGCTCGGCCATCGCGCCCCACACGATCGCCAGCGAGACGCCGGCGAAGACGACCTCGAAGAACCATCCTGCGGCGGCGGGCACGCCCGACCAGAACGAGAAGGGAGCTGATCCGATGGCGATGAGGTCGAAGGAGTTGGGGAAGAAGCCGCTCGTACCGATGATGCCGCCCCAGAACCCGGACGTGCCGCTCGCCGTGTCGCCGAACGCGAGGCCGAAGCCCACCGCCCAGTAGACGAGGGCACACACGGCGAAGAGCAACACGTTCTTGCCGGCGATGTGGCCGGCATTCTTCATGCGGGTCAGACCGGCCTCCAGGAGGGCGAAGCCACCCTGCATGAAGAGCACGAGCGTGGCGGCGACGAGCACCCACACGGTGTTGATGGCGATGACGATCTCGGTTTCACTCATGTGGTGCGGTCCCCCCAAGGAATGCAGTGCTGCACTACAGCCTTGCACGCCAGAAAGCCGATTCATCCCTGTTGGACGCGTATTTTGTCCACGTGGATAGCTCCAAGGCGTCAGGGCGCCTCAGTTAGTTTCATTCTGAAACTCACCCAAGGCGGCCGGGTGCTGAGTTGCAGACGGTCAGCATGGGATACTTCTCCCATGACCGAAACCGCGCCCGAACGCCTCATCCTGCTCGCCTCTCCCCGCGGCTGGTGCGCCGGTGTCGAACGGGCCGTCGATGCCGTCGAGCAGGTCATCGAGCTCAATGGCGCACCGATCTACGTGCGCAAGCAGATCGTGCACAACATCCACGTCGTCCGCGACCTGGAAGCCAAGGGCGCCATCTTCGTCGACGAGCTGCAGGAGGTGCCGCGCGGATCGACGGTCGTCTACTCCGCCCACGGCGTCTCGCCGGCCGTGCGCGCCGAGGCCGAGGAGCTGGGCCTGACGGTCTTCGACGCCACCTGCCCGCTGGTCACCAAGGTGCACATGCAGGCGATCAAGTACGCCCGCGCCGGCTTCACGATGGTCTTCATCGGC
>JAOPYV010000068.1 GCA_025964435.1 Thermoleophilia bacterium | reverse complement strand
CGGCGCGAACGATCACTCGGTGTCGGCCGAGCCCTCGTCCTCGACGTCGCCGTCCGCAGCTCCCACTGCAGCCGGCTCCGGCTCCTTCTTGGCGGCCCGCTTGCGCGGCGCCTTGATCTTCACTTCGGTGAGCTTCGGCTCGGTCTTGGAGCGGTCGACCACCAGCGTCGAACCGGCGACGGGCGTCTTGCCCAGCATCGTGTCGGCGATGTGATCCTCGATCAGCCGCTGGATGGCGCGACGCATCGGTCGTGCACCCATCGTCGGGTCGTAGCCCTCTTCCATGAGCAGCTCGCGTGCGCTCTCGGTGATCTCGAGCTTGAGGTCGTGATCAGCCAGCTGCTTGTGCAGTCGGACGAGCAGGAGCTCGGTGATCTCGGTGATCTCCTCGCGCGTGAGCTTGTGGAAGACGATGACCTCGTCGATTCGGTTGAGGAGCTCGGGCCGGAAGTGCTTCTTGAGCTCTCCCATGACCTTGCCCTTCATGTCGTCGTGCGACAGGCCGCTGTCACTTGCACCCATCGAGAAGCCGAGCGACACGTTCTTCGTGATCAGGCTTGCACCGATGTTGCTCGTCATGATGACGATGACGTTGCGGAAGTCGACGTGGCGACCCTGGCTGTCCGTGACGCGTCCGTCCTCGAGCATCTGCAGGAGGATGTTGAACACGTCCGGATGCGCCTTCTCGACCTCGTCGAGCAGCACGACCGAGTACGGCTTGCGACGCACGGCCTCGGTGAGCTGTCCGCCCTCCTCGTAGCCGACGTAGCCGGGCGGAGAACCGACGAGGCGCGAGACCGCGTGCTTCTCCATGTACTCGGACATGTCGATCTGGATCATCGCGTCCTGGTCGCCGAACAGGAACTCGGCGAGCGTTCGCGCGAGCTCCGTCTTGCCGACACCGGACGGTCCGAGGAACATGAACGAGCCGGTCGGCCGCTTGGGATCCTTGATGCCCGCGCGGGCACGTCGGATCGCCTTGGCGACTGCCACGATGGCAGCCTCCTGGCCGATGACGCGCTTGTGCAGCTCGTCCTCCATGCGGATGAGCTTCTGGGTCTCCGCCTCGGTCAGCTTGAAGACGGGGATGCCGGTCCACATCGAGACGATGTCGGCGATCTCCTCTTCCCCGACCTCGGGCTGCGGCGTGTCGTCGCTGGATTCCCAGTTCTCTTCCAGGTCGCGCTTCTTCTGGACGAGCTTGCGCTCCTGGTCGCGCATGTTCGCGGCGTTCTCGAACTCCTGCTGCTCGATCGCGCGCTCCTTCTCGCGGCGCACGGTCTCGATCTCCTGCTCCAGCTCCTTGTAGCGGGGCGGAGAGGTCATCGTCTTGATGCGCAGGCGGGAAGCGGCCTCGTCGATGAGGTCGATCGCCTTGTCCGGAAGCTGTCGCTCCTGGATGTAGCGGTCGGCCAGCACGCACGCTGCCTCGAGTGCCTCATCGGTGATCTTCACGCGATGGTGCTGCTCGTAGCGCTCGCGCAGACCCTTGAGGATGAGCACGGCGTCGGGAATCGACGGCGGCTCGACGCGGACCTGCTGGAAACGTCGCTCCAGCGCGGAATCCTTCTCGACGTACTTGCGGTACTCGTCGAGCGTCGTTGCGCCGATCGTCTGCAGCTCGCCTCGCGCCAGTGCAGGCTTGAGGATCGATGCAGCGTCGATGGCACCCTCGGCAGCGCCAGCGCCGACGAGGTTGTGGAGCTCGTCGATGAAGAGGACGATGTCACCGCGCTGGGTGATCTCCTTCATGACCTTCTTGAGGCGCTCCTCGAACTCACCGCGGTACTTGGAACCAGCCACGAGCGCGGCGAGGTCCAGCGTGTAGATCTGCTTGTCGCGCAGCAGCTCCGGCACCTGGCCGGAGACGATGCGCTGGGCGAGTCCCTCGACGACGGCCGTCTTGCCGACGCCCGGCTCACCGATCAGCACCGGGTTGTTCTTGGTTCGGCGCGACAGGATCTGCATGACGCGCTCGATCTCCTGCTGTCGTCCGACGACGGGATCGAGCTTGCCCTCCTGCGCGAACTTGGTCAGGTTGCGGCCGAACTGGTCGAGCAGCTTGGAGCTGCCGCCCTTGCCGGACTTGCCGCCGGCTGCCGCACCTTCGCCAGTACCGCCCGAGGAGCCGCGCTGCTGGCGACCGGGGCCGGACAGCATGCGGATGATCTCGTTGCGAATCTTCTCGGCATCTGCATCGAAGTCGAGCAGGATGCGAGCGGCGACGCCTTCGTTCTCACGTACCAGGCCGAGCAGGATGTGCTCGGTACCGATGTAGTTGTGTCCGAGCGACAGCGCTTCGCGAAGCGCGAGCTCGAGCACCTTCTTGGCACGTGGGGTGAAGGGGATCTGACCGCTCGTGGCCTCATCGCCCTGGCCGACGATGCGCGAGACCTGCTGGCGCACCTCTTCCACGGTGATGTCCAGGGAGTCGAGCACGCGCGCGGCGAGCCCTTCCTCCTCGCGGAGCAGTCCGAGCAGGATGTGCTCGGTTCCAATGTAGTTGTGCTTGAGCGCACGGGCCTCGTCCTGTGCCAGGACGACGACCTGCCGTGCTCGCTCTGTGAAGCGTTCGAACACGGTTCCTCCCTCCCCCGAATTCCTCGGGTTGTAGTGGCGCCGGCATGGCGTCACTACGGTCTCCAGCGGTATGCCACGCGAAGAACATGGGCGTCTGCGGGCGGTACCTTGAACGCGGCCCCCCAAAAGGGGTCCGTGCAAGCACCATACCCCCGTGGTCAAATCCCGCAAACCGGAATGGCAAGGGTTTGGAAACGACACTGGACGCCCTTCGGATTCCGGGCGAATTCACGACGGTTTTTCCAGTCTGGATCCCGGCCGCCGGGTTCGAAGCCCTCCATCGGGGGGATATCACCCCATGGCCGACGAGATCCAGTCACTCAGTTCCCATGGCGACCGCAGGCCGCTGGTTCCCCAGTGGCTGCTCCGCGCCATCCACGGCGTCGACGACCTGGTGCACGTCTGCATCTCGCTGCTGCTGCTCGGGCTCGCCGTGGCCGTCATGGTCAACACGGTCTACGAGTTCCTCCAGAGCGACCTCCACTTCGCGCTCGCGGTGACCTATGCCGTCAATGGCGTGCTGTTCGTGATCATCCTCATGGAGATCCTGCGCACGGTCGTCGCACACTTCACGCACGGCACCTTCCAGCTCATGCCGTTCATCGCGATCGGCATCATCTCGGCGGTGCGGCACATCCTCACCGTGGGCTCGGCGCTGACGCTCGGGCAGGAGATGAGCGACACGGAGTTCGACCGACTGGTGCTGGAGCTCGGCGTCAACACGGGCGTTGCGCTCGGCCTGGTCGTCGCGCTGGTGCTGCTGCGCAGGACGCAGCTGAGTCGATCCGAGGTGTGACTCAGCCCGCGTCGAGGCGACCCTCGGCCTGCTGGCGGAGCCCCTCGAGGAAGCGGGCGAACTCGGCGTCCTGACGCTCCGCGCGGAGCTGCTGGGACTCGACCGCCTGCTGCGCCTGCTCCTGCTGGTGCTGCTCGCGTACGGCGTGCTGCCTGGCCTCGAGCTTGTCACGCTCCTCGGCGCGCTCGGCCTTCGCGTCGCGGCCGGCGTCCCGCACCTTCTCGAGGTGCGTGTTCATGTAGTCGAGCGCCCAGCTCGAGAGCACGGTCGCGAGCTGCTTGAGGCGCGGGCTGCCGCCGGGCGTCTCGACCTGCTCGATGCCGACCTCGGCCGCACCGACGGCGCGGATGATGCTTGCCTCGTCGACGCCCGCGGCGCGCAGGCGATCGGCGTACTCGTTGGCGGTCAGGTCACCGGCGCCGCGGAGCGAGGTGCCCGAGAGCGCGGCGTCGCCGGCCTCGGTGAACAGGCCCGAGGCGCGGTCCACGATCGCGGCGAGCTTGCCGAAGTACTGCTCCTGGCGCTGCAGCTCCTGCTCGAGCTTGGCGACCCTGGCGGTCGCCGCCGGGTCGCTGCCGAGGCTCGCCTCGAAGCGTGCCTCGTCGAGCTGGGTGGCGACGATCTCGAGGCGCGCGGCGGCCTCGGTCGAGTCGATGACCATGCGCTGCGCGAAGGCCTCGGCCTCCTGCGGCGTCCTGGGTACGAAGGTGGTCGGGTCCCAGGTTCCCGTCGAGGCCGACGCGAGCTGCGCAGCCTTCGGATAGTCAGCCTTGAGCGACTGGGACATGTTCGTCAGGCGTGCTTCGCTCTGGCGCACGCGCACGCCGAACACGTCGCGGGCAGCTGCGGTCGCCTCGCCCGTGGCGAGCCCGGCGATCGGTGCGGTGACCTGCGGGTCGGGCGCGGCGGACGCGCCGCTCCCCCCGCCACCGGTCACGTCCGGGGGTCCGGCTCCGGGTCCGCCGCGACCGGGCGCGGCGTTCGCCATCGGCCCGGAGTGGACGGCTGGCGCGGTCGAAGTCGGCGTGGTCGTGGTCGGCGCAGCGGCGGCGACGACCTGTGCGTACTGGTCGAAGCGTGCGAGCGCGGCCTCCTCGGCCTTGCGCAGCTCGGGATCGTCGAACTCGCCCGCGTTGCCACGATCGAAGATGGTGGCGAAGTCGCGCTTGAAGGAGCTCTCGAAGACGGAGCCGAGCCGGTCGACCAGCGGCTGGGCGCTCGACGACGCGCCGGGCTGCTGCCCTGCGGTGGTCGGCGACGCC
>JAOPYV010000060.1 GCA_025964435.1 Thermoleophilia bacterium | reverse complement strand
GCGCCCTCGGAGGCGGAGGCGTTCACGATGATCGTGTACTCCATCGCGCCGCTGTCGCGCAGCTTCTGCTCGACCTGTGCAACGGTCGACGCCTTCTGGCCGATGGCGACGTACACGCAGACGACGTCCTGGCCCTTCTGGTTGATGATCGTGTCGATCGCGATGGCGGTCTTGCCGGTACCACGGTCGCCGATGATCAGCTCGCGCTGTCCGCGGCCGATCGGCACCATCGCGTCGATCGGCTTGAGGCCGGTCTGCAGCGGCTCGTGCACGCTCTTGCGCTCGACGACGCCAGGCGCCTTGAACTCGAGCGGGCGGGTCTCGGTCGTCTCGATGGTCGGACCACCGTCGAGCGCGATGCCCAGCGGGTTCACGACGCGGCCGAGCAGCGCCTCGCCGACGGGCACGCTGGCCACGCGGCCGGTGCGCTTGACGACGTCACCTTCACCGATCTTCGACTCGTCACCGAGCAGCACGGCTGCGACGTTGTCTTCCTCGAGCGACAGCGCGATGCCGATCACGCCATGCGGGAACTCGAGCATCTCGAGCGACGTGGCGTTGGCCAGGCCGTGCACGCGGGCGATACCGTCGCCGACCTGCACCACGGTGCCGACCTCGGCGATGTCGCCGGTGCTCTCGTAGTTCTGGATCTGGTCCTTGAGGATCGAGGTGATCTCGGTGGGCTTGAGCTGCAGCGTCATGGTGGCAGGGTCCTTTTCGTACTTACTGGTCGGTGGAAGGTGCGGTGCGCGGGGCGGGGCGTGAAAGGGCGAGCTTGAGGCTGTCGAGGCGGCCGCGCAGCGACGTGTCGACGAGCGTGTCGCCGTGCTGCACGACGAGCCCACCGATGATCTCGGGGTCGACGCTGGCGTGCAGCGTGACCTGCTTGCCGGTGTTGTCGCTCAGTCGCTTCTCGAGCTTCGCGCGCAGCTCGTCGGAGAGCTCGATGGCGCTCGTCACGTGCACGTCGAGCTTGCTCTCGCGATCGCGGACGAGCGAGCGGAACTCGCGGGCCAGCTCGGCGGTCTCCTCGAGGCGGCCGTTGTCGACCAGCACCTTGAGGACGTTGCGGGTGAGCGCGTGTGCGTCGGCGAGCAGCTTGTCGATCGCTGCCTTGCGGGTAGCGGCGACGATGCCCGGCGCGATGAGCGCGTTCCACTCGGTGGGGGAGTCGGTGGCGAGGGCAGCGACGGCGTCGAGCTCATCGGCCACTCGGGCCGCGTCGGCACCGGCGGCTTCCAGGAGTGCCCCCGCGTAGATGCGTGCGGGTGCGCTCACGAGCTGGCTCCAACCTTCTGCAGGCGATCGAAGTCGAGCTCGGACACGGCGTCCTCGATCAGCTTCTGGTGCTGGGCGGTGTCGAGGGATCCACGCAGGACCTTCTCGCTCGCCTCGACCGTCAGCTCTGCGACTGCGGTGCGCAGGTCGCCGATCGCCTTGTCGACCTCGGCGCGGATCTGCGTCTGGGTCTGCGTCAGCTGCTCCTGGCGCTGCGTCTCGCCCTCGGTCTTCACGCGAGCGGTGATCTCGTCACCGGCCTGACGCGCTCGGGCGACGATGCCGTCGGCCTCGACGCGGGCAGCGGCAAGCTGCTCCTTGTAGTCGGCGAGCAGCTGCTCGGCCTCGCCGCGCGTGCGTTCTGCGTCGGTGATGGCGCTGTTGACGGCTGCGCGACGCGTGTCGAGCATCTCCTGGATGGGACCGAACGCGTACTTCTTGAGCACCCAGAGGGCGAGGAAGAACGCGACGATCGTCCAGAACATGAGGCCGGGGTAGGGCGCCAGGATCGGGCTGATCTCTTCGCCGCCTTCAGAGTGTTCTGCGGCGGTAGCGATGAGGGTGAACATGTCGGTGTGTCCTTTGGCCGGGCAGGCGCCGTGCCTGCCGCCGTTTGTCACGTACGGATGATGCGTGTGGAGCTGGTGGATCGATATCGCGGCATGTCAGTGGACCGCGAACGGTCCGTCGGGACTGGCGGCCGCCCTGCCCGCGAGGGACAGGACGACCGCAGCCCGAAGGCTCTCGACTTCCTACAGGAAGAAGGCGAGGAGACCGAACACCAGTGCGTAGAAGGTGATCGCCTCGGTCAGTGCCAGGCCGAGGAACATGAGGCCGCGAAGCTGGCCACCAAGCTCCGGCTGGCGCGCGGTGCCCTCGATCGTCTTGCCGACGAGGTAACCCACTCCGATGCCCGGGCCGATCGCGCCGAGACCGGCCGCGAGACCGAGTGCAAGCGCCTTGGCTGCTTCGACTTCCATGTTTGTCCTTCTCTTTCGTTCGTTGTCAGTGTGTCACCCGGACCCGCACCTGCGCGCCCGGAAACGTCGTTATGGATGAACTGTCAGTGGTGCTCTTCGGCGGCGGAGCTGATGTAGATGGCGCTCAGCACGGCGAAGATGAAGGCCTGGAGCGAGGCCACGAGGCCCATCTCGAACAGGTAGAAGACGAGCGCGATGCCGGTGCCGAGCACCTGGGCGAACACGCTGACTGCGACGGCGCCACCGATGACGCCGGCCAGGGCCATCATCAGCAGGATGAGCACGTGGCCACTCAGCATGTTGGCGAAGAGACGAACGGCGAGCGAGACCGGCTTGAGCACGACGTTGGTCAGGATCTCGACGGGATAGACGAGCAGCAGCACCGGCCCGGACTGGCCCGCGCTCCACGTCTTCAGGTAGCCGCGCAGGCCGTGCGCCTTGACGCCCTCGTAGTGGTAGATGCCGAAGGTCAGCAGCGCGAGCGTGATGGTGCAGAAGATGTTCGAGCTGACCGCGTAGACGCCGAAGGCATAGAGGAAGTCGAGGTCGCCGATGTTGTGGTGCGTGTTCAGCGGCAGCGGCACGAAGCTGATCATGTTGAGGAACCACACGAAGATGAAGATCGACGCGACGTACGGCATGTAGCGGTTGAACAGCTTGCCCTCGGGCAGCGAGCCGGCGATCTGCTCGTACGCGAACTCGTACGCAGCCTCGACGGCGGTCTGCGTCTTCGTCTCGAGCCGGTTCCGCTTGGCGGCGGTGCGGTAGACGTACAGCGCGAAGAGGATCGAGCCGAGCGCTGCGAGCGCGAGGTAGATGACGCCCTTGTTGATCGTGCCCTCGACGCCCTCGATGCCGAAGAGGTTCCAGCTGCCGCCGATCACGGCGTCGCCGAGGTCGAACTCCTGCGTCGGGTCGAACGGCACCTTCGCGACAGGGTCACCCATCGCGATGATGACGCCCCACACTGCGAGCAGCGAGAAGACGACGGGGAAGAAGAGCTTGCCGAGCAGCGAGGACTTCTTCTCCGCGGGCTGCGGAGCGTCCGGCGTGGGTGCGGCGGTGACGGAGGCGGTGGTCATGCGTGTGTCTCCTGGGAGGTGGATGCGGCGTCCTTGGCGATCTCGTCCTCGCGCTGTGCTGCGCGGCGAATCGCTTCGATGCCGGTGTCGAGGGTGAATCCGATGAGGAAGACGACGAGCGCGATGCGCGCGAGGTCGGGACGATCGAGGCCGATCGGCTCGTCGCCCGCGGCGCCGACCTCGGTGCCGACGAAGAAGAGCGTCAGTGCCGTGATGAGCGCGCGGAAGATCATGGAGAAGCCGAGTGCGCCGAGCGCGACCGTGAGCGAGGAGTTGCGGACCGACCGCTCGACGATCGTCTGGACCGTGCGGTTGAAGACGACGCAGCCGAAGCCGATCGCCCAGCCGGTGACCGACAGGTCGAAGAGCAGGCAGACGGGCAGGGCCAGGAGCGCGACGAGCGTGCCGGCACCGGTCGCGAGGACCGCGCCGAAGGCACCGCTACGCGCACGGAGCGGGGCTCCGTTGCTCGCATGGCTACCAGTCATCGTCGTCATCTTCCTCGTTCTTCTTCAGCTGGGAATAGTCACGCTTTCGGTCCTCCTCGTTGGCCGGTACGACGTACCGTTTCCACACGAGGACGAATCCGAGGATCGTGCCGAGCACGCCGCCTGCGAGGCCGCCGATCAGCTTCACATCGAGGAGGCCGCCGAGGAGTGTGCCGCCTGCCGCGAACGCAACCGTGGTGAACACGAGCAGCAAGCCTGCTGCGAGCGCACCTGATCCGTTCACGAGAAGGGGTCTCCGTTGTTCGACGACCGCAATGGGAGTGCAGTCGACGGCACACGTGGCCGGCGCGCCGGGAACGAACGGGGGAGTGCGTCCTCGCGCGACCGCTTCGGAGGGCCGATTGGGTCGCGCCGAATATACCAGACGATCCTGCTGGAGTGGGCCGCAGAGCTGGCCTATTGCGATCGAAGCGCCTGCTCGACCGCAACATTCGTTGCAACAGGCCATGGCGTGTACTCGATGTGCAGGTGGAGACGTCCGTGGATTGCGCGGGATGGAGCACGAGGCCGCGTGCCACTGGGACGTTTGATACCGGGAGGAACGAACATGGACCACGGTCCGAACACGATACGTCCGCGCCGCGCACTGCGCCGCCTGCTGATCGCCACCGCTGCTGCTGCCGCGCTGCTGGCGCTGCCCGGCTCCGCGCTCGCCGCGGGCGCCACGCTCTTCGGGCCGGCCGACGGCCACCACTTCGACCACCTCGACGTCGCGCCGACGGTGCGCTTCGATCCGGTCAAGGACGTCGTCACCAACTGGGTGCTGCTGGCCAGCGACCGCGAGATGACGAAGACGGTCCGCTACTGTCGCCAGTTCTTCTGGGCCGCGGCCGTGGCACCGGGCACCTACGGCTGCAACAAGTGGGCGACCGGCGCGGACCAGTACGGCAACGACACGCTGCTGGCGCTCGAGCCCGGGCAGGTCTACTACTGGCAGGTCATCTCCGGCATCACGAAGAACGGCGAGACCGGGACCGCGAGCGACGTCCGCGCCTTCTACGTCGATGCCAAGCCCGCCGAGAAGTCGATCGAGGAGATCAGCAACGGCATCAACGGCACGGTGTTCGACGACGGTACGTACCTCAACCTCGGGGTCGCGGCCTACGTCAACAGCGGTGTCCGCGTGCAGTCGCTCGCGTCGTCACGGCTGGCGCCGTATGCCTTCCGTATCCGCGGGGCCCACCTGGGAACCGGCGTCGACTACTCCCGCTCCTACGTGATGGTGAAGAGTGCGGCCGGCACGCGATACCTGAAGGTGGTGAAGACCGGAACGGCAGGCGTCGGCACGGTCTGGCGGCTGACCGCCAACGAGCGCAGGCTCAAGTCCAAGCGCTTCACCTACCAGCTGTTCCTCAAGAGCACGCGCAACGGTGCGCTGGTGAAGAGCGCCCCGAAGGTGGTCATCATCAAGGCGGCGGTGAAGAAGAAGGCGCCGTCCTGGACGCCGGACTGATCGACGCCTCGCGCGCGCGTGAAGAGACTTGAGCTCGAGCCGCAGCAGTCCTGCGCAGAAGTCATGTGCAGAAGTCATGTGCAGAAGTCATGCCGCATTCCCGAGGGCCGCGCTGAGCGCGGCCCTCACGCGTGGGTCGGCCCGGCGCGGGACGTGAGGAACCTGAAGGCGCATGTTGGGTCCTCAGGTTCCTCACGTCCCGGCGCCCGGCACATCCGTGTGCGCGCAGGTCGACAACGGCGCTCTGGATCGCTGTCGTTTTTCCACATCAGGTGATCGGCCCAGCGCGCTGGACGTGACGAACATGATGTCTCCTATTGGGTGCTCATGTGCGACACGTCGACCGCGGGGGTGGGGGCGGCGTTGGACCGGTGGGCGCGTTGCCTCAGGGGGTGAAGCAGTAGGCGGTCGTGGCGCGCACGGTGACGGTACCGCGGCCGAGCTGTCGCTGGAACCGGGCCGGCACCTGCGTGACGAGCGTGAACGTGTCGGCGGTCATGCGACCGTCGTCGATGACCGTTGTGATCGTCAGCCGGCGCGCGCCGACGAGCAGCTCGGTCGCGAGCCCCTGGCGTTCTGTGCCTGCATAGGCGCGGAGCTCGGCCGGACGCGCGGTTGCCGCGATGACGGTGCGCGCCGGCGTCGTGCGCGCCGGCGTCGTGGTCGCCGCGCCGAGGTCGAGCAGGAACGGATGGGTGTGGAGCTCGCGGCCGACGTCGAGGGCGATCCCGGAGGCGCTACCCCGATCGACCGGAGCAGCGCCGGAGATACCGACCGCGAGGCGGTTGTCGCGGATCCGGAGCGCGAGGTCCGGCAGGAGGAGCGCAGCCGCGCCCTCCCAGCGCAGTCGCGCCGTGCTCGTTCCGGTTGGAGCGACGGCGCCGGTGACCTGCGCGCGTGCGGTCAGGCCGCGCTGCGTGGTGATCGTCGCGCGCGTGTGGAACTGGTGCGCGGTTGCGGTCGCCCGGCGGGTCGCTGCCGACAACGTGCGGCGCGCGGCGTTGGTCACCGGTCCGACGGCGCGCGGGATGGCGGGTGGCGTACAGCCCCGTGCCGTGCCGGAGGAGCGCGCATCCGTCGTCGTCGCGACTCCCGGCTGGGCCGGCTTCCGCGGCGCGTCCTCCTTGGGTGCATCGCTTCCGCCGCACCCGGCTGCGAACAGCGCGAGCATCGTGACCAGCAGCAGGTGTCGTGTGCGGCGCATGCACACAGGCAACCGGATGTGGCGCGCCGGGTCAAGGGGTCGGCGATTCCTGCCGAGGAGTGGGCAATGGCGCAGCACGCACCTGCCGATCCTGCACGTCCCGAGGCGTTCGCCTCCGGCGCGAGCATGTCCGAACGGGCCGTACCGCAGCAGGTTGCCGATGCGCGGGACCAGCTCTTCCGCGATGCCGACCAGCACGGGCCGCGCGCCGGCGAGCTTGCGCGTCGCGGCCTCGTCGCCAGTCTCGTCGTGCCGATCGCGCTCGCGCTCGCGGCGTGGCAGCCATGGCGCGTGTTCGTGATCGACTTGGTGCCGGTCGCCGTGGCCGACGCTGCGCTGCTCGTTCCGGTGCTCGCATCGCTCGTCCTGCTCGCAGCGCTGCTCGCGCCCCTCGCGCGCATGTCCTTCCTTCCGCTCATCGCCGTCACGATTCCACTGCTCGCCGCATCGACGTGGCTCGTCTCGATCGGCAGCATCGTGCTGGCCGCCGTCCCGGGTACGCTGGGTGCGACGATCCTCGGGCTCGCCGCAGCGCGCGCGCTCCAGCGCGCCGTGTGGGCGCTTCCCGTCCTGCTGGCCGCCGGCATCTCCGACACGCAGAGCGTGCGTGGTGGCGTGACGCAGGAGCTGCTCGACGGGGCTGGCGTCGGAGCCGCGGTCGCGGACGTGACGAGCAGCGCAACGGTGCGCATCGCACCGGACCTCGTCGCGAGCATCGACTTCGTCGTGCTGCACATCCCGGTCGCGTCAGGCACGTGGATGCTCGGCCTCGTCGATGTCGTCGCGCTCGGCCTGCTGCTCGGCCTCTCGCACCTCTTCTGGCTCCCGGTCACGCGCTCGGCGGTTGCGCTCGGCGTCGCCTTGGTCGCGACACACCTGGTCGACACGCCCATCGCGGTCCTGCCCGTGCTGGGCATCGCGTGGGTGCTCGTGAACGCACCGCTCGTGTGGCGCTCGACGCGCTTCTCCGTGCGCCGCCTCATGTACCTCGGTGGCTGACGCGGGGGACGGCGCGTTGGCGCCCGAATCTCTCAGCGCGGTGTCGATACGGCGCTGACGGAATCGACGAGGGTGATCGCGCGGTCAGATCCCTGAGCGCGGCATGGATACCGCGCTGACGGAATCGAGCTAGCTTGCGACGGCGTCGGCGTCGGCGACCGCGACAGGGCCGGCCTGGACGCGGCGCAGCTGGTCGGCCACGGCATCGATGAGGGCGAAGCCGCGCAGGCGGCGCAGCGCCACGTCGACGGCATCGAGCAGGTCGACGCCGTCTTCCGGGCACATCGCGATGCCGACACGGAGGTCATGCGAGGACGATTCGCCGGTGGCCGCTGCGCCGATGCGAGCTGCCGCCAGGACGGCTTCATCCCGGTCGTCGACGACGACCGTCGTGGCGAAGACGTCGTAGTCGATGCGCCAGCCAGTCTCATGCGCGCGCGTCGCGCTGGCGAGGCGGCGGCCGAACTCCTCGGGATGCTCGCTGAAGCGACGGAAGACGATCACGGCGAGCTGCTGGCCAGTCGCCTTCGCGGTATCGAGCTCGGCGGGGAAGAGTACCGGCACGGCCGCGAGCGATGCGAGGCCCGTGGCATGTTCCTCGAGCCCGAGGCCGACCTGCGACCAACGACGTCGCAGCCGATGCGTACGAACCTGCGCGAGCAGGCCCGCGGCGAAGAGCGCGCCACCGGTCGTGGCGATCGCGAGGGGGAGTGCGTCAGGCAACATCGGCGTCACCTTCCGAGAGGAATGCAAGCGCGGCGCGCGCCGCGTGTTCACCAGCCGGGACCTGCGTGGAGCGCCACTGCAGCTCCTCGGCGAGCGTGTCGACATCGTCGGCGCCCGTGCAGCTGACCACGCACAGCCGGTCGTCGGCCAGGCGCACGCCGGTCGCCCCGGCAGGCAGCTGGAAGGCGAGCTCCTTGCCCAGCTCATCGAGCTGCGCCGCGTCGGTCGCCTGTGCCACCCAGACGTCGAGCGGCCGCTCGAGCCGGGCAGCGCGGTTGGCCTCCGCACGGATGCACTGCCACGCAGCGGCGGCCGAGTAGAGCCCGGTCGCGGGGTCGACGATCGCCGTTCCGATGCCGTGCGCGATGCGTGCGCGCAGGAGCTTGGACTGCAGCCGCGCCTGTGCCAGCAGGAACAGGCCGGCGGAGCCGGCGATGATGCCGCTGAGGATGAGGGGTTCGGTGAGCGAAGTCATGCACCGCCCCATCGGCGCCCTGCGGCAGTCGCTCAAGCGCCGATTGCCAAACCGCGCTCGTTACGCGTGGAGCGCGCCCCCGCGTGCGAGCACCAGCACGCGGGGAAGGGGGAGGTCGAGCACAGTGTCGGCCGCGTCGATCTGGCCAGCTGCGGCGAGCTGCGCGCCGAGCGCCGCTGCCAGCACGCTCGCCGTCGCGTGGAGGGCGGCGCGATGCGCGAGGACCTCGTCAATGAGGTGGTCGAGCAGCTCGTCGGGGGCTG
>JAOPYV010000051.1 GCA_025964435.1 Thermoleophilia bacterium | reverse complement strand
TGGTCTAGGTCGGCGTCGACCAGGA
Source organism: Thermoleophilia bacterium (assembly GCA_025964435.1). Classification (GTDB taxonomy): domain Bacteria; phylum Actinomycetota; class Thermoleophilia; order Gaiellales; family SKUG01; genus JAGQUL01. The sequence goes on along the minus strand of JAOPYV010000051.1, from coordinate 3,319 downwards.
GCGGACTTCCGTCTGACTGGCCGATGACAACGTCGAGCACGTGCAGCAGGTCGGGGTCGACGTCAGCGGCGATGAACCGGGCCTTGAAGGTGCCTTCGCTGTCCTCGGTCAGGCTGTACAGGACGTTCTGTGCGCGCCCGAGGTAGCTGCCGGCCAGGTGTCCGGTGGTGAGCTTCGCGGCCACATCGGCGGCGACCGTGGACTTACCGACGCCAGGCTTGCCGACGAGCATGGCCAGCTCGGCGACCGGCAGGTAGTCGGTCCAGAGGTACCGGGTGGGCACGATCTTGACGTCCTGCAGGGAGCGCAGCCGCAGCTTGCGGGCATCGTCGCTCATGCCGCCACCCCGAGACGGGGAGCGGGCTGCAAGGTGGCTCGCCGGCCATCCAACGCCGTGACGGCGCTGCTCTCGGCGTCGACCAGCGCGACGAGTGTGTCCAGCGGGCCGTTGGCTGCCTGACCGATCCGGGCGGACAGCTCCCGGCAACGGCGGCGCAGCCGCTCGTCGAGCACCGCAACGGCGTGGAATCGCCACGACGCTGCGACCGGGCACGCCTCGATCGCCTCGAGGATGAGGTGCGCGATTGACGTGAGGTTGTGCGCGGTGGCTGCGGTGCCCGCTCGACGAATGAGGGCCATCACGGCGTACCCATCCGGCGTGACGTCCCGGGCGACGAGCTGGCGAGCGGCCTGGAGGATCAGCTGCAGCCGGGGGTCGGCGAGGTCGTCGTCTTCGATGACGGCCAGAGCCTCGGCCGCGGTGGTCGCCGACAGGCTGAGGACGGCACCGACGAACGCGAGTTCGGGGTCCAGGTCGATCAACTGGACACCTCCTCGACCGTGACGAAGCGCTTCTGCCGGTACTCGGCGATGCAGATGACGTCGTCGGCGCGGTTGACGCTGACCGTCCAGCAGCGGCGCTCGCGGTCGTACTGCCGTGCGTCGACGCCGGCCTGGTCGAGGAGCTGCGGAATCCGGGCGCCGTAGAGGCGAGCGGTGTTCCGGTACAGCTCGACGTGAAGGGACGGGCAGCCGGTAGCGCTGCCCTTCGAGGGCTCGGAGGCGGTACCGTGGTCCCAGCTTCCCGGCTGTTTCACGGCGCCCGTCTCCTTCTGGAGGCGGGCGTTCGTCATGCCGCCCCCACGCGTGGCTGATCAGCGTTGCGCTCGCACCAGGCGTCCACGTCTTCCTGCCGGAACCGGATGTGCCGGCCGACCTTCACGGCGCGGGGTGCAGTCCCCTTGGTGCGCCATTGGTAGAGCGTCGTCAGCGGAACCCCCAGGTAGTCGGCGACGTCCTGAGCGCTGCGGAGTGGCGTGCCCATGGCTTCTCCGATCGAGAGAAGTGCGCCGGTGTCTTTCACCGACACGGCGAAGGTTGCCATAGACTCTCGACATTGCGCAACTATGGGTCTAGGTTTCTCGCTCATGGAGAACTTGTCGCTGGCTGAGCATCTCGGCGCGAACGTCCGACAGCTGAGGAAGGACCGCGGACTCAGCCTCGCTGAGGTGTCGGCGCGGATGACGACATCCGGGGTGCCGCTCAGCTTGAACGGGCTTAGCAAGGTCGAGCTGGGGAACCGCGAACTCAACCTCGACGAGCTCGTGGCGCTGGCGGCCGCGCTGGGCGTCCCGCCACTCGTGGTGCTCTTCCCGCTCGGGAGGCAGCGCGAGGTGGCCCTGCTGCCGGGAATGGCAGTTGGCACCTGGGCCGCCGCGAAGTGGTTCGCCGGCGAGGCTGCGCTACCCGGCAGTGACGAGAGCCTCGACGAGGCACCCACCACGTACTTCCGTGAGCAGGACCGCCTGATCGCAGAATGCCGAGCCTGGCGGGGGAAGGCGGCGGAGGTCAGGACTCGGCTCGGGGGCAAGGGCTGGCAGACGGAGACGGATCGACCGGACCTCGCGTTGGTGCAGCTTCAGGAAGCCGAGTGGCTCGAACAGGCGCTGCGAACGTCCGAGGACCAGCTGCGCCGGCACCGCTCCAACATGCGGAAGGCCAACCTCGACCCGGGTGAGTTGCCGCCGGAGTTGGTGCACGTCGACGAGCAGCGGGGCTGACGGCCGGTGGCTAGTGTCGAGGGCCGCCTCACCCGGAGGAACGGCCGTGAGACCAAGGTCTACGACGTCCGTTTCCGCGATCCTGACGGTCGGCAGCGGAAGAAAACGTTCGGCAAGAAGGGCGATGCAGACCGCTTCGCGGCGACCGTCGAGGCCGACAAGCTCCGTGGCCAGTACGTCGACCACAGCGACCGCACGACAGTGGCCGAGTACGCCAGGGCGTGGGCGAGCAATCGGCCGCACCGTCAATCGACCGCTCGGCGGGTGTCGAGCCTGATCGAGACTCACATCGCCGGCACGAAGCTCGGTGGTCGGCGAGTGTCTGCGGTTCGCCCTTCGGAGGTGCAGGCGTGGGCCAGTGACCGAGCTCAGGTGCTCGCCCCGTCGACCCTGCGCAATCTCGTGTCGCTGCTGCGATCGATCTACGCCAGCGCTGTGCTCGACAGACTGGCAGCGTCCTCGCCGGTCGTGCGGGTCGCTCTCCCGCGTCACGAGCGCGCACGGGTGGTCCCGCTGACTGTCGAGCAGGTGCAGGCGCTGTCCGATGCCATGCCGGAGCGCAACCGGGCGATGGTCCTCACTCAGGCCGGCCTAGGTCTGCGTATCGGCGAACTGCTAGCCCTCCGCGTGGAGGACGTCGACTTCCTGCGACGGACGGCGCGAGTCGAGTGGCAGATCGCACCGGGGGCGAAGACTCGATCAGAGCCGAAGACGCCGCGATCCCGGCGAACGGTCCCACTCCCCCAGGTCGTCGCTGACGCACTGGCGGCGCACGTCGCGGCGCTACCGCCGGCCGAGGACGGGACGATCTTCACCACGAGGACCGGCACCCCATACCGGCACGACTACTACGGATCGATCATCTTCGCGGCGGCAGTCAAGAAGGCCAAGCTGCCTGCGGGGACCACGAGCCACGACCTGCGACACCACTACGCCAGCGTCCTGCTGGCAGCCGGTGAGTCCGTGATCGCTGTCGCGGAGCGCCTGGGCCACGAGAACGCAACGCTCGTTCTGTCGACGTACGGCCACCTGATGCCGGACTCCGAGGACCGAACCCGCCGCGCCATCGATGAAGCGTGGTGTGCCATCACCGCGCCATCGGACCAGTCAGCAACCCGCTGACCTGCACAGACAGAAGGGAGTTAAACGTTGAAGCGGAACTCCACGACGTCGCCGTCGGCCATGACGTAGTCCTTGCCCTCGATGCGCACCCAGCCGCGGGACTTCGCCTCGGCCATCGACCCGGCCTCCATCAGCTG
>JAOPYV010000014.1 GCA_025964435.1 Thermoleophilia bacterium | reverse complement strand
TGCTGCTGTTCGGCGCGATCGCCGTGCTCCACTGGGTCCGCCGCGTCTCGCGTGCGGCGACCGTCGGCACGATGCTCGACCTCGCCTGCGTCGCCGTGCTCGCCTACGTCGTCTCGTGGAAGTCGATCCTCTCCGACACGCTGCTCGATGCGAGCGGCGCGATGAGCTCGATCGACACCGTGACGCTGCTCGCGACCCCCGCGCTCGGCACGCTGCTGCTCGTCGGCGTTGTCACCGTCCTGAGCCAGGTCGGTCGCGAGGAGCTGCGCGGCTCGGAGCTGCTCGCCACCTTCGGGCTCGGCGGCATCGTCGCAAGCGTCCTGGCACTCGTCATCGTCGGCGCCGATGCAGGCGGGCTCGACGAGGCATGGCGCGAGGCGCTCCTCGGCGGCGGCGGCATGCCGGTCACCATGCTCGGCTGGGTCCTCGGCATTGCCGCGATCGGATTCGGCGGCGCGATTCGCCGCATGGCACCCGAGGCCGGCACCCAGGTCCCCCTCGTCGAGCGCAGCACCACATGGGAGCTGCTCGTCTCGATCATCCCGTTCGCCCTGCTCGGCTGCGTGCTTGCCACCACCTCCGCCTCGAACTCCGACGCACGCATGATCTCGCGCGAGCTGCTCGGGGTCCTCGGGGGCCTGCTGCTGCTGCGCTGCACGCTCGTCGCCGTCAACGCCGTTCGCTCGGCACGCACCTCCGACACCGACCACCTGACCAGCGCGCTGAGCCATCGCCAGTTCCAGGAGCGCCTTCCCGACGAGGTCACCCGCGCGCTCGGCAGCGGACGCAGCTTCGCGCTGCTCGTGTTCGACGTCGATGACCTCGCACTGCTCAACGACGCACAGTCGCACGCTGACGGCGACGTCTACCTGCGCGAGATCGCGTGGACGATCCGCAGCGTGCTCGGCCCCGACGACCTCCTCTTCCGCAACGGCGGCGACGAGTTCGCCATCGCGCTGCCCGGACGCGACCGCGAGGAGGCGCAGCGCGTCGCCCAGGCGATCGTCGTCGCGACGCGCCAAGTCCCCTGCGCGGGCGCCTACACGCCGACGCTGACGATGGGCATCGCCGTCGCTCCTGCAGACACACAGAGCGCAGCCGAGCTCGTCCAGCTCGCCAACGGAACGCTCTACTGGGGCAAGCTCGCCGGCAAGGATTCGATCACCGTCTACGACCCCGAGGTCGTGAAGGTGCTCAGCTCCGACCAGCGCCTCGAGGCGATGGAGCGCACTGCGCGACTGCGCGCCGTGCTGGCGCTCGCACGCGCGCTCGACGCACGCGATGCGTACACAGCGCGCCACTCCGAGAACGTCTCGCGCTACTCAACGGCGATCGCAATCGAGCTGGGCTGGGCGCCCGAGCGGCTAGAGCTGCTCCGCGTCGCGGGGCTCCTCCACGACGTCGGCAAGATCGGCGTGCGCGACAGCACGCTGCGCAAGGTCCAGAAGCTGACCGCTGAGGAGTGGGCCGAGATGCAGCAGCATCCGGTGCTCGGCGCGCGCATGGTCGCGGGCGTCGCGCCCGAGGAGATCGTGCCGTGGATCGTGTCGCACCATGAGCGCTTCGACGGGACCGGCTATCCGGAGCGGCTCGGCGGCGAGAACATCCCGGACGGAGCACGCGTGCTCGCCGTCGCTGACACCTTCGATGCAATGACCAGCAGCCGCTCCTATCGTCCCGCGCTCTCGCCGCTGCGCGCGATCGACGAGATCGTGAAGGGCGCCGGCGACCAGTTCGATCCCGACGTGGTGCGGGCCTTCCTCAAGTGCCTGCGGACCGGCGGGATCGACGTTCGCCAGGTCGCGCTGGATGCGAGCCGTGCGCCCGCCCAGGACCAGCACGACGCCCCCGTCGCCGCGGATGATTCCGAGGTGCTCCAGCTCGTCGCCGTCGATCCGGAGTTCCAGCGTCCCGAGGACGTGCGCGTCGTGGATCCTGCGGAGATGCAGGACGACGAAGCCGCCTAGCCACGGTGTCGGTGTGCCCGCTGTGCGTGAGCACGCAGGCCAGAACCTCTAGGCTGCACCCATGAGCAAGGACTACGCACTTCCCTGTCGCACCTGCCAAGCCACGGCGCTGCCGTGTGACGGCTACGACGAAGGCCCGATCGCGGGCACCTGCCGATGCGGACACGCACGCGCCGAGCATGGTCCCGCCGCAGTCGCGGCGTCGGTGACGGCGGACCTCAACAGCGACGCCTGATCCCTCGCCACGCGACGCGCAGCTAGGCGGCGCGCTCGTCCTCGGCGTCGGATTCATCCGAGCCGGCCTCAACGTCCTGCACGAGCTGGAGCCAGCTCTCGCCGGGCGGTACGCGGCTCGGGTCACCGGAAGACGAGGCGACGGGCGGGCGCGGCGGCTGTGCGCCACGCGCAGGCGCGAATCCACCTGATGCGCCCAAGAGCTCGTCGAGCGATGCGTCGAGTGACGGCTCCGGCAGCGAGCGGAAGGTCATGCCGTAGGCGTGGCGTGACCACTCGAGCACGAGCTGCTCGGCAGTCCCGCTCTCGAAGCCGCGCTCCAGGAGTTCATCCCAGTACGCCCCCTGCAGCTCGGCGAGCACCCGCAGGCGCTCCTTGATGACCATGGCCTCGTGCAGGATCTTCAGCTCGTCTTCCATCACCTTCACGTCGGCATGCCACGCCGGGTGCTTGAGCGCCGAAACCGGCCTCTGCTGCATCACTCGGCCGGCGGCGTCAGGTCCAGTCGCTCGGCGAGCGCACCGGCGCACAGGTCCTCGACGTAGCCGAGCCCGCCCTCCGTCGCGACGGCACGTGCTTCCTCCGACGTGATACCGAGCTGGAGCCAGATCGCCGATGCCCCCGCAGCCACTGCCTCGCGTGCGATTCCGGCCGTTTCGGCTGCGGGGCGGAACACGTCGACCAGGTCGATCGGCACGGGGACGTCAGCCAAGGTCGGGTACGCGCGCAGCCCAGCGACCTCGTCGATCGTCGGGTTCACGGGGATGACGTTCCAGCCGCGTCGCACGAGGTACATCGATGCGCGATGCGCGGCCTTGTCCGGGTTGGCAGAGAATCCCACGATCGCGATCGTGCGGCTCGTCTCCAGCAGCTCCGCGGCTGCCTGCGTTTCCGTGTCCATCTCGTCCTCCGACCGCCCGTGGCTGGCTCGCGCCTCGTCGGTACAGCGTACCCCCTGCGGTGACTTCGGTGGCCGTCACAGGACACGATGCCTGCGCCGGGCTGTGAGGGGCCGGGGCTCCGACGTAGATTTCAGGAGACGAGTTTCTCGAAGGGACCACCGCTCCACATGCAGATCGCGCCAACCATGCCCGTCGCCCAGGTCTTCACGACCGCGGCCAGCTATGCCGAGACCGCCCGCACGCAGGCGACCGCGCTCTCGATCGTGATGCTCGACCACGCAGTGCGCTTCACCCGCAAGGCGATCGAGCTGTCGAGCTCCGTGCCCAACGGTGGCCCCGCCACCGACCAGCTCTTTTCCGGCCTCGAGCTGCTCAAGACCGCGCGCAACTCCGAGACCGCTGCGCGCACGCCCCACCTGATCGACGCCCGCGATGCACTGCGCATCGCGCGCGACACGCTGCTCGCCGCCGCAGCCGCCGCTCGCTGACGCTGCAACGCTCGCACCCCGATTTCCGACGTACCGGTAGTCGTGTGGGGACACGACGCAGGCGATCCGCCGGGGGAATCAGACATGATCGTGCAGGCAGTGACGAACGGCGGTGGAACGGGGCTGCTTCACGACGGTGGCCGTGCGCGAACCACGTTCGACTCCAAAGTCCGGCAGGCCGAGGAACCAAGTCCGTCGCTGGAGTACAATTCGCGCAAGCCGTGGGAGGCGCTCAAGCTACGCCGCTCCGACGAGGTGCAGGAGCAGATCCGCACGACCCTGCGCTCCGGACGAATCGCCCACTCCCCGAGCGGCTCCAGCGTCAGCGGAGGCGTCAATGGCACGCTCGATACCGTCACGCTCGTCAACCGCCACACCGGCGACCGCACCAAGGCCGTGCTCAAGCCGATCACCAAGGGCGGCGCGCAGGAGCTCTTCGGCTTCGAAGTCGCACGCGCCATGAAGATCGAACACCTCGTACCGGCGGTCGGCCGCCGCAACGATGGCACCGCAGCGATGGAGTTCCGCCCCGGCAAGCTGTTCTCGCGCGCAGGCATCCAGGATTCCAGCTCGCTCGAGGACGCCTTTCGGCAGGCCCATGCCGTGCGCGAACCCGATGCGACCGCATCGGTCGTGGCCCGTCGCGCACACGTCGATCGTCAACTCGTCCAGACCTTCGACTACCTCATTGCCAACGGCGATCGCCATAGCCAGAACGCGCTGTTCGATGCCACGCGCGGCATCGTGTCACTCATCGACAACGGCCTGCTCGATCGTATGGATCCCGAGGACGGCGTGCCGGAGGTCAACATGGACTTCCAGGGAAGCGCAAGTGCCGAGCGCGGGGCGTACGGGGTGACGACGATGAAGCTCGACGAGGAAGTCGTCTCCATCCTCCAGCACACCGACCGCACCCACCTCAAGCGCGCCTTCGGCCAGATGCTGCGCGACCAGGCTGGCGCGCCCTCCGTCGGCAGCTTCGCCCGGGCGAGCAAGCCGGAGTTCCTCGAGCAGATGCTCGGCCGCCTCGACGATGCAATCAAGCTCGGGGCGATTCGCGTACGCGGCTGGTAGCGCTGCAACGCCTGAGCTCCAGGTTCCGAAGTACCGATAGCCGTGCGGGACCACGGCCTTGGGATGCACGACGGGACGGAGTGAACATGACCTTGCAGGTAGGCACTGAGCCGCGCACGTTCGCGAAGCCACCAAGCGACCTCTTCGCGCACGAGGTCGGCCACGTCCAGATGCTCGGCAACGGCTGGGCGGACTCAGCTGACGGCATGGACGCCAAGCAGGCGATGCTGCGGCTCAACCAGCTGATCTTCGGCATCGAGCCTCCCGTCGACGCAGTTGCGCCAGCCAACGGCAGCGTCAACTCGATCAGCGGCGGCCCGCGCCACGCGAACCCCGGCACGCCGCTCGAGTTCAACCCGCGCAAGCCGTGGGAGGCGCTCAAGCTGCGCCGCTCCGACGACGTGCAGGAGCAGATCCGTACGACCCTGAAGTCCGGTCGCATCGCCCACTCCCCCACCTCCGACAGCGTCAGCGGCGGCGTCAACGGCAAGCTCGACACGGTGACGCTCGTCAACCGGCACACCGGTGCGCGCACCAAGGCAGTGCTCAAGCCGATCAGCGGTGGCGGCGCCCAGGAGCTCTTCGGCTACGAGGTCGCACGCGCGATGAAGGTCGAGCACCTCGTGCCGGCCGTCGGTCGCCGCGCCGATGGCACCGCCGCGATGGAGTTCCGCCCCGGCAGGCTGTTCGACCAGGCCGGCATCCGCAGCTCACGCTCGCTCGAGGATGCCTTCCAGGAGGCGCACTCGATCCGCGACGCTGGAGCCGCTGACGCCGTGATCGCCCGCCGCGCACACGTCGATCGCCAGCTCGTGCAGACCTTCGACTACCTGATCGCCAACGGCGACCGCCATGGGCACAACGCCCTCTACGACGCCAAGCGCGGCATCGTGTCACTCATCGACAATGGACTGCTCGATCGATACGACCCCAAGGACGGCGTGCCGAAGGTACGCATGGACTTCCAGGGCGGCGCCGAGGCCGTGCGCGCAGCCGATGGCGTGACGACGATGCAGCTCGACGACGAGGTCGTCTCGATCCTGCAGCGCACCGACCGCACCCACCTCAAGCGTGCCTTCGGCCAGATGCTGCGCGACCAGTCGGGCGCGCCCTCGGTGGGCAGCTACGCCCGGGCGACGAAGCCGGAATTCCTCGAGCAGATGCTCGGGCGCCTCGACGATGCGATCAAGCATGGTGCGATCCGGGTGCGCGGCAGCTGGTAGCGCAGCTGGCTGCAACACCTTCGCCCCGAAATCCGAAGTACCGGCAGCTGTGTGGGGACACGGCGTCGTTCATCATTCGGGGGATACAGACATGACCTTGCAGGTTGGCACCGAGCCACGCACGATCGTGAAGCCGGCAGTACCAGTGGCGCCAGCAGCGCCACCAGCGCCAGCGCCAGAGGGCCCGAGGATCCGCTTCGCGGACATCGACCCAAGGGGTGGTGGTCTCGCGGCCATGTTCCACCGCCTGTTCGCGGACAGCGAATCGGCGCCTGCCAACGTCGCCGACATCGCGCCTCGGTGGGGTGTACCGCTGGGCGGGGCTGTCGCGGCGCAGCAGGGCGTGGACGCCCTCGCCATGGAACGTGTTGCCACCGACGACGTGGCCAAGCGGCTCCTCCCCAACAAGGACGTCTGGGCCCGGCTCTTCGGCGACGAACCAGCGATGCCGCCACGGGTGTTCGCGAACCCCGAACGTGGCATCAACTTCCAGGCCGCCGACTTCCTCCGGAGAGCAGGAAACAACGTCGACCTCAACGCCGTGGCACGGCCGGACATCGCCGCGCCGCTGCCCGAGGTCGCCCCGCCGCTACGAGACACCGGCACGCCACTCGAGTACAACCCGCGCAAGCCGTGGGAGGCGCTCAAGCTGCGCCGCTCCGACCAGGCGCAGGAACAGATCCGCACGACGTTGCGCTCGGGCCGCATCACGCACTCGCCGAACAAGGCGAGCGTCAGCGGCGGCGTCAACGGCGCGCTCGACACCGTGAACATCGTCAACCGCCACACGGGAGCCCACACCAAGGCCGTGCTCAAGCCGATCTCGGGCGGCGGCGCCCAGGAGCTGTTCGGCTACGAAGTCGCACGCGCGATGAAGATCGAACACCTCGTACCTGCCGTCGGTCGCCGCAGCGATGGGACCGCGGCGATGGAGTTCCGGTCGGGGAAGCTCTTCTCGCAGACTGGCATCCACGATTCGCGCTCACTCGAGGATGCCTTCCAGAAGTCCCATGCGATCCGCGATCCCGAGGCAGCCGAAGCGGTGATCGCCCGGCGCGCACACGTCGATCGCCAGCTCGTCCAGACCTTCGACTACCTGATCGCCAACGGTGACCGCCACGGCAACAACGCGCTCTTCGACTCGAAGCGCGGCATCGTGTCACTCATCGACAACGGCCTGATGGATCGCTACGACCCCAAGAGTGGCGCGCCGCAGGTCCGCATGGACTTCCAGGGCGGCGTGACGGCCGAGATTGGTGCGGACTTCGTGACGACCATGAAGCTCGACGAGGAAGTCGTGTCGATCCTGCAGCACACCGATCGCACGCACCTCAAGCGTGCCTTCGGGCAGATGCTGCGCGACCAGTCCGGCGCGAAGTCGGTGGGCAGCTACGCGCGAGCGAGCAAGCCGGAGTTCCTGGAGCAGATCATGGGGCGCCTCGACGACGCGCTCAAGCATGGCTCGATTCGCGTGCGCGGCGCCGGCTGGTGGTAGCCCGGCGCAGTATGGGCGTTGACGGGCTCGAACCGCCGACCCCCTCGGTGTAAACGAGGTGCTCTCCCAGCTGAGCTAAACGCCCTGGGACACCCAGCCTACCGGTCAGGACGCCGACCGACCAGCCCGTCGCCAGGCGCGCAGGCCGTCCGGCATGCCCGCGAGCTGGCGCGACTCGTGTCGACGCACGACGGTCGACGCGATGCGTGCGGCGACCCCGGCGAAGGTCCGGGTCGGCACCACCGCGCAGCGCAGCGTGACCCGCGTGTGATCGCGCCGCAGCTGCGTGAACTCCCACGCGAACGAGACCTGGACACCGCGTTCGACGACGCGCCCCGACAGCCGGTGTCCCGGCTCGAAGCTGGTCAACGTCGTCTGCATGGTCCGCACGCCACCCAGCAGCGCTGGAAGTCGACGGCGCTCCTGGACGACGGCACCGACCCGCGGCTCGCCGCCACCGACGACTGCCGCCTGCTCCACCTCCGTGAACCAGGTCGACAGGAATTCATAGTCACTCATGAAGTCGAACACCTCCGTCGGAGATGCATCGAGGTTCGCGCTCAGCACGATCTGTGTCATTCGTCGCTCCAGATAATCGTTCGCCCCGTGATTTGGACGCCAGACCTGCCCAACACTTGTAGCCAAAACGACCGAAAATCACCATCTCACCGTCGCGTGCAGCGACCTTCCGCGAATCGCAGGACCTGAGGCCGGGAGTCGCCCGGATACACTCATGCCTCGTGAGCGATTCCGACGCACCCTCCTCGGCCCCCGCCCATCGTGCGCAACGTCGGGTGGCCCTCGCGTCGATCGTTGCGGCGATCGTGCTCATCACGCTGAAGCTGGGCGCTGGCGTCGCGTCGAGCTCGCTCGGCCTCATCGCCGAGGCGCTGCACTCGGGGGCCGATCTCGTCGCCGCGATCCTGACGTTCTTCGCGATCCGGGTCGGCCAGCGCCCGCCGGACCGCCGCCACCCGTTCGGCCATGGCCGGGCCGAGCACCTGGCCGCACTCTTCGAGGCGCTGATCCTGCTCGCCGCGACCGCCTACATCGCATGGACGGCGATCCAGCGCCTGCTCGACGGCAGCAGCGACGTGCACGTCGAGGGCTGGACGATCGGCGTGATGGTGCTCGTCATCGTGATCGACGTGTGGCGCACGGTCGTGTCGCACCGCGCCGCCGTGGTGCATCACAGCCCGGCGCTGCAGTCGAACGCGCTGCACTTCGCGAGCGACCTGGCGGGATCGATCGCCGTCTTCATCGGCCTGCTGCTGGTCGCGTCGGGCTTCGCCGCCGGCGATGCGCTCGCCGCGCTGATCGTCGCTGCGATCGTCGCCGTCTCCGCGGCGCGCCTGCTCTGGGACAACGCACAGGTCCTGATGGATGTCGCGCCCGAGGCCGCTGACCGAGCGGCGACGCGCGCCGTCGCCGGGCTCGACCTGCCGATCTCCCTGCGGCGCCTGCGCATCCGCCGCAGCGCGGGCCAATATCTCGCCGACGTGGTGATCGGCGTCTCGGCGATCGACCACGTCAGCCAGGGCCACGCGCTCGCCGACGCGGTCGAGGCCGCGGTCGAACAGGCGCTGCCCGGCAGCGATGTCGTCGTGCACGTCGAGCCGGACGAGCACGGCAGCACCGTGCGCGATCGCGTGACCGCCGCCGCCCTCGCGACGCCCGGCATCTACGAGGTGCACAACGTGCGCGTGCTCGTCCTCGACGGCATCCCCGAGGTTTCGCTCCACCTCAAGGTACGCGGCGACATGCGCCTCGACGCCGCGCACGACCTGGCCGAGCGCGTCGAGCACGCGGTCCAGCTGGCCGTGCCCGAGCTCGCCCACGTCGACGTCCACATCGAGCCGGTCGACGCCGAGCCGGCCGAGGCGGGCGCCGTCACCGACGCGACGATCATCGCGGCCACGCGCGCCGCGGTGATCGAGGTCACCGGCCGCGACCCGATCGACGTGCGCCTGCGCCTCTCGAGCCGCGGGCTGGGCGCCTACGTCACCGTGCTCGCCGCTGCCGACCAGCCGCTGCGCGAGGCACATGAGCTGGCGACACGGGTGGAAGAGCGCATCTGCCAGCGCGTACCCGACATCGTGGAAGTGGTCGTACACACGGAACCGACCAGCGTGAGCTAAAATTCACTGCATGGAACCGAGCACGACACAGCGACTGGGCAGGCGCGAACGTCCTGCCGCCAATCCCTCCGCCCCCGACGGCCTGCTCGTGCTGCTGCACGGGCGTGGCGCGAACGCGGACGACCTCTTCCCCCTGCTGGAGCACTTCGATCCGGACGCACGCCTGCATGGCGTGACGCTCGAGGCGCCGTACGTGCCGCAGGGCCAGTTCGGCCATCACTGGTACGTGGTGCACCGCGTCGGCTTCCCCCACGAGGAGACCTTCACCACCTCGCTGCGGCTGCTGGAGCAGGACGTCGACGCCCTGCTCGCCGAGCACGGCCTGACGCACGACCGCCTCGTGATCGGTGGCTTCTCCCAAGGTGCGGTCATGTCGATCGCGACGGCACTGGGTGCAGGGCGTCCCCGCCCCGCCGCCGTCATCCCGTGGAGCGGCTTCGTGCCGACCGTCGACGGCTGGGAGCTCGGAGCCGACACCGCGCAGGACGTGCCGGTGCTGCTCGCGCACGGCACCTTCGACCCGGTGATCACGATCGACTTCGCGCACGACGCGAAGGCGCGACTGGAAGCAGCGGGAGCAGCGGTCGAGTTCCACGAGGTGCCGATGCAGCACGAGATCGATCCGGAATCGATCGTGCGTGCCCGCGAGTTGATCCTCGACGTCGTCCCGGCGCGCAGCTGAGCTCAGCTGGCGACGCGACAGTCGCTGCAGGTACCGCTCAGCTCCATCGTGTGGGTGACACCGGTGAAGCCATGGCGCTTCGCCTGGCGATCCACCCAGTCATCGATGTCGCAGTCGCGAAGCTCGAGCACCGCGTGACACTCGACGCACGTCAGGTGATGGTGGTGGCCGGGCGCACACAGCCGGTAGTGGACATGGCCGCCGTGCTGCATCGCATCGATGACGTCGGATTCGGCCAGCGAGCCCAGCGTCCGATACACGGTGGCCACGCCGATCGTGCTGCCTGCGTCGCGGAGCCGCTCGTGCAGCGACTGCGCACTGGTGTCGCCGGCCGCGCCGTCGAGCGCTTCCAGCACCTCGAGCCGCTGCGCGGTGACGCGCAGGCCGTGGGCTCGAAGCAGTTCAGCCGCGCGCTCGCTCATTGCCCGCGCTCCGCATCCTCGGTCGGGTTCTTCACCGTGCAGCGCAGCTCCCTGCGCAGGACATCGAAGTTCGATTCGAGCTCGTCGAGATAGTTCGCGGAGGTGTCCTCCATCGTGCGCATGGAGCTGTGCGGAGCGATCAGGTTCGGCGTCGGCCCGATGTCGTAGCGATCGCCGAGGTAGGCCCAGGTGTCGTGGCTCGCGCCGTCCGCGAAGGTTCGCGTCACGCACCCCTGGAGCAGCATCCGGTAGCGCGTGTCGGCCGCGCGCAGCTCCTCGTTCAGGTTGTCGGCGCGTCGTGGCGCATCGGCGATGCCCGCGTCATCGAGCTCGACTCCGATCGCAGCCACCACGACCTGCATGCGGATCGGATCCATCCATACGTGTGGATCCGGCACGCCGCCCGCGCCGTCCAACACGTCGATGCCATCGACGGCCAGGATGTCAATGACTTGGACGGAGTTGGGAAGACCATCGATCCAGCGCGCCAGCCGCGGCTGCACCCTGCTGCCGAGATAGAGCACGACGTCAGCCTCCTCCAGCCGCCGCTTCGCGGTGTTCGTCAGCTGCAGGTCGTGCGCCTGGTTTGCCGTGGCGAGCCCCTGCGGGTTCGAGCTGGTCAGCTCGACGACCTTGGCCTGGCGACCGCCGAGCTGCTTTGCGACGAAGGTCAACGGCGCCGCCGCGGTGACGATGCGCACCTGCTCGGGCTCGGCCGTCGCCGCCGAATCGCCGGAGGCGCATGCTGTCACTCCGAGCGCGAGGACCACCAGCGCACTCGATGTGAGGACGCGGGAGATGAGATGTGCGGAGGCAACCATGGACGAATCGTACATGATAACTGCTATCATGTAGCAATGGTTCCCCTCCTCCTTGCCTGCATCGCCGCCGCCGGATTCTTCGCGGCGACCCTGACCGTCGAGACCGCGCTCGGTCGCTCACGGCTCGTCCAGACGATGTCGATGCTGATCGCCGCCGGCATCCTGCTCGGAATCGTCTTCGCCGACCTGCTCCCCGAGGCCTTCGAGCTCACCGGCACCACCAACGCCGCGATCTCCATCGCGATCGGCTTCCTCGCGCTCTACGTCGTCGAGACCGTGACCAGCGGCCACACCCATCACCTGGAGCCGCACGCGCACGGCACGCACGACGACGGGCACGCACACGTGCACAGCCACGCCCATTCCCACGCCCCCGAGCCCGACGCCGATGGCTGCATCCCCTACCACGCGATCGTGCCGTTCCTGATCGGCCTCGGCCTGCACAACTTCGCTGACGGCGTCGTGATCGGCGCCAGCGATGCCGTCTCCAACGGCGCCGCCGCCGGGGTCGCGGTCGGCATCCTCATCCATCAGCTGCCGGTCGGCCTCTCCTTCGCGGCCGTGCTCATCGCAGGGCGACTCTCCTCACGACGTGTCACGCGCGACGCGTTCATCGTCGCCGCGATGATCCCGCTCGGCGCGCTGCTGATCGCGCTCCTGCCGAACCTCTCCGACGGCTCGCTCGGCGTGCTCGTCGGACTGGCTGCGGGCGCGCTCCTCTACATCGCGACCGGGCACCTGCTGCCGGAAGCGCACAGCGAGGAGAAGCACCTCGGCGCGGCCGCGACCTTCGCCGTGGCGCTCGTCGCGACGATCCTCTTCGTCGGTGCGATGCACGGCGATGAGCACGGCCATGAGGAAGAGGAGGCGCACGCCGCGGAGTCGGCCACCGCCGCGACGCACTGACCTAGTGGCGGCTCACGAGTGCGTGAGCTGCGCGTCGCGGTCGATGACACGCTCCTCGCCGATCGCCCGGCGCAGCGCGATCAGCCCCGCCTCATGCGGATCCGCACCGGCTGCCGAGCGACACAGGTCGATGCGGACGATCGGCTCGATCCCGGCATCGAACGCCGCGAGTACGGTCGCCAGCACGCACTGGTCGGTGTCAGCGCCGACGACGACCAGTCGCTCGACACCGGCCGCGCGCAGTCGCCCCAGGAGCTCGTCGGTCAGGCTCGAGTAGCTGCACGTATCGACGACGATGTCGAACGGGATCGATGCGAGCTCGGGCAGGAGCCGCAGCTCCGCGTCGGTCGTCATGTCCTGGCTGATCAGCCGGTGGTACAGGCTTCCCGGCACGTTGCGAAAACGCGACGCGGCAAGCAGCACGTAGTCATCGACGTGTGCGTACACGTGCTCCGCGATATCGACCGCCAATCGCCGCAGGGCGACGTCGCGCGCGGCGAACCCCTCCTGCATGTCGATGACGAGCAGTGCGGTGGGAACTGTCGTGTCCAGCGTGTCGGGAACCATGGGTGCGAATTGCCACGCGTGCGCGGCAACAAACCCAGCGCCCCCGACGAAGCGACCGGTTCTCCGGACCGCCCTACGGGATCGTGAGCACCTGGCCCGGCTTGATCAGGTTCGGGTTGGCGCCAATGAGATCCTTGTTGCGGTCGTAGAGCCCCTGGTAGCCGTTGAGTCCGAGCTTGACGGCGATCCCGGAGAGCGAATCCCCGCCTACGACCGTGTACGTCTTCGGCGCCGCTGCTGCTGCCGTAGCCGCAGCGGCCTTCTTGGCCTCCTCGGCCTTCTTCGCCTCTGCAGCCTTCGCCTCCTCAGCCTTCTTGGCCTCGGCAGCCTTCTTGGCCTCCTCGGCCTTCGCCGCGTCGGCGGCCGGTGGCGTTGCTCCGGCGGGCGCTGCCGGATCCGCTGCTGCGGCTGGTGCGGGCGTGGCTGCCGCGGGCGTCGCCGC
>JAOPYV010000007.1 GCA_025964435.1 Thermoleophilia bacterium | reverse complement strand
CTCGGCTGAGTCGGGGTTCCACGTGATGGTCCACGTATTCGAGTTGACGCCCGGAACAGGCGCGGAGACCGTTGCGGTTCCGGCGCCTTCGGTCTGCGCGGGAATGATCGTCAGGGTCGGCGCTGCGGTGTCACCTGAGCACGTCACCGTCACCGATGCGTCCTCGCTGTCGGCCTTCGCCTGGGTCAGCGTGATCTCGTCATAGTAGAAGTACGTGTCGACACCCTCGATTGGGAAGTTCGATGTTGAATCGCACTCCGGAACGGCAGCGTGCGCGCTCGCCGGAATGGCGAACGCCGCGACTGCGACGGCGGAAAGTGTGAGCAACCTGAGCTGCGAGCGGAAACGTGAGAGCACGGAACACCTTTGTGTGGACGACGAGGAACCCGCTCGGAATTGCAACGATCGAGCGGATGACGTTCGCCACACTAGCCACCGAATATTGACCGCGCGACCAGCAGTATTCCTTACGGTATTGCGGCAAGCCGCAACTCCGCGTGTCCCGTTCCAGAGCCTCTAAACCATCACGTTTTGTCAGTTTTCGCGCTGACATTCGTCCAAGGTGTTCACACCTGGAGCTGCGAAAGGTCGCCCAACGGAGCGGTCGCGTCAATGACTTCGGCGAGCAGGCGCAGGCGATTGGTCTGCACGAGATCGTCGTCGGTCATGATCATCACACCGGTCTCGCGCGCGAAGAAGGCGTCGACGGCCGGTCCGAGGCCTGCGGCCAGCGTGACGGCCTCCCCGAAGCGTCGTTCGGCGACGGCGACCTTGAGCGGCTCGGCAGTTGCCTGCAGCACACGGTGCAGCTCGCGCTCGCTGTCCGCCTCGAACTTCGTCGGGTCGACGGAGCCGTCGAGCACTCCTCCGGCCTTGGCGATGATGTTGCGGGAGCGGCCCTGCGCCTCGAGCACCTGGGTGAAGGTGACGTCGCCACCCTTCACCTCGACATCGATCGCGCGAGCGAGCTCGTCGAGGTGCTGCAGCTGGGTCAGCTCGGCCGAGCGCGCGGCGCGCACGGCGTCGACGCGCACGCCTGCATCGGAGAGGCGCTTCTCGACGCGGTCGAGGATGAAGTCGCGCACCTGTACGAGCAGCTCGGTCTCGGCAGCGCCGAAGCCCTGCGTGTGGATCGCGGCACCGGCGGTGGCCAGCGCGGCGTCGAGGTCGAGCGGCAGGTCGTGCTCGAGAGCGATGCGCATCACGCCGATCGCGGCGCGACGCAGCGCGTGCGGGTCACGGCTGCCGGTCGGCTGCTCGCCGATCGCGAACATCGTGACGAGCAGCTCGATCTTGTCGGCCAGCGCCAGCACGGCGGGCACGCCGGCAGCGGGCAGCTCCGAATCGAGCCCACGAGGCAGGAACTGCTGGTCGATCGCCTGGCAGACCGGCGCGGCGTAGTCGCCGGCGGCGGCGTAGAGCGAGCCGACGTAGCCCTCGAGCTCGGCGAACTCCTGGACGACGGTCGAGACCTGGTCGGCCTTGGCGAGCCGTGCGGCGTCGGCGACCTGGGTCGCATCGACGCCGAACTGCGTGGCGAGGTCGGCAGCGACGGCGGCGATCCTGTCGCGACGGTCGGCGAGCGAGCCGGCCTTCGCGTGGAAGGCGACGGCACCGAGCGACGCATCGGTCGCCATGTCGTCGAGGCCGCGGCTGCGGTCACGCTCGAAGCTGAAGACGGCATCGTCGAGCCGGCCGGCGAGCACGCGCTCGTAGCCCGGCAGGATCGTCGCGACGGCAGCAGGGTCGGCATTCATCACGGTCAGGAAGGCCGGCGCCAGCTCGGAGCCGCGCTTGACCGGCAGGTAGCGCTGGTGCGACTGCATCGCGGTGACGAGCACGCGCTCGGGCAGCTCGAGGTAGCGCTCGTCGAAGTGGCCGGTGATCACGGTCGGCTGCTCGACGAGGTGCACGACCTCCTTGAGCACGTTGCCCGGGTCGGAGAACTCACCGTCGAGCTCGGCGGCGGCCTTCGCCAGCCCCTGCTCGATCGCGGTGCGGCGCAGCTCCTGGTTGGCGACGACGAAGCCGCCGCGCAGCGTCTCGGCGTAGCGGTCGGCCTCGACGATGTCGACGGTGCGCTCGGCGCCGAGGAAGCGATGCGTGCGCGTCGTGCGCCCGCTCGTCACGCCCCAGCAGTCGTACTCCAGCGCATGGCCGCCGTGCAGCGTGACCATCCATCGGATCGGTCGCACGAAGCGCCAGGCGCTCGTGCCCCAGCGCATCGGCTTGGCGAACTGCAGCTTGGTGAGGATCGTATCGGCGAGCGCTGGCCACACGTCGGCAATCGGCACCTCCGGCAGGTCGCGCACGAGGAAGACCGTGCCACGGTCGGCATCGACCTGCAGCTCGGTCACGGCGAAGCCGCTCTTCTCGGCGAAGCCGATCGCGGCACGCGTCGGCGCACCAGCGGCGTCGCCGCCTTCGAAGGCGATCTTCACGGGCGGGCCATCGAGCCGCTGGCGCAGCGCGGGCTGCGTCGGCAGCGCTTCGACGAGGATCGAGAAGCGGCGCGGGCCGACCCACGCGACGACATCCTCGGCACCTTCGACGCTCAGCCGCGCTTCGGCGAGTGCATCACGGACGAGCGCCGGCAGCTGTCGTTCCAGCGCGTCGCAGGCCCACGCGGGCAGCTCCTCGCAGCCGACTTCCCAGAGCAGTGTGCGATCCTCAGACATTGGTGGTCAGCTCCTTGGTGCCTACGCGCTCGGCCTGGACTTCGAGGTACAGCTCACAGGTGGCGCGGGCGAGGTTGCGCACGCGCTGGATGTAGCTGGTGCGGTCGGTGACGCTGATCGCGCCGCGCGCGTCCAGCAGGTTGAAGGCATGGCTGCACTTGAGCACGTAGTCATAGGCGGCCATCGGGATGCGCGCCTCGAGGCAGCGCTGCCCCTCGACCTCGTACTCCTCGAAGTGGCGCTGCTGCAGGGCAACGTCCGCGACCTCGAAGTTGTGGGTCGACCACTGGCGCTCGTTCTCCTGGTACACGTCGCCGTACGTGAAGCCGGGGGCCCAGTCGATGTCGTAGACCGAGGCCTTGTCCTGCATGTACATGGCGATGCGCTCGACGCCGTAGGTGATCTCGACGCTGATCGGGTCGAGGTCGATGCCACCCGCCTGCTGGAAGTAGGTGAACTGCGTGATCTCCATGCCGTCGCACCAGACTTCCCAGCCGGTCCCCCATGCGCCGAGCGTCGGACCTTCCCAGTTGTCCTCGACGAAGCGGATGTCGTGCTGGGCGGGATCGATGCCGATCGCGCGCAGGCTCTCCAGGTAGACCTCCTGGATGTCGTCGGGCGAGGGCTTGATCAATACCTGGAACTGGAAGTAGTGCTGGAGGCGGTACGGGTTGTCGCCGTAGCGGCCGTCGGAGGGTCGGATCGACGGCTCGACGTAGGCGGTCTTCCACGGCGTCGGTCCGAGCGATCGCAGCAGCGTGGCCGGGTTGAACGTGCCTGCGCCGACTTCGGTGTGGTACGGCTGCATGATCACGCAGCCGTAGTCGGACCAGAACTGCTGCAGTCGCGCCAACATCTCCTGCAGGTACAGGGGTCGGGCTGCGGACGAATCACTCACGGAAGCCTCGCTCGGTGTCGTTGGGAAACGAGGACCGATCCTACCGGTTACCCGTGCGAGCTACTGCTTCGGGGTGCGGAGGCAGGCCACCGCGGCGTCGAGTTCGGCGGAATCGCCGGAGACGACGATGTTGGTGTCGGCGATGACACGTGCATTGGCGAGCGCACCGAGTACGCGATCCAGCTGCGGTTCATTCGCGATGACGATCGTGCCCGACGGGCCGCTCCAGGCGACGATGCCGCCGGCCGGCGAGGCACGCTTCACGAACTCGGCGCGCTCCAGGCAGGTGCGGATCGCGGCGGTCTCGACGAAGCTGCTCGACGCGACGCGGGGCTTGGGCTGCGTCTCGGTCGTGTCGACGTCGTTCGATGCGCCGGCGTCGCGCTTCGGCGTCGTGTCTGCGCTCGAGTCGTCGCCGGACCCGCACCCGGCAAGGAAGAGAACGGCGGCGAGCAGGATGAAGGCGCGAAGGTGATGCATGCCGACGCGGTACCCGAAGCCGCGGGCGCTCACTCCGTCAGGCACGCGAGCGCTTCCGCCGAGTTGGCGCCGTTACCGGCGAACACGACTGGCGGGGTGAAGTTCGGCACCTGCTGCGCAAGCTCGCCCTGGGTTCGGAGCTCGTCGATCATCCCCGCGAGCGGTGTGCCGTCGCTGATGGCAAGGATCGCACGATGTTCATCGGTGCGCTGCCACGCCTCGGCCGCACCGGTGAGCCCCGCCAGTCGCACGAAGCGGACGTCGGCGAGGCACGCATGGGTGGCGGCAGTGACGGTGATCGACGTGGCGGTCTCGGGCTCCGGCTCGGGCTTCGTCTCCACCCGCGTCTGTGACACGGCGCGATCGGCCGCATCGCTCGAGCTCGCATCATCGTCGCCGCAGCCGACGAGCAGCAGCGCCACGAGGAGCATGAGCACGACCGATGGAATCCGAGCAGGCGCCATGTCGACAGGCTATCGCTCGCGGCACGCGACGGCCCCGACGCGAGGGGTGCTTCGCGTCGGGGCCGTCGGCAGCTCGGGCGTTCGTGTCCGTTCTCCGTGGGGTTGGGGCTCGTGGGGGGGGCTTCTTCTGGTCGGGACGGTGCGTGGGTGTGGGCATCGTGGTCGGGCTGGGGTGTCAGGCGACCGCGAGATCGCGGATACGGGCGACGCCATCGAGGTCGCGCTCCTCCGGCGTGCGCGGGGAGGGCATCGTCTCGACGAGCTCGAGCCGCTCGAGCGCTGCGACCATGTCGGCCAGCAGCAGCGCTCGGGTGGCTGCGTCGATGCGATCGCCGTGGTCGGCGAGCGTGCGGATCCCACCATCGACGATCGCCAGCGGATTGGCGATGCGATGGCGCATCAGCGATTCGTAGTCGCGACGCGCACGGTCGTACTCCGCCGCCTCCAGATCCGAGCGGCGCAGGTCGCGGCGCACCGTGCGGGCGGCCTGGTCCATGCCGACGATCGTCAGCAGGAGCAGCACGATGCCCACCAGGTCGAGCACCATCGCCACCATGTGCACGTCGCCGCGCGGCAGGGCGAAGTGGCGGCCCGCGATCAGCAGGCCACCGATCGCTGCATGCAGCGCCAGGTAGGCGGCCGGCAGCAGCGTGCGCGCCGAGCGGGCGCTGCCGTGTCGTGCGCCGACGACGAGCACGGCGATCGTGGCGAGCAGCATGGCTGCAGTTCCGATGAGTGGTCCATAGGTGAAGAGCGTGTCGAGCATGGTGTGCGTTCCTCGTTCGGGTCGATACCTCCAGTCTCGGCCGGCGCCATAAGCGCTCCCTAAGAGCTACGACACAACGACGTCGGAATGTCCCGTCACACGCTGGGCTTACGTTCTGGGTGCAGGATGGGTACGACCCCACCGAAGGGCGCCGCGCCCGCCACTCCAGAAGGAACCATCGATGCAGATCCTGGTCACCGACGACGACCGCTCGATCCGAGATGCACTCCGACGTGCGCTCGTGCTGGCGGGCTACGACGTCGCCGTCGCCGAGGACGGCGCGGAATGCCTCGACGTCCTCGAGGCGAAGCGACCCGATGCGATCGTGCTCGACATCGGCATGCCGGTGCTGGACGGACTCGAGGTCTGCCGCCGCCTCCGCGCAGCCGGCGACCGCACGCCGGTGCTCATGCTGACTGCGCGCGATGAGGTCGGCGATCGGATCGCCGGGCTCGACGCCGGCGCCGACGACTACCTCGCCAAGCCGTTCGACGTGGGCGAGCTGAAGGCGCGCCTGCGTGCGCTACTGCGTCGCGCGAGTGACATGGATCCGGGCAGCGACGCGACGCCCGAGGCAGGCGATCTCACGTTCGCCGAGCTGCGCCTCGACTCGGCACGCCACGGCGCACTCGTATCGGGCGAGGTGTTCGTCGAGCTGACACGCACCGAATACCAGCTGCTCGAGCTGCTGCTGCGCAATCCGCGCCACGTGCTGACACACGACGTCATCTACGACCGGGTCTGGGGCTATGACTTCGGCCCCGAATCCAATGCCCTCCGCGTGTACGTGGGCTACCTGCGCCGCAAGCTCGAGCAGGCCGGTGCGCGCCCGCTCATCCATACGCTGCGTGGCGTGGGCTACGTGCTGCGGGAGCCGACTGAATGAGCCTGCGCGCACGCATCGCGGCCGCGTCGGCGCTCGCCCTCGCCGTCGTCGCGACACTGATCGCCGTGACCATCTACAGCGTCGTGGCGAACGAGCTGCGCGGCGAGACGGAGCAGCAGCTGCGCCAGATTGCGGACCGTTCGACGGGTCGCGGTGGTGATCGACCGCGCGGCGGTCCAGGGGCTGGCCCTGCACAGCCCTTCGGTGGGGCCCGCGGTTACGTACAGGTCGTGGACGAGGACGGCGACGTGCTCCAGCTCGGCAACGACGGCGATGCCCTGCCGCTCACCGAGGATGACCTGCTGATCGCTCGCCGCGGTGGCGGCGAGGCCCTTCGCGACGACGTGGAGGTCAACGGCACGCACCTGATGGTGTTGACGACCGGCCTGACCGGCGGCGGCGCGCTCCAGGTGGCGCGGCCGATCGACGAGGTGCGCGCGGTGCTGCGCCAGACTGCAACCCGGCTGGTGATCGTGGTGGTACTCGGCGTGCTGGGCGCCATCGGGCTCGGCTTGCTGGTCGCGCAGCTGGCGCTGCGCCCCGTCGCCCGCTTCACGCAGGAGGCCGAGGACATCGCGGCCGACCCCAGTGGACACGGAAGGCTCGATGTCACTGGCACGGACGAGATCTCGCGACTGGCTGCCAGCTTCAATGCAACGTTGACCGCGCTCGAGCAGTCGCTCGACATGCAGCGCCAGCTGATCGCGGACGCCGGCCATGAGCTGCGCACGCCGATCGCGAGCGTGCGCGCGAACATCCAGGTGCTCGGCGACGCCGACATCGACCGACTGCCACCCGAGGACCTCGCAGCGCTGCGCAGCGACATCGTCACCGAGCTCGATGAGCTGACCGACCTGCTGACTGCGGTGATCGAGCTGGCGCGCGGCTCCGACCCCGAGGCCATCCACGACGACGTTCGACTCGACGACGTGCTGCGCGCCGCGGCCGAGCGCGCCGAGCGACGCGGCGACAGCTCCGTCGTGGTCCAGCTCGACCTCGAGCCGACGGTCGTCACGGGCGACCCGGCGCGCATCGCACGCGCCGCCGCGAACATCGTCGACAACGCGCGTAAGTGGAGCCCCGACGGCGGCACGATCGAGATCGAGCTCACCGATGGTGTCACTCGCGTGCGCGACCATGGACCAGGATTCCCCGAGCAGGAGCTCGATCGCGTCTTCGATCGTTTCTGGCGCGCTGAATCGGCACGGTCGATGCCGGGGTCAGGTCTCGGGCTCTCCATCGTGCAGCAGACGGTCGCCGCACACGGCGGCTGGGTGACGGCCACGAATGCACCCGATGGCGGCGCGATCGTGACGGCGTCCTTCGGACCGGCCAGCGCTCCCGCCGCGGGGGACGCGGAAGACCACTAGCGCGGGCGGATGCCCGCGTGCTCCTGCGCCGTCGCGGCGACGATGCCCGAGCCGACGGTGCGCAGCACGCGCATCTCGGGCAGGTCCTCCGCGGCGCGCGTCACGAGCTCGGCGAGTGGCGAACGCATCAGCGTGACGGCGGCCGCATGGGTGGGGGCGTCGAGCGTCTGGTCCTCCGCGGTGCGACAGCCGCTGCAGATCACGCCGCCGTCGCGCGCCGAGTAGGCGGCCAGCGGTGACGCGGCGCCGCAGCGCACGCAGGCGCCGAGCTGCGGGGCGATGCCGACCACGTGCAGCAGCTTGAGCTGGAAGGCCGCGAGCAGCACCGCGCCGCGACGTTCATCCTCGATGGCCTCGACCGGCGTACGTGCCGCGGTCGAATCGAGCAGGTCAAGGAAGTTGCGCAGCAGGTGGAACATCTGCTCGTTCGGCTCGTGCTCGACGCTCAGGCGCGTGACCAGGTCGAGCGCCGCCGCGCCGAGCTGCTGCGAGCGCCAGCTGGAGCGCAGCGCGTCGTGGGCTGCGAGCACCTCGACGCCGCGCACGATGTCGAGGTCACCGCGGCTCTCGACGAGCTGCAGCGAGACGGCGAGGAATGGCTCGAGCCGAGCACCGAGCCGGCTCTTGGGCTTGCGCGCACCCTTGGCGATCACGCCGCGACGACCGCCATGTCGGGTCAGCAGGTGCGCGATCAGGTCCGCCTCGCCGTAGCGGAGCGTTCGCAGCACGACTGCCTCGATGCCTTCGGCCACGAGGTCAGCGCACCGTGGATCGGTGCACGACGCGGCGCACGATGTCACCGGAGCGGATCGTCACGACGGTGGCGACCACCGTGCCGGGATCGATCGGGATCCGCGGGTTGCAGAAGAAGCGGTAGGCGCTCCAGCGATGCAGGATCGCGCGCGGTCGCCGCGCAGTGAAGGACTGGTTCAGGCACCACGCCTGGCCCTGCTTGATCTTCACGTTGACCCGGCTGTCGCGGATGTTCGTATTGATGCGCACCGAGCCGGTCGTCCCGGTCTGCGTGTTGGCGACGCGCAGCGTCGGCGCGAGCACCCGCTTGCGGATGACGAAGCTGCGGAATGCCGTGGCGGCCGGTGCCCCTGCGTCCGTCGTGCCGATGACGCGCCAGTACCACAGCCCGGAGTACAGCTGATGTTGGAGGGCGGGCTGGTAGCGCACCTGCGCCGGCGTCAGCCGCTTCTCGATCGCTGCGCCCTCGAGCGACGTGCCACCTGGAGTCGTGGTGGCTGCGATCTGGAGCTGGGTGGGGACGGAACCGGGTGTCAGCTTCCAGGTGAAGATCGGTCGCGATGAGGTCGTCGCGAGCCCATCGCGGGGCGTGACCGGCTCGACCACCGCCGACGCAGCAGCCGGGACCGCGAGCAATGCGAGACAGGCGAGTGCGAGCGCCGTGAGGTGTCGAGGAAAGTGCGACATGGGCTGCACCTTAGCGTACGAGGCGCAAGCGCCCTCGCCGTCAGGCGTCGACGCGCCACACCACGAGCGCCTGACGGCCGGTCGCCCCAACGTCGCCCCGGTGCGAGAAGCAGTCCCGCGAATCCGACGTGCAGACCTCGATGTCGTCAACCTCGCAGCCAAGCTCCGCCAGCCGTCGACGTGCCTCCGCGCGGGCATCGAGGAACGGCCGTGGCGCGCCGTCGCGCCGCACGATGCTCGAGGTCGCGAATCGCTCGGCGACCTCCTCGCCGACCTCGAAGCAGCACGCACCGAGGCACGGCCCGATCACCGCGCGCGGCTCGACGCCTGCGAACGCGACGCTCGGGCCGGCAGCGCGACGCAGCACGTCGAAGGTGCGCTCGAGGATCCCCGCCTCCAGGCTACGCCAGCCCGCATGGATCGCGGCGTGTGCACTCCCCCACGCCACGGCGATCGGCATGCAGTCAGCGACGCCAACGGCAAGACCGATCCCGGCCCGGGTCGTCACCAGGGCATCGGCTTCGATCGGCGATGGCGCGCTCCCCCACTGCACGTCCGCGGCGACCGAAGTTCCAGCACCAAGATCGAGCCAGACGTCGGCGCCGTGCACCTGGGTGACGCCCGCCACGGCCGCGGTCGTCAGGCCGGCAGCAGCGGCGATGTCCGCGCGCCGCGCCGCGACCTGTTCCGCATCATCACCGACATGCAGCCCGATGTTGCCGTGGTCGCGGCTCGTGAATCGGGCGTGCACGTCGCCGGACTGCCACGACCAGCCCGCCATCAGAAGAGGAAGGGCGAGTCGACGAACAGGTCCACGAACTGCAGCAGCCACGTCGAGAGCTGACCGACGAACTGCTGGAACGAGCCGCCACCGAAGAGCACCAGCGCGAGGATGATGAAGATGCCGTACTCGCCGATCTTGTTCCACTCCGCCTGCATGTGGCGGTTCATGAACGAGCCGACGATGCGTCCACCGTCCAGCGGTGGGATCGGCAGCAGGTTGAAGACGGCGAGGAAGGCGTTGAAGGTCATGCTGCGGTCAGCGGCCTCGAGCAGGAACGGCACGTCCTCGCCCGGCATGACGGGGCCGTAGTGCTCATAGGCGACGACGAGCAGCACGAGGCTGATGCCGCACATGATGATGTTCACCATCGGGCCGGCGAGCGCCGTCAGCGCCCCGTGCAGGCGTGGCTTGCGCATCAGCTCGTCGTTGACCGGGGTCACGGCGAAGCCGAACGGGAAGCCGAACAGCAGCATGCTCGCGACGATCATGATCGTGCCGACCGGGTCGAGGTGGCGGATCGGGTTGAGCGTGCGTCGGCCGTGTCGTGCCGGCGTCGGGTCGCCGAACCAGGTCGCGGCGTAGGCATGCGCCATCTCGTGCAGCGCGAACGCCAGCAGGATGAGCGGGATCATGAAGGTGCCGACCCGGATGTTCTCCTGCAGCGTGGCGAGGTCCAACCCGGTCATGCGGCTCCATCTTCGGCGAGTCGCGCCAGCTCGGCGCGCTCGGCGGCCTCGTCCGGCAGTTCGCCGTCGAGTGCCTGGAGGAACAGCGTACCGAGGATCCGACCCACTCGTGGGCCGGCGGGCACGCCTGCGGCCATGACGTCCTCGCCGCGCACCGTGAGGCGCGTGCCGCGGATCGCGGTGCGGTAGGCGTCGAGCCGTGCGACGACCTGCTCGTCGTCGGTGGCGATCGCCGCGACGGCGAAGGAGTCGTCCTCCACTTCCCCGAGGTCGAGGTAGAGGTCGGAGTTGGCGACCTGCGCGAGCGCGACGCCGTGTTCGAAGACGTAGTCGAGCAGCCGCGCGTGGGATTCGACGTCGGCGATCACGTCGCCGGGGAATCCGAGCCAGCGCAGCCAGCCCTCGCGGTCGGCGCCGAGCGGGCGCACGAGCGCGGCGAGCCGCATCCGCCAGACGCGATCGTGGAGCTGCGCGTCGTCGCCGCAGACCTCGTCGATGCGCATGATCAGGAACGGGAGCCGGAAGGACTCCTCCAGCCGCGGGTCGAGCTGGTCGAGCATGCCCCAGGCCGCGAGCAGCGTCAGCGAGTCCCACGCCGCCTCGCGCAGCACGAGCTCGAGCTCGGCGCGCATGCGGTCGGAGCTGATCGTCTGCAGCGCGCCGGCGGCGACCGCATCGACGGCCCACTGACGCGTCTCGGGGTCGACCGGCAGGCCCAGCCGCCCCGAGTAGCGTGCGACGCGCACGATTCGCGTCGGGTCGTCGACGAAGGAGCCCGGGTGGAGCACGCGTACGAGCCGTCGCTCGATGTCGCCGAGCCCGTCGAAGGGATCGACGATGCGGTGGCTGCCATCGGCATCGGGCTTGGCAGACACGGCGATCGCATTGATCGAGATGTCGCGGCGCGCGAGGTCCTGTTCGATCGTCGCGTCGAGCGTGACCGTCGGCAGTGCGCCCGGCGCGGCGTAGGTCTCCGTGCGCGTCGTGGCGACGTCGACGTGGACGAGCCCCAGCTCGGCGCCGAGGTCGACGAGCACCGTGGCGGTGCCGAACAGGTGCTCGGCGATCACCTCACCGCCGAGCGCACCGGCGAGCAGGTGCGCGAAGGCAACGCCTGCACCCTCGACGGCGAGGTCGACGTCGCGGCCGGCGGCAGCGCGCGCCATGACCGCGTCACGGACTGCGCCACCGACGAGCCAGACCCCATCGAGCGCGAGCCCGGCGGCGCGCGCACCAGCGAGGACGGCTGCCGCCGCCGGTGCGCGCTCGATCAGGTCGCGACCTGTGCGTGGTTCGTCATTCACCGACGGCGATGCACTCGATCTCCACGCTGGCGCCAGCGGGCAGCGCCGAGACCTCGAAGGTCGAACGGGCCGGCGGCGCGCCGGTGAAGTACGTGGCGTAGACCTCGTTCATGGCGCCGAAGTCGTTCGCGAGGTCGGTCAGGAAGACGGTCGTCTTGACGATGTCGTCGAGCGACGAGCCAGCTGCCTCGAGCACACCCTTGAGGTTCTCGAAGACGCGCGTCGTCTGCTCCTTGATGCCACCGTCGACGAGCGTGCCGCTCTGCGGATCCAAGGGCACCTGGCCCGAGCAGAAGACGAGGCCACGGGTGGCGATCGCCTGGGAGTACGGGGCGCCCTGGACGGGTCGCGGGGCGCGGTCGGTGACGACTGCGTGTCGCTCGTTGGCGAGGGTCATGCGGAAAGCTCCTGGGCTCGGGCTGGATGGTCCGCAGGATCCTAGCCCAGCACGCGCATGAGCACGATCGTCAGCGCGCAGAGGGCGAGCGCGATGAGCGTCGCTCGGATGATGCGGGTACCGCTGCTTCGTGCGTGATCGGGCATGGCCACCGCATCGGCATCCCCCACCCGCAGACGATCCCGTTCCCGGACCTTCCCAGAGAATTCAGGAGTGGCCGAGCGCTGCCGCGTTCGCAGCAGTCAGGTCGATGCGACCCGAGGTGATGTGCTCGGCGTTGACGAGCACCGCATCGACGAGGCCGCCGAGCTCCGCCAATGCTGCGACGTCAGCGACCGAATCGACCGCGCCCTGGTAGGCGAAGTTCGCGCCCGGCAAGCGGTCACCGAGCTCGAGCAGCTGCTTGGTCGGCACTCGCTCACCGGTGACGTCGCGATAGAGCAGGCGCCGCACGCCCTGGAAGTGGAGGTCGACGAGCACGTCGACGAGCTCGCGACCGAAGGCTGCCGGCGGCGCATCGAAGACGTAGTCGCCATCGACCTGGACCTCGACGACGAGGTGCGAGCCGTAGAGGTCGAGCGCCCAGCGCAACAGGATCGGATCGAACACCGAGCTCTGGTCGACGACGACGGATGCGAATCCGGCCCGTGTCAGTCGCTCGATCTGGCGCCCGTCGTGCAGGCGACCGTCGAAGCGCACCGGCACCTTGGCCACGGCGACGATCGTCTGCGCCCACTCGGGCAGCACGTCGCTCGCCAGCTGGCCATCGAGGTCGAGCAGTCCGATCTCACGCGCGCCCATCGCCGACAGCTCACGTACGAGCTTCACCGGTGGCAGCGCATCACCCGAGGCGACGAGCGAGGAGCGGAACGCGATCTGCGGGACAACCAGCACTCAGGAGCTGACGCGTTCGATCTGCGCGCCGAGCGATCGCAGTCGCTCGTCGATGCGCTCGTAGCCGCGGTCGATCTGCTGGACGTTCTGGATGACGCTGCGACCATCGGCCGCGAGCGCGCAGGTCAGCAGCGACATCCCGGCACGGATGTCGGGGCTCTCCATCTTCATGCCGCGCAGGCGAGCCGGGCCGGAGATGACCGCGCGATGCGGGTCGCACAGCACGATGCGCGCGCCCATCGTCACGAGCTTGTCGGTGAAGACCAGGCGCGTCTCGAACATCTTCTCGAAGATCATGATCGTGCCGGTCGCCTGCGTGGCGATGGCGACGGCGGTCGACGTGAGGTCGGCCGGGAAGTTCGGCCACGGGCCATCCTCGAGCTTGGTGATGTGCCCACCGAGGTCGTCCTTGATCTGGAGGCGCTGCTCCGGCGGCACGTGCAGCGTGGTGCCGTCGAGGTGCATCTCGACGCCGAGCTTCTCGAAGCCCATGAGCATCGGGCGCAGCTGCGAGATGTCGCCCGCGTTCTCGATGATCAGCTCGCCACCGGTGACGGCGGCGAGGCCGACGAACGAGCCGACCTCGATGTGGTCGGGCTGGATCGTGTACTCGGTGCCACCGAGCTTGTCGACGCCGTGGATGGTGAGGATGTTGGAGCCGATGCCCTCGATCTTCCCGCCCATCGAGACGATGAAGTTGCACAGGTCCTGGACGTGCGGCTCACATGCCGCGTTCTCGATCACCGTCGTGCCCTTGGCGAGCGACGCGGCCATGATCGCGTTCTCGGTGCCGGTCACGCTTGGCTCGTCGAGGAACATGTGTCCGCCGACGAGGCCACCTTCGGGCGCCTCGAAGCGGTAGCCCTCATCCCAGGTGAAGGTCGCGCCGAGCGACTCCAGCGCGATGATGTGCGTGTCGACGCGGCGTCGACCGATCACGTCGCCGCCGGGCACGGGGATCCATACCTCGCCGTGACGCGCGACGAGCGGGCCTGCGACGAGCAGCGAGCCGCGGATGCGCTCGCAGAGCACCGGGTCGAGGTGGGTCGGGTCGATTCCGGCCGATGCGTCGATGCGCCAGGAGTTGGAGCCGAGGCGCTCGACCTCGCAGCCGGCGGTGTCGAGCAGGTCGATCAGCAGTCGCACGTCGACGATGTCGGGCACGTCGTGCAGGACGACCGGCTCGGAGGCCAGGAGCGTCGCGGCAACGATCGGCAGCGCCGCGTTCTTGTTGGCGGCGGCACGGATGGTGCCGGCGATCGGATGGCCGCCCTCGATCACGAAACGATCATTGGTGCGGGTCGTGTTGCCCGCAGCTGCGGTCGCGGCAGAAGAAGTCATGCACGCGATGGTAGCAGCGCACCGCGGCCGAGCGCGGAAGAGAGTGACCGGCGGCAGCCCCCTGCACCCACGCAGGGAGCGCCGCCAGGGTGCACCGACCTAGGCTGCCGCTGTCATCACCTGGGCGATGTAGCAGAGCCAGGAACCTTCGGCGCCGCGCGGTCGATGGACCGTCTCGACGTAGATCGCCATCGACGGCATCAGCGAGACGCCACGTCGCTCGAGCAACTCGAGGTAGTTCTGGCGCGCGCCGTGTACGTCCGGCGCCTGAATGATCTGCATGTATCGCATCCTGCGAGTTCCCCCTGAAACGTTGGGCATCCTGCCCACGCCGACAACCTGATGTTTTGTCTAGCGCCCCGCCTGCATCGGAACCTTTGCAAACTTCCTTGAGTGCTAGTTTCTCTCGTTGGCTTTCCGTACGTTCCCTGCAAGGTTCCGCGCGGCTGGCCCGGGGTACAGGCCGAGGCATGTGGCCTTTCCGTCGTCGACGATTCCGTGAAGTGGTAGAGCGACAGCTCGCCATCTTCGCGCAGGACCACAGCACGCTCGTCGACGAGGCCCGCGCCGCGCTGGGCGAGTACCACCACGAGCGTGATGCCCGCGCCTCGCTCGAGAGCTACGGCGAGCACGACGAGCTGGCCGAGCGGGTCGAGGAGCTGCTCGACGACATGTATCGCAACTTCTCCTCCACGCTCGAAGGAACCGCGGCGCGCGACTATCGCCGCGAGTTCGCGCGCAGCGCAAAGGCGGCGTATGGCGACCTGCTGCCGCGCCTCACCTTTGATTCGCCGGAAGACCAGCTGCCGGAGTAGCGACGAGCGGCGGCATCCATGGCCGCGCCACGAGCACGCCGTCGGCATCCTGCAGGCACGGCACGACACCGATCGAATCGACGGCCGCGGCGATGCGCGCATCATCGGCTGCACCTCCCGCGGCGACGTGCTGGCGCCACCGCTCGCCGGTCGCGAGCTGGTGATGCGCGTCCTCGGTGCCGGTCGCGAGCGTCACCGCGATGCCAGCGGCCTCGGTCAGGCGCGCATCGCGCACGTCGAGCTCGTCGAGCAGCACGCGGATGAGCATGCCGCAGGCCCAGGTCGCGTCGATCGCCGGCTGGCCCTCGGCAAGCACGGGCACGAACAGCACGCGGGCATAGGGACGAAGCGCGAGCTGCGCACAGATCGGCCGCGCGTTGGCGGGCGTGCCCAGCAACAGCTCGACCTCGCCGGAGCGCTCGAGCACGAACCACGCTGAGTCCACGAGGTCGTCCGTGCGCACGCGGCAACGCCCATTGCGGTGACCCGGCGGCGGCGACTGCTCGTACGAGATGAGCGGGATCGGCGGGCCTGCGAGCGGCGCGAGCTCGACCTCGCCCCAGCCTGCGTCGAGCGCAGCGGCCACGGCGACGCCGCCGTAGAGCGGCTCGACCAGCACGACGAGGTCACCGTCACGAGGCTCCACGAGCCGCGGGTCGGCAAGGTCGATGCTGAGCGTTTCGGTCATCGTCCGTGCATCAGATGATGACGGGAACGCTGCCGCCGTCGACGCTCCATGCGGCGCCCGTGGCGTAGGAGGCGCGTGGCGAGGCCGCGAACACGATCGACGCGGCGATCTCCTCCGGCGACGCCATGCGTCCCATCGGTCGCCCCTTGCCGGTGGCCGACAGCGCATCGTCACGGCTGATGCCCTTGGCATCGGCAACCTGGTCGGCCAGGCCACCGTCGCCGAGCCAGGCGTCGCTGGTCGTCGGCCCCGGGCAGATCGCGATCGAGCGGATGCCATCAGCGGCGTACGTGTCGGCGAGCAGGCGCGAGACGGACTGCACGGCGGCTTTCGTCACCGAGTAGTTCGCCATGCCGACGCTCGGTCGCTTGCCGGCCGTGCTGGAGATGTTGACGATCGCACCCGTGCCGCGGGCACGCATCGACGGGATGACGGCGCGGGAGGTACGGATGTAGCTCATCACGTTGAGCTGCCAGAGCTCGTCCCACTGCTCGTCGGTGACCTCATCGAAGGTCGCCTGGTACGCAAGGCCGACGTTGTTGACGAGCACGTCGATCGGTCCGAGCGAATCCTCGACCTCACGCACGACGCGCGCGGGGACGTCCGGCGCCGCCATGTCGCCCGTCAGCGCCGCGACCTTGCCCGGGGTGCGCGCGCGCTGCCCCGCTTCCGTCACTGCCCGGCCGGCAATCTCGAGGTCTTCGCGACCACGCGCGACGATCGCGACGTGGGCACCTTCTGCGGCGAACATCTTCGCGGCTGCAAGACCAATGCCCTTGCTGGCACCGGTGATGAGCACGACCTGTCCGGAAAGCTGGAGATCCATGCTGCGGATACTAGAGGTCGCGCCCCTTCGACCGCCGGCGATGCCGCGCTGCGCCCCGTGCAGCCCACCGACCGACCCCGCCCCACGCCGTAGAGTCGCGCGCATGCCGCCTTCCGACATCTATCTCGTCCGCCACGGCCAGAGCGAATGGAATGCAGCCGGGCGCTGGCAGGGCCAGGCGGACCCCGAGCTCTCGTCGCTCGGCCGCGAGCAGGCACAGCAGCTCGCGGGCGCATTCACCGACCACGGCGTCACCCATGTCGTGACGAGCGACCTCCAGCGCGCGCTGGAGACGGCCCAGCCCGTTGCCGAGCGCCTCGGGCTCGAGCCGCTCGTTGACCCCGACGTGCGCGAGATCGACGTGGGCTCGTGGTCCGGCATGACCCGCGACGAGATCCAGGCCGACGACGCCGACGCGCTCGAGCTGTACTTCCAGGGCAAGCGCGGCTGGACTGGCGGCGAGACCTACGCGGAGCACGAGACGCGCTGCGACCGCGCCGCGCTGCGGCTCGCGAACCTCGACTCCGATGGCGGCATCGTGGTCGTCACGCACGGCGGCACGATCCGCGCGCTCGTGCTTGCGCTGCTCGAGATCGACCACGCGCATCGGCGGCGACTCGCCAGCCTCGGGCACACGTCGATCACGCACCTCACGCGGGACGCCAGCGGCTGGCGCCTGCGCGCCTACAACGCGCCGCTCAGCGCGTTCCGAGTCTCCGAATGAAGTACTGAAACCGGACGGAAGCTCCTCGGTATTCGAGCAGGAATGTCTACGCGCCGGAGCTTCGGGGAGTGTCGATGCAGAACGATGCACGCCCGGCGCGCAGAACGCTGGCCCGGCACGACTTCGAGGAGCCCGACATGATTCGCCCATTCCTTCGCCACGCAACCCTTGGCCTCGCCACGATCCTCTCCGCCGCGCTCATCGCGGTCGGGTGTGGTGGAGACGACGATGACGACAACGGGGGCAACGGGGGCTCGGGCGGGGACGACACCAGCCAGATCACCGCGAGCGACGAGCCCGCCACCGGCGACATCGTGCTCTGCATGGGCAAGGACACGAGCGGCATCCATCGCCCGACGCTCGCCAAGTTCAACGCGGCGAATCCCGACGCGAACGCCACGCTCGTCGAGCTGCCCGAATCGGCGGATGAGCAGCGCACGCAGCTGGTCCAGCGCCTCCGGGCCGAGAGCGACGAGTGCGACGTCCTCGCGCTCGACGTGATCTGGACCGCCGAGTTCGCCGCGCAGGACTGGCTGGCCGACGTCTCGCAGCTGGTCGATGACCGGAAGGATGAGTTCATCGAATCGACGCTCGCCACGGGCGAGTTCGAGGACAAGTACTTCGCCGTCCCGTTCAACTCGAACGCCGGCTTCGTCTACTACCGAACCGACCAGGTCGACGAGGTCCCCGAGACATGGGAAGCGCTCTATGAGGAAGCGAACGAATACAACGGCCTGACCTACCAGGGCTCGCGCTATGAGGGCCTGACGGTCCACTTCCTCGAGCTGCTCTACAGCGCGGGCGGTGAGGTGCTCAACGACGACGGCTCGGAATCGACCGCCGACGCCGACACCACTCGCGAGGTGCTGCAGTTCATGGTCGACGGCATCGAGGACGGCGCCGTGCCACGTGCGACGCTGACCTACAAGGAAGAGGAAGCACGTCGCGCCTTTGAGGCGGGCACCGTGACCTTCATGCGCAACTGGCCGTACGCCTACTCGCTCGGCCAGGACGTGCCGGCGATCAAGGGCAAGTTCGAGGTCGCACCCTTCCCGGCCTTCGGCGACAGCGACGCGGCCAGCGTGCTCGGTGGCTACAACCTGGCGGTCTCCTCCTACTCCGACAACGAGGAAGGCGCCGCAGCGCTCATCAACTTCCTGACGGCCATGGAGGCCCAGGTCAACTACGGCGCCAACGCGACGCCACCCGTGCTGACGGCCGCCTATGACGACAAGGCCGTCACCGATGCGCTCCCGTTCGCCGAGGTGCTGCGCGATTCGATCGAGCAGGGTCGTTCCCGCCCGGTCAGCCCGGTGTATCCGCAGATCAGCGAGGCGATCTCGACCAACGTCTACAGCGCCCTGAGCGGCGACGCGACGGTCGACGCAGCCGTGAAGAAGATGGACGAGGACATCACCAAGGCCCTGGCGACGTTCTGATGGGAACCGCCCGATGACCAGCATCACCCCCACACAGGCGACGGTTCCGCCGCGTCCGAAGCGGTCCGGTGGCGGCAGCTTCGGACGCTCGGACCGGCGGCTTGCGGGGATCCTGCTCTCACCCGCGCTCGCGCTCATCGCGCTCGTCGCGGCGTACCCGATCTTCTACGCGATCTGGCTGTCGCTCAACGAGTACAGCGTGCGCGTTCCCGGCCTCCAGCGATTCGCCGGTGCGGACAACTATCGTGAGGCGATCGGTCCGAGCTTCTGGGACGCGTTCGGCAACACGATGCTCTTCACCGGCGTGTCGGTCGCCCTGGAGCTCGTCATCGGCCTGGCCATGGCGGTCGCGATGCACAGCGCGTTCAAGGGGCGCGGCCTGCTGCGCGCGACGGTGCTCGTGCCATGGGCGACGATCACCGCCGTGACGGCGATCACGTGGCGATCGATCTTCGAGCCGGGCCTGGGCTTCGCGCCACAGGTGCTGGAGAAGATCGGCATCGCCGAGGACGTGATCTGGCTCGGCGAGAATGGCTACGCGATGGCCGTGCTCATCCTCGCCGACGTGTGGAAGACCGCACCGTTCATGGCGCTGCTCCTGCTCGCGGGACTGCAGGTCATTCCCGAGGACGTCTACGAGGCGGCGAAGGTGGATGGCGCGACGACGTGGCAGCGATTCCTGCGCATCACCATCCCCCTGCTCATTCCGGCGATCCTCGTCGCGCTCATCTTCCGCACGCTCGACGCGCTGCGCATCTTCGACCTTCCCAAGGTCCTGACCGATGGTTCCAATGGCACGAACGTGCTGTCACTGCTGGCGTACCAGGAGCTGACGGACAACAGGCTGATCGGGCTCGGCGCCGCGCTGTCGGTGCTGACGTTCGTCATCGTGATGGTCGTCTCGTTCCTGTACATCCGCTTCGTGGGCGGCAACATCAAGACCTTGGCGGAAGACTGACATGACCGCGACCTCTGCAGGATCCGGACCCGGCGCGATCGCTCGCCCCTCGAGTGCAGCACGCACGCGGGCGCGCTCACGTCGCAAGGCCACTCCATCCTGGGTGAAGTCCGTCCTGATGTGGACGTCGATCGCGGCGATCGTGCTGTTCTGCCTCTTCCCGATCTACTGGATCGTGAATACGTCGCTGAAGGCGGGCGCTGACCTCTCGCGCGGCGCGCTCTGGCCCGACAACCCGACCCTGCGCAACTACCGCTCCGTGCTCAACGACGGCGACTTCCTGCTCGCGCTGCGCAACAGCGCGATCGTGGCGACGACGACGACGGTGCTGTCGCTGTTCGTCGGTTCCTTCGCGGCGTACGCGCTGGCTCGGCTGCGCTTCCCGCGCAAGGCGCTGCTGCTCGGCATCGTGCTCTCGATCTCGACCTTCCCCGTGATCGCCATCGCGGCGCCGCTGTTCAAGCTGTGGACTGACATCGGCCTCTACGACGCCGAGTACGGCCTCGGGCTGATCATCCCCAACCTCGTGTTCACGCTGCCGCTGACGATCTTCATCCTGACGAGCTTCTTCCGCGAGATCCCGCGCGAGCTGGAAGAGGCAGCGCTGGTCGACGGCGCGACACGCGTGCAGTCGTTCACGAAGGTCGTGCTCCCGCTCGCGGCTCCGGGCCTGGTCACGGCCGCGCTGCTCGTCTTCTTCGCCGCGTGGAATGAGTTCCTGTTCGCGATCACCCTCACGAGCACGCCCGAGGCGCGCACCGTGCCGGCGGCGATCGCGTTCTTCACGGGCAGCGTCAAGTTCGAGGCGCCGCTCGGCACCATCAGCGCGGCATCGGTGATCGTCATGGTCCCGCTCGTCGTGCTCGTCCTCGTGTTCCAGAAGCGAATCGTGGCCGGCCTGACAGCCGGTGCGGTCAAGGGATAGGAAAGGTCACCATGGCCCAGATCGTGCTCGACGGCGTCACCAAGCGCTACCCCGACGGAACCGAGGGCGTACGCAACATGTCGCTCACCATCGAGGATGGCGAGTTCATGATCCTCGTCGGCCCATCAGGGTGCGGCAAGTCGACGGCGCTGCGGATGATCGCCGGCCTCGAGGAGATCACCGACGGCGAGCTGGTGATCGGCGACCGCATCGTCAACGACCTCGATCCGGGCGAGCGCGACATCGCGATGGTGTTCCAGAGCTACGCGCTGTATCCGCACATGACGGTGCGCGACAACATGGGCTTCTCGCTCAAGCTGGCGAAGGTACCGAAGGAGGAGATCGCGCAGCGCGTCGAGGAGGCGGCCCGGATCCTCGGGCTGGAGGACCACCTCGAGCGCAAGCCGGCGAACCTCTCCGGCGGCCAGCGCCAGCGCGTGGCGATGGGTCGCGCGATCGTGCGCAAGCCCGCGGCGTTCCTGATGGACGAGCCGCTCTCCAACCTCGACGCGAAGCTGCGCGTGCAGACGCGCGCCGAGCTGTCACGCCTCCAGGCACGGCTCGGCACGACGACCGTGTACGTGACGCACGACCAGACCGAGGCGATGACGCTGGGCGACCGCGTGGCCGTGATGCGTGCTGGCGAGCTGCAGCAGGTCGGGACGCCGATGGAGCTCTACAACGAGCCCACCAACCTCTTCGTCGCCGGCTTCATCGGCTCGCCGTCGATGAACTTCCTGCCAGCCAAGGTCGAGGGCGACCATGTCCACCTCCCGATGCTCGACATGACACCGACGCCGGAGCTGCTCGAGGAGCTGCGCAGGATCGATCGCGTCATCGTGGGCGTGCGTCCCGAGCAGATCGAGGAAGCGGGCGCCCCGGGAACGAAGGGCTGGCCGACCTTCGACGTCGAGATCGACCTGGTCGAGCCGATGGGCGCGGAGACGGTGGCGTACTTCACCGTGGCAGGCGAAGAGGTCCATGCCGGACAGCTCGCCGAGATCTCGCGCGACCGCGGCGGGGACAACCGCATCTCCGCCGGTGAGAACCAGGTCGTCGCGCGGCTGGAATCGGACAGCACGGTGCAGCGACGCAGCGTCGCGAAGCTGGCGCTGGATCCGGACAAGCTGCTCTGGTTCGACGCCGATACCGGCGCGCGTGTCGGCATCGGGGCCGCGCTGGCCGCGTCCGTCTAACCCGGAAGACAGCACTCCCCGGCGAGCCTGGGGCGCTCACCGGGGAGTACGGGATTGTCAGTGGGAGCTGGGACGCTTCCGCACGACAGCTTGTTGTGGCGCTGCGACGCTGGCTCGCAATCAGCGGGCAGCAGCCGGGTAGATCGGTCAGGCGGCGGAGCGCTGCTCGACCGACTGACCGGGGTTGCCCTGGCTCGGGTGCTGGTCGACGTTGCCGCCGTCCTTGTCGGAGCCGCTGCCCCAGGGGAGCTTGAGGCTCGGCAGCTCGAAGCCGCCGCCCTTGCCCGTGAAGCTGACACCCTTGGCGCCGGTCACCGCGTCGGTGACGCCGGTGCTGGCTCCGTAGAAGGCGCCGCCGACACCGCCGATGACTGCTCCCCAGATGGCGCCGGGAAGGGCACCGATGCCGCCGAACATGAGGCCGGCACCTGCACCGACCGCCGCGCCGCTCATGGCACCCAGGGCGAGGCCCTTGGTGATGCGGCCCATGACCGTCTTCTCCTTCTCGATGGAGAACTGGCCACCGCCGACACCCTTGAGCAGGCTGCTCACCGTGCCGGTGAGGAAGCCGCCGACACCGCCGGCGATCGCGCCGCCGACCGGACCGAAGGGTGTGATGGTTCCGACGAGGGCGCCACCGGCTGCACCGGCAAGTGCACCCTTGAGGCCGTCACCGGCTGCATCGGCCACCTTGGGGTGGCGGATGAGTGCCGAACCGGCACCGACCGCTGCACCGACGCCGGCTCCCAGTGGGATGCCGATGCCCGTGGGCAGTGCGATCACTGCGCCGGCCGCGGCGCCGATGGCCGCGTTCCGCAGGATCGACCCGCCGAAGCTCTTGTATCCGTCGTTGACCTCGGATCCTGCTGAAGTACCGCCGCCTGCTGCGGCAACCGTACCCATGTTGATCCGTGCCTGTCCGATGATCTGCGAGACCGTAGTCACTGGCTCACCCTCCCAAGGTGTCTAGCTGGGTGTCAGTGGTGCGGCGGTGTGCCGAACTCTGACGTCAACAGCTCATCGCGTGGCCTCCTTTGCCCGTTGCAGAAAGGGACACGAGTTGGCCTCTTTTGGCCGCCCCGCGGCCTGCTTCAAATCGTCGTTTTCCCTGCTCAGAGCAACTTTGTGACGATCCATGGCAATTCGTGGCCGGATCCGATTCAGCGAACACGTCGCGATGTGGCCGCACTTGGCCATGTACGTTCGGCACCCGCGTGGCCCCTTTTGGCCACGGCGGAATGGGCCAGTGGCTGGACTACGCCGCCCGACCGTGGCGGCTGGGTATACGTATGCGCGACTCAGCCGCCACACCTCGGGCGGCCCGCGTCAGCGCGAGGCGTTGATCGCCTTGACGGCTCGCTCGAAGTCGCGCTGCGCGGCAGTGTAGCGACGCACCTGGGTCGAGATGATCGTCGTCTTGCTCGCACCGGCGCGCGAGATGATGCCCATCGACTCGCGCATCGTCCGAAGCGAGGTCAGGAGCGTTCCGTGCTCGTCACGCCACTGCTGCGGCGGGTCGAGCTCCTCGACACCGGTGATGAGCTCGTCGATCGCACCGAGGCGGGATGCAGCGGCGGCGGGGGTGCTGGCGTCGGCAGCCAGGTCGGCGAAGACCTGTGATGCATCGGACTGGAGCGTGTTGAAGCGCTCGATGTAGTCCCGCTTCGACAGCTGCGGAGGCGCATCGCTGCCGCATCCCGCGAGCAGCAGGGCCGCGAGGAGGAGGAACAAGCTCGCGAGGACTACTGGGCGACGCCGGGGCATGCCGCAGAAGATATCAGCGGAGGAGCCGCATCGACGGCTCCTCCGCTGGCTTCCCGGGAGGGGAGATCTTGATCGGGCGCGTCGCGCCCGGCGACGACCTAGGCGACGGGCATGGTCGACAGCGGCGGTGCGGTCGACGGATCGACGCTGCCGATGCCTGCCGTGAGCGGCAGCGCGGTCATCACGGTCGGGGCGCCCGCGGTCGCGGCGCCGGCCGGCTTCACGATGGCACCGGTCCCGACCTGGCGGATGTTGCCCGCGCCGTCGGTGAAGGTCTTCGCGCCGGGGAACTTGGCGGCCGTGGCGATGGGAGCCACGGAAGCGGCCGCTGCTGTGGGGGCGGCAGCTGCGGTCGTGGCGCCCAGCGACGTGGGGAAGGCGGGAACCGCAGTCAGCGACGGGTACATCGGTGCAGCCGGCGCTGCGGGTGCCCGTGTGGCGGCCGGGGCGGGAGCGGCGGTGGTCGTCGTGACCGGTGCCAGCGCCTGCTGCGCCGTCGCGGCGGGAGCCGACATCGGCAGCGTCGCCATGCCGGGGTAGCCCGGGTACATCCCCTGCGGCATGCCCTGCGGGTACATGTTCGGAGCGCCGTAGCCCGGCATCTGGCCGTAGCCCGGCATCTGGCCGTAGCCGGGCGCCTGGCCGTAGCCGGGCATGCCATAGCCGTGGTTGCCGACGGGACCGACCGCGACGAATCCGGGGTAGCTCGCGTAGCCGGGGATCGACTGGTGGTCGTCCACCGGGTTGTTGCGCATGTGGTTCACGAGCAGGCCGACACCAGCGCCGACGCCAGCACCGAGCCAGACCGGGACGAAGGGCAGCACCGCGCCGGCGACGCCACCGATGGCGGCGCCCGTCAGGGCAGCCTTCGCCGTCGGGCTGTCACGGACGTGTGGTGCGATCAGCGGGATGGCTGCCGTCGCGATACCGAGGGCGCCACCGACACCGGCGAGCTTGACCAGGCCGCCGAGGGAGCCGATCTTGCCGATGATGGGGAGCGCGACCTTGCCGAGCAGCGAGACGCCGCCGAGCGCGCCGGCCACTGCGGCACCGATGCCGCCGTTGCGCAGCGCGGCCTTGAAGTCGAAGGTGCCGCCGGGCTCGTTGACGATCGTCGTCGTGGACGTCTCGTGAACCACCGTCTTCGGCTCGCTGCCGAAGATGCGCTGCAGGAGCGTGGGGTTCTGCGTGGGCGGCGTGATGATGTTGACTGACATGGTGACGACCCTCCCGAGGTCTGCCTCGGCCCCGCTACCTCCTCGGCGCGGCTCCGCTGCAATGTGTCACCTGTCCATCCGTTCCCGGGGCTCGCCAGCAGGCAGGTTTTCGGGTCCGTTGGCCGCCGACGGCCACGGGACTGCCGAAAGCGGCCGCCGCCGGTCAGGCGTCGGTCAGGCGACGGCGCCACGCTGCGGGTGGCGGGAAGCGTTGGTCGCGCCGGGCCACCAGCAGACGCCGGCGGTGCGCTCGCGCGGCACGAAGCCGAGGGATTCGTAGAGCGGGAGCGCGTGGTACGTCGAATCGGCCACGATGACGAGACGCTCCGCACCGAACCGCTCGATCGCCGCGCGGCCGGCATCGTGCACCAGGCGCGAGGCGATGCCACGGTTGCGCCACGCCTCGAGCGTGTCGACCGACTGGAAGCGACCGCGGCCCTCGGTCACGACCACGCCGCAGCCAGCGACGACCTCGCCGTCAGCCGTCTCGGCGACGAACCACGCGCCGTCGCCGGCCACGAAGCGGCGCCGCCGATCGGCCGTGCGCGCGTCCACGAACGCGCGGTGGTCCGCCTCGGTGTGGCCGGGATCGCGGTTCTCGACCTGCACGCGCGTCGCAGCGTCCCAACCCGCCTCGTCCACCCCCGGCGTCGGGTCGAGGGCGCGGATCACCACGTCGTCACTCGCGCGCGCGTGCGCGCGAAGCTCCTCGGGCTCCGCGACCAGGACGACGTCCTCCTGCAGCTCGTAGCCTGCTGCGACGAACTCGGCCGCTGCCGCGCCGACGTCGCCGTCGATCACGTCCCAGCCGAAGGCGATGTGCGACCGCGCGCAGATCTCATGGTCGAAGTGCGCTTCCCAGCGCTCGCGGTCCCCCTCGACCGGCGGCTCCCGGAAGATCAGGAAGTTGCCCCAGTAGTGCGTCGGGTTGCTCGGCGAGCGAACCACTACGAAGGGACCGCGGTCCTCGATGATGGCACCCGTCGGCAGCACGTCGACGTCAGTGGCGTATCC
Organism: Thermoleophilia bacterium; assembly: GCA_025964435.1. Classification (GTDB taxonomy): domain Bacteria; phylum Actinomycetota; class Thermoleophilia; order Gaiellales; family SKUG01; genus JAGQUL01. The sequence continues at coordinate 29,551 of JAOPYV010000007.1, read as the reverse complement.
CAGCGAGCGAATGCGCATATGCAGCAGCTAGTAGGAGCGACCGAAGATCACGCGCTTACCGAACGCGCTCGGCGCCCCGGTCACGAAGCAGGCGCCGTCCTCGGCGGGGAAATCACTCGGGATGCAGCGCGGCGTCGCGCTGGTCGCTTCCTTGATCTTCTGCTCGGTCTCCTCCGTGCCGTCGTACAGCACGCTGGCCCAGCCGGTCTTCACCTGGGCGACGAAGTCATCCCAGTTGTCGACCTGCTTCGTGTTCGCCTCGCGGAAGTCGAGTGCGCGCTGGAGCAGGAAGTCGTGGTACGCCACCAGCCGGTCGGTGACGTGGGCGACGAGCTCACCGGTCGGCACGGCGTCCTTGATCGGATTGCCCTGCTCGTCGTCGTGGCCGAGGCGCTGGGCGATCGTGACGACACCCGCCTCGAGGTCGCGCGGACCGATCTCGATGCGCAGCGGCACGCCCTTGAGCTCCCAGTCGTTGAACTTGAAGCCGGGCTTCTGGTCGCGGTGGTCGACATGCGCGCGCACGCCCGCGGCCTTGAGCTCCTTGGCGAGGCGATCGGCCTCGTCCGCGACCTCGGGCGCCTTGTGCGCCATCACGGGCACGAAGACGACCTGGTGCGAGGCGATGCGCGGCGGCAGCACGAGACCCTTAGCATCGCCGTGCGCCATGATCACGGCGCCGATGAGTCGCGTCGAGACGCCCCAGCTCGTGGTGTGGCACAGCTCGCGCTGGTTCTCACGACTCTGGTACGTGATGTCGAAGGCCTCGGCGAACTTGGTGCCGAGGTAGTGCGACGTGCCGCTCTGCAACGCCTTGCCGTCGCGCATCATGCCTTCGATCGTGTACGTGTTCTCCGCACCCGGGAAGCGCTCGCTCGGCGTCTTCTCGCCCTTGACCACGGGCACCGCCATGTCGCGCACGGCGAAGGTCTCGTACACGTCGAGCATGCGGAGGGTCTCCTCCATCGCATCCGCCTTGTCGACGTGCGCGGTGTGGCCCTCCTGCCAGTTGAACTCGCTCGTGCGCAGAAACAGGCGCGGTCGGCGCTCCCAGCGCATCACGTTCGCCCACTGGTTGAGCAGCAGGGGCAGGTCGCGGTGCGTCTGGATCCACTTGCTCATCATCTCGCCGATGACGGTCTCGCTCGTCGGGCGGATGACGGCCGGCTCCTCGAGGTCCTTGCCACCGCCCTGCGTGACCGTCCACAGCTCCGGGGCGAAGCCCTCGATGTGGTCCGCCTCGCGCGTGATGTAGCTCTGCGGGATGAGCAGCGGGAAGTAGGCGTTCTCGTGACCGGTCTCCTTGAACATCTCGTCGAGGAATCCCTGCATCAGCTCCCAGATGCGCCACGCATAGGGGCGCACGACCATCGTGCCGCGCACGGGGCCGTTCTCGGCGAGCTGCGCCTTCTGGACGATGTCCTGGTACCACTGCGCGAAGTCATCCTCGGGGGTGACGGTCACTCCGAGGTTGCCGGCGCGGTCATTGCTGTGGGAGGCGGATTCGATGCTCATGCGTGCAGCCTATTCCTGCGGGCGGTGGCAGGCGAGCGCGCGCATGGTCAGGCGGGTGCGCTGGTGGTGTGCCAGCGGCGCGACTGGGCGCGCAGGCGCAGTGAGCGGATCCCGGTGACCACGAGCATCGCGGCGGCGAGGAACGGCAGCAACGGCAGCGTGCGATCGCTGAGCTCGACGGCGAGCAGCGCGACCCAGGTGGCGCCGACCAGCAGCGGCACGGCCAGGCGCAGGTCGACGCGCCAGTCAGCCGACCAGCACAGGATCAGGGCGAGGAAGACGAGGTCGGTGACTCCGATCTCGAAGAGCGGCACAGCCTGCACGACGGGTCCGGTGAACAGCAGCAGGTCCAGCAGGCGACCGCCCCCGTCGCCCTCGAGCAGGTCGTTGGTGACGCCGGACTCGGAGGTGACGCTCCAGATGTCGACCGCCGAGACGAGCACGGCGAGCATGACGAGCCACGACGCACGCTCGATGCAGCGCGCGAACAACGCACCCAGCGCCGCAGCGGCGAGCAGGCGCCCGGCGTTGGCCAACACCGGCAGGTCCCACGATTCGATGCTGACCCACGTGATGCCGGCGCCCAGCAGGAGCACGGCGACGAGCGGGACGACGGCGACGTGCACGAGCTGGCGGGCCTGCAGCAGGACGAGCACGACGAGGGCGAGCAAGGCCAGCGACGCACCGAAGCCCTCGCTGAGACCGCCCGGTGTGTCGGGCAGGAAGATGCCCCAGGCGAGCGGGATGCCGATCGCCGTCGCGATGAGCCCGAGCGCGCGCCAGCCAGCCGGCATGACGGGACGCGAGCGCGGCGCCGGACCGCCCCCGAGGTTCCAGGCCGAGGCGTGGACGAAGGCTGCTCCGATCGGGATGCCGATCGCGGCGACCAAGGCAATGAGCAGGTCGGCGCCGTCGAGCTGGTTGGTCAGCGATGCGTCGATCGCGGCCGGCAGCAGGCGCCACGCGGTGCAGAGCACGAGCCCGAGCAGCGCGAACCACGGCAGGATGCCGCGCAGGAGCAGCCCCTGGTGGCGCGTCGCGCTCCAAGTGCGGTGGCGCGTGCCGTGGTCCTCGAGCGGGTCATCGATCGGGCGCAGGTCGCGTCGTGCGGCGGCCAGCAGCGTGTCGACGTCGCTCCCGTCCCGAGGCGAGCACGCGATGCCAGCGTCGACGACGGGGTGTCCCGCGCGCACGAGGTCGGCGCCGATCCGCGCGACGCCGGCCGCGGCGGCGTCGGCGTCCGCACCCCAGAGCTCGACCGCGATGTGCTGGTCGCGCAGCAGGAACGCCTGCTCCTCCTCGCGCATGGACTGGCGCAGCACGTGGGCGGCGCGCACGAAGCGCGAACCCCGTACGCGGAAGATGGCGACGGAGATCGGCGTGCGGCTGGTCGATGCCCACGCGAGCTCCGCTCCGAGGCGGACGCGGACGGCGCTGCGCGGGAGCAGTCCCGTGTCGCGATCGACGAGCTCCTCCTCTGCGGCGCGCAGCTCGATCGTGCGGCGACGGGCCGAGAGCTGGACGCCGATCGCACAGACGACGAGGAATGCGGCGAGGGCGCCGAGGATGGCGACGACCTCTGGTCGCAGGTCGGCGGCCTGGTCCTGGATCGATGCAGCGACGAGCTGGGTCACGGGACATCCACCTCGCGCACGGCCTCGCTGGCTGCGTGTAGCAGGCGCGTCGCGTCGCCGTCACCTGCGCCGCGCCATGTGGCCTCACCGATCGCGAGGCGCTCGCGCGGCGCGGCACCGAGCACGCGACCGAGCAGGTCGTCACGCGCTGCTGCGTCGAGATCGGGCCGCGCGATGCAGACGACGCGCTCGCCGATGCGGAAGCCGACCTCGGGAAGGCGCATCGTGTCGTGGAAAAGGCGGCCGAAGCGATCGGCGTCGCCCTCGAGCACGGTGATGACGCCGACCCAGACGCTGCCCCCGCTGCGTCCCGCACGCTTCAGCTCGGCGGCGATGCGCTGCAGGCAGACGCGACGGTCGAAGAGCCCGGTCTCCGCATCGCGTGGCACGTCCCGCCACGCCTGGTCGAGCGCACGACCGATCCGCCGACGACGCCAGACGCCGTCGAGCAGCACGAGCAGCGCGACGAGCGCGACTGCGACGAGACCGAGGGGGAGCAGGGAATCCACGTGCCGATCCTACGCCGTCGGGTCCTCGGTGAGCGATGCCGCGGAGCGAATCGACCCCCGCCTCGTCGGCAGCGACCAGCTCGATCCACGTCAACGCAGCGTGGCCCGAGACCCCGCTGCTCCGATCATGGGCGCTCCGCGACCATATATCGCCGCCAGCCGCCCATCATCGCCGCAACCGCCGCGTTCACGCTACTCCCAGCCACTCCCGGGGGCCGTGCCGTACATCTCGCCATGGATCCGCATCGCGTACGTGTCGGTCATCGATGCGACGTGGTCGGTGACGAAGCGCACGCGCGAGCGCATGCCGCCGTTGGCGACGCGCTGCCACTCGTCCTGGTACGGGAGCATGCGTGGCTCCATGAAGAAGCCGTCGACGAGCTCGCGAATGATCCGTCGCTGGCCGTGGCGCTTGGTCACGAGCTCCGGCGGCTCGATCAGCCAGACCCAGATGATCGCCTTGAGCACCGCGATGCGACGCTGCAGCACGACGTTGTCGGTCCACTGCAGCGAGCCACCCTCGGTGACGCGGCGCAGGAAGTCGTCGGTCAGCGCGGAGCAGAAGCTCTTCAGGCCGCCCTCGCTCGCCCGCGAGCGATCGAACGGACCACGTGCCCAGGCTGCCCGTTCCAAGGGGGCGAACAGCTCGCGCAGCTCCGCCTCGACCTCGACGGCGGGATCCACGAACATGCCCGGGTTGCGGATCTCGGCCATCGCCGCGATGCGCTCGACGGCCCATGACTCGAGCTGCACGATCTGGTCGATCGGGATGAGCCGTGCCCAGGTGCCGTCCTCGATGTCATGCACCGCGTAGGCGATGTCGTCGGCCGCCTCGAGGATCTCCGTCGCCAGCGTGCGATGTGCGTCGCGCGGCGCACCGTCCCAGAGCCAATCGAGCGCCTCGAGATCCTCGACGTCGTCGTAGACGCCGAACTTCGCGGTGTCGGTCGCCTTCGCCTGCGCCTCGTTCCACGGGTACTTCATCATCGCGCGCAGCGTGCCACGCGTCAGGTCGAGCCCGAGCGGGCGTCCGGGCGCGGAGTCGAGGCGGCGGTACTTCTTCGGCTCGAGCAGCGTGACGATGCGGAAGCTCTGGGCGTTGCCCTCGAAGCGCATGTCCCAGCGATCCTGGAGCAGCTGGTCGAGCGCCTCCTCACCCGTATGGCCGAACGGCGGATGGCCGAGGTCGTGTGCGAGGCAGGCTGCCTCGACGAGGTCGGGCAGGTGCCACTCCTCGGCGACGACGCCCTCCCACGAGCCGTCGGTCAGCCGGCGCGTGATGGCGCGCCCGAGCTGTGCGCACTCGATGGTGTGCGTCAGTCGCGTGCGGAAGAAGTCGATCGAGTTGACGCCCACGACCTGCGTCTTGCGCTGGAGTCGGCGGAAGGCATGGGAGTGGACGAGCCGGTCACGGTCCACCTCGACATCGCTGCGCGGATCATCCGAGCGCCGTCGCGACGCCCCCATGCGCGTGTACATCGGGAAGATCGTCGTGGCAGTGATGGGTTCGTCGCTCATGAACACAGACTAGCTATCGGAGCGGGCGTCGCCCCAGTCAGGGAGCGGTGACGGCATGGTGCGCCGCGCGCGCGAGCTCCCCCACGCGTGCCACGGCGGCGACGGGGTCCTGCTCGACGAGCGCGACGAGCGCACTCCCGACGATCACGCCATCGGCGTGGGGCGCGAGCTCGGTCACGTGGCCGGGCGTCGAGACGCCGAAGCCGACGGCAACCGGGGTGTCTCTCGCGCTCGCGCGTGCGCGCGCGAGGAGCTCGTGCGTCGAGGCGGCGACATCGGCGCGAGCGCCGGTCGTGCCCGTGCTGGCCACGGCATAGAGGAAACCGGTCGAAGCTGTGGCGAGCTGCGCGATACGCGCGTCGCTGGTGAGCGGGGTCGCGAGGAAGGTCATGCCGAGGCCGTGGGTCGCGGCGGCGTCGAGCAGCGGGCCCGCGGACTCGAGCGGCACGTCGGGCACGATGAGACCATCCACGCCGGCTGCGTGGGCGTCGGCGCAGAACCGTTCGACCCCGTAAGCGAGCAGTGGATTGACGTAGCCCATGAGCACGATCGGCACCTCGACGCCGAGCGCGCGGATGGCGCGGACCTGGTCGAGGCACCCGGCAACGGTCACGCCCGCGTCGAGCGCACGACGCGTGGCGTTGCGGATCACCTCCCCGTCGGCGAGCGGGTCGCTGAACGGCACGCCCAGCTCCACGATGTCGGCGCCCGCTGCGACGACGTCGCGCACGAGGTGCGGCAGCTCCTCAACACCGGGTCGTCCGGCGACGAGGTACGGGATGAGGGCAGCGCGATCTTCCTGCGCTGCGGCAGCGAATGCCGCCCGGATCTCAGAGGCGCCCATCTGGCAGTCCCTTCGCTCGTCGGTACTCCGCGATCGTCGCGAGGTCCTTGTCGCCGCGGCCCGAGACCGTGACGATGATCGTCGAATCGGCGGCGCGGTCGGCGGCAAGCCGGAGCGCGAGCGCGATCGCATGTGCGCTCTCGATCGCCGGGATGATCCCTTCGGTGCGACAGAGCACGTCGAGCGCCGACATCGCCTCGTCATCCGTCACCGGGTGATACGTCGCACGACCCGTCGCCGCGAGCTGCGCATGCTCGGGTCCAACACCTGGGTAGTCCAGCCCCGCGCTGATCGAGTGCGTCGTGAGCACCTGGCCATCGGCATCCTGCAGCAGCCGCGTGCGCGCACCATGCAGCACGCCGTCGCTGCCCGCCACGATCGACGCGGCGTGGCGCGGCGTGTCGATGCCATCACCGGCAGCCTCGGCCCCGTGCAGCTCGACATCCGCGTCGTCGACGAAGGGGCGGAAGGTGCCGATCGCATTCGAGCCGCCACCGACGCAGGCCACGACCGCGTCGGGCAACGCCCCGAGCAGCTCGAGTGACTGGACGCGCGCCTCGTGCCCGATCACCGACTGCAGATCGCGCACCATCACGGGGAAGGGATGCATGCCCACGGCGCTGCCGAGCAGGTAGTAGGTACCGTCGGGGTCCACGACCCAGTCGCGGATCGCCGCGCTCACCGCGTCGGTCAACGTGCGTTGCCCCTCCTCCACCGGGCGCACCTCGGCGCCGAGCAGCTCCATGCGCAGCACGTTCGGGTTCTGGCGCTCGATGTCGTGCGCGCCCATGTACACGACACACTCGATGCCGAGCAGCGCGCACGCCGTCGCCGTCGCGACGCCATGCTGGCCCGCGCCGGTCTCGGCGATGATCCGCCGCACGCCCATCCGCTTCGCGAGCAGCGCCTGACCGATCGCGTTGTTGATCTTGTGGGCACCGGTGTGGGCGAGGTCCTCCCGCTTGAGGAGGATCTGCGCGCCACCCGCCTGTGCCGTCAGCCGCGGCGCATGCTGCAGCGGCGTCGGTCGACCGATGAACTCGCGACAGAGCTGTGCGTAGTCGGCGCCGAAGGCGGGGTCGATGCGTGCAGCGGCCCACGCATCGGCGATGCGGGTGGCTGCCGGCACGAGCAGCTCGGGGATCCAGCTGCCGCCGTAGTCGCCGAACTGGCCTGCCGCGTCGGGCATCGGCGCTGCATCGAGGCGGAAGCCGTCGAGGGCATCGGGAGTGTGGTGCAGGGTCTGGTTCACGGGACTGGCTCCGGGTGTGGTTCGGAGGCCGCGCGCCGCGCGGCCTCCACGAATGCGGCCATCAGGGCTGGGTCGTTGACGCCTGCGGAATCCTCGATGCCGCTCGAGACATCCACCAGCGCGGGCTGCAGGTCGCGCACGATGTCCGCCACGTTCCGTGGGTTGAGGCCACCGGCCAGGCCACGCGTGCCATGCAGCAGCGGGCGTACCGCGTCAGCGTCGATCCGGTGACCCGTGCCGCCCAGCTCACCGACGCGGCCAGCTGCGTCGAACACGATGCGGACGCCGCGGGCTTCCCAGCCCTCGGCCGCGTCCTGCAGATCCAGCTCGCTCGGCAGCGTGAGCGTGCGATGCAGGTCGAGCTCGAGGTCACCGAGGTCATGCAGCAGCCCGCGCGCCTGGGATTCGTTCCCGACGAGCTGCAGCGATCGCAGCCCGGTCGTCGCGACGATGCGGCGCACGTCGGCCGACGAGACCGCGCCCCCGACGAGGCCGATCGGCCGGCAGGGATCACTCGCAAGCTCCTGGACCATGGCCGCTGCGACCTCGAGCGTCACTGCTCGCCGCGCCCCCGGAACGAGCACGATGCCCGCGAAGTTCGCACCGACCGCAGCTGCCGCGCGGACGTCCTCGACGCTGCGCAGCCCGCACAGCTTCACTTCGATGTCAGTCGACTGACTCATCGACACGCTCCCAGCTCGCGAACGAACGCTGCCGGGTCCTCGGCGCGCATCAGCGCCTCCCCCACGAGCACGACATGTGCGCCAGCGCGGCGCAGGCGGGCGGCGTCGGCGACGGTACGCACGCCACTCTCGGCGACCACGAGGCGATCGGCCGGCACCAGCGGCGCGAGCCGCTCCGTGACGGCAAGGTCGATCGAGAAGTCGCGCAGGTCGCGATTGTTGATGCCAATCAGCACGGCCTCGGTGGTCAGCGCTCGCTCGAGCTCTGCCTCGTCGTGCACCTCGAGCAGCACGTCGAGCCCATGTCCATGCGCCATGTCGACCAGGTCGCGCAGGCGCGATGCATCGTGCAGCGCGGCGATGAGCAGCACCGCGTCGGCCCCTGCGGCCCGTGCCGCCATCAGCTGGCTGCCTTCGACGATGAAGTCCTTGCGCAGCACCGGCACCTCGGCGGAGCTGCCACGCACGGCGCGCAGGTCGTCGAGGCTGCCGCCGAAGTGATCGGCCTCGGTCAACACGCTGATGCCCGTCGCGCCCGCGACGGCATAGGCGGCGCCCTGCGTCGAGGGGTCCGCGTCGATCGCGATGTCACCGACCGACGGCGAGCGCCGCTTGACCTCCGCGATGACGGCCAGCCGATCCTCGGCGACCGCGGTGCGTACGGCATCGACGAGCGAACGCGTGACCGGCGCTGCCGCGAGCACGGAACGGTCGATCCCGTCCTGCGCCTCGGCCGCCAGCCGTCGCCGCACGTCGGCGACGATGCGATCCAGGTAGGTCCCGGTCTCCAGTGCTGCGCCGGTCATGCCGCCACCTCCGACGTTCGAGCGACCCATCGTTCGAGGCGGTCGAGCGCCGCCCCTTCGTCGATGCTGCGCTGGGCGATGTGGACGCCGTCCTGCAGGTCACGTGCGATGCCCGCCACCAGGATGGCGGCAGCGGCATTCAGCACGACCGCGTCGCGGGCGGGACCCGCGGATCCCTCGAGGACCGAGCGCAGGATGTCCGCGTTGCGTGCGGCGTCGCCACCGACCAGCGCGGAGATCGGCGCCCGTGTCAGGCCCAGCTGCTCCGGCGTGACCTCCGAGCGCGTGATGCCGAGCGGTGTCACGTCGAGCACCATGGTCGGAGCGGCGATGCTCAGCTCGTCGAGCCCATCACTTCCGTGCACGACGAGGGCATGCTCGGCACCCAGCTCGCGCAGCACCTCTGCGATGCGCTCGGCTGCTGCGGCATGACTGACACCGACGACCTGGCGGGTCACGCCGGCCGGGTTGCAGATCGGTCCCAGGAAGTTGAAGGCGGTGCGCGTGCTGAGCGCGCGGCGCGGGCCAGCGGCGTGACGCATCGCCGGATGGAACGATGGCGCGAACATGAAGGCGAAGCCGCTGGCCTCGAGGCTGGCGACGACCGAGGTCGGCTCCAGCTCGAGCGTCCCGCCGAGTGCCTCGAGCACGTCGGCCGACCCACACCGTGAGCTGACGGCGCGGTTGCCGTGCTTCGCAACCGTCGCCCCCGCACCCGCGGCGACGAACGCCGCGCATGTGGAGATGTTGAAGGTGTCGGCGCCGTCGCCGCCGGTTCCGCAGGTATCGATCGCATCGGCGGGCGCGTCGACGACCACGGCATGCTCCCGCATCGCCTCGGCCAGGCCGGCGAGCTCGTCGACCGTCTCGCCCCGCGCATGCAGCAGCGCGAAGATGGCGCCGAACGGTGCGTCGGCCACCTCGCCCACCATCACGGTGTCCATCAGAGCTCGCGCGTCGGCGCGTGACAAGGTCTCGTTGCGCAGCAGTCGCTGCAGTGATTCGTGGACGATGTCCATCATGCGACCTCCAGGTTGGCCGTGGCCGCAGCCACGCAATTTGCGAGCAGGACGTGTCCGTCCGGCGTCAGGATGCTCTCCGGGTGGAACTGGACACCCTCGATCGGCAGCGTCCGATGGCGAATGCCCATCAGCACGCCGGTATCCGTGTGCGCCGTTGCGACGAGCTGCTCAGGAAGCGTCTCCTCCGCGACGACGAGCGAGTGGTAGCGACCACCCGCGAAATCCTGTGGCAGCTCGGCGAACATGCCGGCGCCATCATGTCGGATCGGGCTCGACTGGCCGTGCACGACTCGCTCGAGCCGCTCGATGCGCGCACCGAATGCGAGGCCGATCGCCTGCATCCCGAGACAGATGCCGAAGAGCGGGAAGGCACCCTCGCCGGCGGCACGGATCAGGTCGAGGCAGACGCCCGAATCATCCGGTCGGCCGGGGCCGGGTGACAGCAGCACCAGGCCGGGCTCGAGCGCACGCACGTCGTCGACCGTCACCTCGTCGTTGCGCACGACCTGCACGTCGGCGCCGCGCGCGGCGAGCATGTCCGCGACGTTGTAGGTGAAGCTGTCGTAGTTGTCGATGAGCAGGATCATGCGGGCACCTCGACGTCCTGGCCCGCGGCTGCCGCCATGCGTGCATCGGCTGCCGCGAGCGCCTCGAGTGCAGCAGCCGCCTTCTCGCGCGTCTCCTCATACTCGCGACGCGCGGAGCTCGCGGCGACGACGCCTGCGCCGGCCTGGACCGATGCGATGCCGCCAGCGATGACGATCGTTCGAATCGTGATGGCCATGTCGAGCATCCGACCGTGTCCGACGTAGCCGACGACGCCACCGTACGGGCCGCGGCGATCGGGCTCGAGTCGGGCGATGTGCTGCATGGCGCGCACCTTCGGCGCTCCCGTCAGCGTGCCGGCGGGGAAGCAGGAGCGCAGCGCATCGACGGGCTCCAGGCCCGGGCGCAGGTCGCCTTCGACTCGACTGACCAGGTGCATGACATGGGAGAAGCGCTCGACGTCGGCGAGCTGCGTCACCTCGACGCTGCCCGGGATGCTGACCCGACCCACGTCATTGCGCCCGAGGTCGACGAGCATCATGTGCTCCGCGCGCTCCTTCGGGTCCCCCTCAAGGTCGGTCGCCAGCAGGTCGTCCTCGGCCGGTGTCGCGCCGCGGCGTCGCGTGCCGGCGATGGGATGCGTGACGATGCGCCCTGCGCCACGCGTTCCATCGACGCCGACGAGCTGCTCGGGGCTCGCGCCGACGATCGACAGCTCGTCCAGTCGCATCAGGACGTGGTACGGGGCAGGTCCACGATCGCGGAGCGCCCGGTAGGCATCCTCGGCCGTTCCGCCGAAGGGGCGATCGAATCGCTGCGACACGACGATCTGCACGCACTCACCGGACCGCACCTGCTCGCGCGCATCACGGACCATCTCGAGGAATCGCTCCTCGGTGACATTCGATTCGGCGACGACCGGCTCGCCAGCCGCGCGCACGTCACTCGTGGGCTCCGGGCTCGGCACGTCCTCCAGCCGCGCGGCAAGCGCGCCCAGCGACTCGGTGGCGGCGCGATACGCAGCCGCGACGTCGAACTCCGGCTCGCCCTCCGGCACGCGCACCGTGTGGATCGCGCGAACGCGATCGTGGCGATGCTCGAAGATCACGAACTCGTCGACGAGCAGGAACACCGCCTCGGGGCCACCGGCGGGATGTGCGCCCGCGGCGACCGGAACCGTCGGCTCCAGGCGCGTGACGTGCTCATGCGTCAACATGCCGACCGCCCCGCCGACGAAGCCGGGCAGGTCGATACCGATGTCCGCCACGGCGTCGGCACACGACCGCTGCGCCTGGTCGAGCACGTCGGCGCCCTCGATCACGAGGGTCGCGCGCGGCACGACGATGCTCACCTCGGCGTTGCCGGCGCCGGCGTCGGCCGTCTCCAGCAGTGCCGCGTGGCGCTCGCCTCGAGCCAGCAGCTCATACGTCGCGAGCGGGTCCAGCCCGGTGAGCGCACCGTCGAGCTCCAGCACCACCGGCACCGCCACTCCCGGCAGCGCCAGCCGCGCGAATGCCGCAGCGTCAGGGATGCAGGAACGCTCCGTCATGCTGCCACCGTGCTCCGAGTCCGACCGAGCTTCCTGCCCGTGGCGCGGGCCACGGCATCGACGCCGTCGGCCAGGGCTGCAGCCTGCTCGAGGTCGAGCGACTGGGCGCCGTCGACGAGCGCTGCAGCCGGATCATCGTGCACCTCGACGATCAGCCCGTGGGCTCCGGCAGCCACCGCACCGAGCGAGACGCCGTGCACGAGATCGGAGCGACCTGCAGCATGCGAGGGGTCGACGATCACCGGCAGGTGGGTGAGGTGCCGTAGCAGCGGGATCACGTTGAGGTCGAAGGCGCTGCGCACGAGCGGCTCGAAGGAGCGCACACCGCGCTCGCAGAGGATCACGTTGGGATTGCCGGCCGCGAGGATGTACTCCGCGGCGCACAGCAATTCCTCGATCGTCGAGGCCATGCCGCGCTTGAGCAGCACGGGCATGTCGGTCGCGCCGACGGCCTGCAGCAGTCGGTAGTTGGCCATGTTGCGGGTTCCCACCTGGAGCACGTCGGCATACGCGGCCACGAGCGGTACCTCTTCTGGCGAGAGAACTTCGGTGACGATGCCCATGCCGGTCAGATCCCGCGCTTCCGCGAGGATCTCCAGCCCCTCTCGGCCGAGGCCCTGGAAGGAGTGTGGCGAGGTTCGCGGCTTGAACGCGCCGCCGCGCAGCAGCTGGACGCCCTGGCTGCGCAGGCCACGGGCGATGCCGAGCAGCTGGTCACGGTCCTCGACCGCGCACGGTCCGGCGATCAGGGCGACGCTGTCGCCGCCGATGGCGACACGTGCTGGGCCGACGTGGACGACGGTATCGGGGCGATCGGCGCGGAGGGCATTTCGGTAGGGATGGCGGTCGGTGGACATGGTGAGCTCCTGGGACGTGCAGACGGTGGGTGAGAAGAACGACGGGCGCCGGCCGAAGCCAGGCGCCCTGAGGATCCGTCTGTGAGCCGGGGCTCGTGGATCAGTGGGTACGCATGGCGTCGGCCGAGGACCAGGTCCACTGCCACTGCCAGGTACCGCTCGCTGCCGCTGCACGCACGGCAACGCCAGCGGTGTTCCCGCTGGAGTGGCCGAACTGCTGTGCGACATGCGTCATGGAGTACACCGTAGCGCGGCGAGCGTCGCCGCGCAACCATTGCCCTCAGACCGGAAGGGCCAGCGGGTACTTGGGAGTCGGTTCCTTGGTCGTGTTGAGCTGGTCGATCGCGGCGATCACGTCGACGCGGCCATTGCCCGCGGCCGTGTCGGGACCAGGACGATCGATGTCGACCGCAGTCGAGTTCATCGCCTCGAGGATCTCGGCGTGCGTGGCCTGGGGCTTCGCCTGCAGCAGCAGGGCGACGACGCCCGCGAGGTGCGGCGAAGCCATCGACGTGCCGCTCATCGACTGGTAGCGACCACCGGGCACGGCGGACGGGACGCTCGCGCCCGGACCTGCGATGTTCGGCACGAGCTCGCCGGCCTTCGCGAACTTGGACGGACCGCGCGAGGAGAAGCTCGTGACCTTGTCGTCTCGATTCGTCGCAGCAACCGAGATGTAGCCGGGGTACGAGCCGGGCGGGCTGACCGTGCCAGCCCCCGGGCCGTCGTTGCCTGCAGCGGTGACGACTTCGATGCCCGCTGCGAGCAGGCCGGCGAAGGTCTCCTGGAAGGAGGCGTCGTTCTGGTCGGCGTTGCCCCACGAGTTGTTGACCACGTCGGCGCCACGCGTCGGATCCGGCGACGTCCCGTCGGTCCTGGTCGGCGCGAGCATCCACTGCAGCGCTCGCATCGTGGCGACGGAGGTGTTGTTGCCCGCGCCTTCGATCGCCTTGGCTGCGATGAGCTTCGCGCCGGGTGCGACGCCGATCGCCTGACCCTCGACGCCGCCTGCAGACGTACCGCCGACGTGCGTGCCGTGGCCGCCGTCATCGAACGGTACGGCGCGGTTGTTGAAGGGGTCGAACCAGTTGTAGTCGTGCGTCTGGCTCCCGTCGGCAGCGGTGCCGCGGTAGTGGCCCTTGATCGCCGGGTGAGCTGCGTCGAGGCCGGTGTCGACGATGCCGATCGTCACTCCGGTGCCGTCGATGTGGCGCGCCCATGCTGCCGGGGCGCCGATCTTCTCCACGCCCCAGGCCACGTTGACGGGCGCGAGGCTGGTGCCGCCGGTGACGGCGTCCCAGGAACCCGCCGGACCGTCGGGCGCGCCGGGGATGCTCCACTTCTTGTTCTCGGCGACCTCGGTGATGTTCGCCACGCCGCGGAGCGCGTCGGCGACGGCCTGCTCCTTGCCGGGGGCGCTCGTCACGACCAGCGCATTCGGCAGGAACATCGATTCCACTGCCGTCACGGCACCGGACCTCCGCAGCTCCTCCAGCTTCATCATCGCGGGCTGCTGGCTCGCGGCTGCGGTCTTGACGAGGTCGTCGTAGACCGCCTGCTTGCGCTGCGGGCCACGCGGCAGGAGCGCTTCGTCGGTCAGGTCCGCCTGCACGCCGATCCGGGCGATCAGCTGGTTCGACACGGCGGCGAGCGGTGCGGCCGGAAGGGATGCAGGGGAATTCGGGGCGATGGGTGCAGTCATGGGATCGATCCTCCCGCTCCCTGCCTGTTGCCCGTCTCACCGGGCATGCCCGCGTGCCTGCTCCGCCTGCGCGGTCGGCCCCGGGCGGCCACCCAGCGTGCAGGCATTTCCGGTCCCGTTGCCCACCCGCTGGCCGCTCCTGGTGGTTCGCTCCCCGAACACGGCCGCACGCAGGCCCCTTCCACGCGCCCATACGCGAGCTCGCGCGGCAGTTGGGAGGCGACAACTGGGCAGTGCACACCCTCGTCCCCCATCCATCGCATCGCCCGTCGCATCGACTGCTGGCCGCAGCGCTGCTCATCGTGCTGTCCATGCTGCTGTTGACCGGCTGCGGCTCGACCGTCGACGGCGCCGACGCAGCCGTGGACGACCGCCCACGCCGTGGCGGCACGGCATGGATGGAGACGGCGCAGGAGCCGCCGGTGCTCAACTGGTACCTCGGCAGCGGCGGCATGTCGATCACCGACGTGCTGACGACCCCGCTCAAGAGCACGTGGGTCGTGCTCGATGACCGCGGCGCCTGGAAGCCCCTGCTCGCCACCACCGTGCCGACGCTGGCCAACGGCGGCGTGCGCGAGCTGCCCGACGGCGGCATGGACATCAGCTTCGCCATCGACGAGCGGGCGACATGGAGCGATGGCGTGGCGATCACCTGCGCCGACCTGCAGTTCACGTGGAAGACCGTGATGGATCCCCGCTGGAAGATCGGCTCGCGGATCGGCTGGCAGCTGGTCGAGCAGGTCGAGTGTGCAACGCCCCATGCCGTGCGCATCGTGCTGCGCGAACACCACGCGCCGTACCTCGTGAACCTGCTCAACACGGCGCCGCTCCCCAAGCATGCGCTGGCCAAGGCGGACTTCAACACCGTCTGGAACAACCGCATCACCGTCTCGAGCGGGCCCTTCATCTTCGCCGGCTGGGAGCGCGGCGACCGGATCACGCTCGAGCGCAATCCTCGCTGGTGGCGCGCGGGGCCCGAGGGCAAGCCGTACATCGATCGACTCGTCACCCGTTTCGCCCCGGACGCGAGCACGATGAAGCTCGACCTGCGGATGGAGGACGCCGACATGATCGGCCTCTCCCCCGACACCAACCTGCCGGCGGAGCTCGATGCAATTCCCACCGCGAGCTTCGACGTCCGCCCCGGAGCCGGCTGGGAGAACCTGACCTTCAACACCGGGCGCTTCCCCTTCAACGATGTCCGCGTGCGGCGGGCAGCGGCCTACGCGATCGATCGCGATGCGCTGGTCGACGTCGTGCTGCGCGGCCAGGTCCCGCGCCTGGATTCGACGCTGCTGCCGTACCAGGTGCCGTACTACCACCCGACCTTTACCAGCTACCGGCGCGACATCACGCAGGTCGATCGACGCATGGCCGAAGCGGGCTGGACCCGCGACGCCCAGAGCCGCTGGCGCTTCGGCGATGGCCGGCTGGCCAAGGTGCTGCTGACGACGACGACCGGCAACCCGCTCCGGCTCAAGACGGTGCAGCTGATCGCCGCGCAGCTCACCGAGGCCGGGTTCGTCACCGAGATCCTCATGGTCAAGCCGGAGGTGTTCTTCGGTGCCGTCGTGAGCCGGGGCGAGTTCGACCTCGCGCTGTACGCCTTCACGCAGGGCGTCGATCCGTCGCAGGCCAAGCTCTTCTCCTGCTCCGAGATCGCCCGGGCGCCCGACTGGACGGGCAAGAACAACTTCAAGTACTGCCGACGCGACGTCGACCGGATGCTCGCCGCCGCAGACCGCGAGCTCGACGTCGAGCGGCGTGCGACGCTGACCCGCGACCTCGCCGAGGTGCTGGCCACCGACATGCCGGCGCTGCCGCTCTACCAGCAGCCCGACACGCTGGCCTGGAACCATCGGCTGCGCGGGGTCAAGCCCAATGCGATGGGCCGCCACTACTGGAACATCGACGAGTGGTGGCTCGCCGAATGAGCGCACGCCTCCATCACGTGATCCGTCGGCTGGTCCGCGCCGCGACGACGCTGCTGGCCGCCAGCGCGGTCGTCTTCCTGCTGGTCATGGTCGGGCCCGATCCGCTCGCGACGATCGCCCAGGAATCCGACGGCATCGACACGAAGCAGCTCGCAGCCGAATACGGCTGGGACCGCCCATGGCCGGAGCAGTACCTCGACTGGCTCGGCGACGCGCTGCGGGGCGACCTCGGCACCAGCATCCGCACCAACGAGGACGCCGGCAGCATGATCGTGGATCGGCTGCCCGTGACGCTGGCACTCGGTGGCGCATCGATGCTCGTGGCGCTGGCCACGTCGGTGCTGCTCGCGCTGTGGGCATCGGCGCGCCGTAACCAGCGCGGCGACCGGGTCGTGACCGGGCTGATGGTGGCGATGGGCGCGCTGCCATCCTTCCTGCTGGCCCTCGCGCTGCAGTGGCTCGCGGTGCAGGCGAAGGACCTGTTCGGCGTGACGATCGTCTATGTCGGCGGCATGCCGCGCGAGCCGGGACTGCTGGAGCTCATCCAGCGCTTCGCGCTCCCGGTGCTCGTGCTGGCGATGGTGCAGGTCGCCGCATGGATGCGCTTCCTGCGCTCGGACCTCGTCGATGCGCTCGAGAGCGACATGGTCGTCGCAGCGCGCGGCCAGGGCCTGCCCGAGCGACAGCTGCGGATCGGCCATGCGCTGCGCATCTCGCTCGCGCCGCTCGTCACGCTCGTGGCGCTCGAGATCGGCACGCTGGTCGGCGGCACGCTGGTGGTCGAGACGGTCTTCTCGCTGCCCGGGCTCGGTCGCCTGCTCGTCGACAGCCTGCAGGCACGCGACGTCGTGGTGACCTTGGACATCATCGTGCTCGGCGCGGTGTCGATCGTGATCGCGACGATGGCCGCCGACGCACTGGCTGCGCGCCTCGACCCGCGGATCAACAGCTGAAGGACGTGGGCAGCGCCTGCGCGTTGTTGCGCTCGTCGGCCTCGCGCACGACCCCGGCGACGTCGGCGACGACGACGAGCGAGTGCGCGCCGGAGCTGCACGAGTAGAGCGGGACGTCGACGACCGTTGCCGCGCCATTGGCGGCGATCGCGCCGATCCCGGAAGCGCCGACGCGCGCACCGTCGAGGAGCACCAGCAGCTGCGCGCCGGTGCCGCCGGCGTGCGGCAGCGTGCCCGCGTTGCGCACGCCGACGCGGACGGTGGCCTGCCCCGCCGATACCGACGTCGTGACGCGCCCGACCTGCAGGTCGATGCCCACGATCGGCGCAGGCGCTGCATCGGCGGCTGGCGTGGCCGGCAGCGTCGCGCCGGCTCCTGCTGGAGCGACGTCCTGCTTCGGCGTGGAGCCTGTCGCCTCCAGCGGGCCACCATCGTCGCCCCCGAAGGATGCGGTCCACGCGATCACCATCGCGAGCGTCGCAACCACGATGGCGAGGATGAGGATGCTGCGCGGGTCGTGCCCGGTCGACGTGGGCACGGACGCGGGCGCCCATGCGGTGCCGCTCGCAGTGCCGCTCGCGGTGCCGCCCTGCGCACGCTTCCCGCGCACGCGCGCGTCCGCGAGGACGAGCTCCGCGAGGTCGGGTGCGCCGTGGGCATCGCGAATCATGCGTTCATCCATGTACCAATGCTGACGCACCGGCACGACGCACTCGGGCGAGCTAGCCTGTCGACCATGCGTCGACCCGACATATTCCTCCTCATCGCGACGGCGATCTGCTGGAGCAGCTCGTTCATGTTCATCAAGGTCGCCGTGGACGAGCTCGACCCGATGCTGGTGATGGAGCTGCGCTGCATCATCGGCGCGATCCCGCTCTGGCTCACCGCATGGTTTTTGCGTCGCCGCCGGGGCGAGCGCATCGTCGCCGAGTCCGTCAGCGCGGTGCGCAGCCGCCCGTGGTCGCTGCTTGCGCTGGGCCTGCTGACCGGCCTGCCGCTCTGGTTCGTCGCGCTCGGCGAGCAGCACATCGACTCCGGTCTTGCCGGCATCGTGAACGCGAGCGTGCCGCTCTGGGCAGCGCTGCTCGCGATCCGCTTCGACCGCGAGCACCCGACGGGGCCGCGACGCCTGCTCGGCGTCGCCGTCGGCTTTGCGGGAGTCGTGCTGCTGGCAGCTGCGCGCGGCGCGCTCGGAGGTTCGGCCGAGGTGATCGGCATCCTCACGGTCGCGTGCGCAGGGTTGATGTACGCCGCCGGCGCGATCCTCGTCCGGGAACGGCTCGGTGGCCTGCCGAGCGTCGAGAACGCCGCATGGAGCGTCACGATCGCCGCCCTGCTCTTCGTGATTCCCGCAGCGCGCGTGCTGCCCGATGCGCTGCCGAGCGCCGAGGCGATGGGCTCGCTCTTCGCGCTCGGCTTCCTCGGGACGTTCCTGGGCTTCCTCGGCTACTACGAGCTGCTGAACCGGGTCGGCGCGGCGCGCGCGACGATGGTCACGTACCTGCTGCCACCGCTCGCCGTGGGCTACGGCTGGATGCTGCTCGAGGAGCGCGTCGGCCCGGAGACCTTCGGCGCGATGCTCGTCGTGCTGCTCGGCGTCTGGCTGGGATCACGCGCGGAGCGCACGAAGGTCAGCGGCGCGACGGCTCCCGCTGCGCCTTGACCTGGTCGAGGAGGCCGACGGCGTCGAACGCCTGCGTCGTCGCCTGGAACTCGCGGCTCTGCGGTCCGAAGAGGTCGCGCGCCGACATCATGACGCCCGCGGCATAGCCGTCGAGCCCCCGACAAGGCTGCAGGTTGTTGCGCGCGGTGTCGAGGTAGATCTGGGCCATCTTGTCGCGCCCGATCGCATCGCCGATGAGTGATGCAGCCTTGTTCGGGATGCCGGCGAGCAGGTGCCCCTCGACGCGGAAGGCATGCTGGCCGTCGGGACGGCGGACGACCTGGACCCGCTCGTCACCGGATTCGTAGATCTTCTTGAGGTCGGTCATGTGGGCCGGATCACCGTAGCGACCTGGATCAGCCATGTTGCGAACGGGCGTGCCGATGTCCTCGCCGATGTCCCAGTCGTCAGTGTCGTACGCCGCGGCGAGCGTGTCGGCGAGCGACTCGCCGATCGCCATGTCAGAGCCGAAGTGGGCGCCAGTGAGCAGCCCGGGCACGAGCGCGTTGGTGATGCGATGCGTCCATTCGTGCGCCATGACGTCCTTCGCCTTGGCATAGCTCTCCCCACTCTCGGGGTCGACACCGATCTGGAGGGACTCGCCGACCATCTGGTTCGTGCGCGTATCGATCTGGCGCACGTACGCCGCGTTCTCGAAGGACGGGTCGAACACGACGGGCACGTTCGATGCGTTTCCTTCGCGTTCCGTGACGCCGATGCCGGAGAAGAAGCGGCGCACGTCGGCGATGTGATGCTCTGCCAGCTGCTGCTGCTGGACGGGATCCACCGATCCGGGCTGAGGCGCGTGGCGCGTGGACCCATGGTTTCCGTGGGGTGCGTGGGCGACCGGCGGAAGATGGCGACTCCCGCCATTTCGCGGCTCCGGCATGATGATGATGATCTTGCCCGTTGCGTTGAGCATGGCGATATCCCCTGCGTTGCCGCTTCGTTGCGTGTCCCCCACGCCCGAGGCGTGAGGGTCGCAACGCTACGCCTGACCCCCGTCGTCCTCAATGCGTACCGGCCTGCCTTGGCCCGGATCGGCCGCGTAGGAAGACAGAAGCGCCCCGGGGGGACGACCGGGGCGCTTCGAATGCTGCTGTCCGCTTCCAAAACGGGACGAGGGGAACGTGGTTCAGGAAGCGATGTGACGCAGCGCGCAAGCAGCAGCCGGATCCTGGGCGAAAACCAATCGACGGGGGACAACGCGATCGGCTCTGACGAGGGGGGACACGTCGCCCGGGGGCGGCATGTTGCTTGCTATGTACCTCTCTATCGCGACAGCGCCCGGACTTGTTTCACGAAAGCGGCCAGTGGCCGGCCGGCCGTCGATGAAATCCCCGCGTACGAACCAGAATTCGAAAAGGCCCCGGCGGGACAGCCGGGGCCTTTCGTTGGTCGGAGCGCCGCATCCCAAGGGGGGACGGGGGACACGATGCTCGTATCGACCAGGTACGCATGGCTTCGGGGGGACGACACGCTGCCGGGCAACGCAGCTGGGTTTCAGGGGGGACGGAACTCCAGCTGCGTGAAAGGGGGGACAAGCCCGGCGGCGATAGCCACACGCTATGTACCTGACTATCGGGTTCGGCCAAGCTCGGTGTTTCACGAATGCGGCCAAGCTGTGGCCGCTTGGACGAAAACACCTGCACGTAGCTCTCATCTTGGCAGCACCAAGAACGGCCACCGTGACCCGCGAAGAACTGCGGGGGCGAGGATGCAGCCCGCGCAGCGCGACCGCCTCCTCGCCCCCGTCCCACCCGAACGTGTCGCCGCGTCAGCGCGCGATCCGCCGCCCGGAAACCTGGTCGCGCCGCGCAGCCACCAAGGGCGCACCGAGCACGGAATACATGACGTAGCCGACGAGGACCACCTTGAGTACGAGTTCCATCTGAGCTCCTCTTGCCGCCACCCGCGGCACCAATCCAACCGAACACACGTTCGATACCCATCCCCGACAAGAACCGAACGTACGTTCGATACATTCGCGAATATTCAGATTGCTTGTTGACGATCTGCAAAATCCATTCCAAGATGAATCGAATGCATACCCCAGACGCCGAGACGGGACGCGCGACATGCACACTGCCAACGCCTTTCAGCCCACTGCCCCCCAGTACGCCGCTCCGGCTGGCTTCAACTTCCCGACGCTGACCCCGATGGCGCCCCAAGCTCCCGTGATGGGTGGCGGCACGGCCCAAGCGACACGCGTGCGCTGGGGCCGCATCCTCGTCGTGCTGTTCGGTGTCGCACTGGTCGGCTTCGGCAGCTGGCAGGCGCTCGCCTCCGGTGGCATCAAGACCGAGGCGACGCCTCGCGTCGTCAGCGGCGGTGGCGGCGACGGCATGGACATCCCCGCCCCGACACGTGGTGTTGGCATCGCCCCGACGGTGACTGCACCCAAGGTCGTCACCAAGCCCCTGGCCGCCAAGCCGATCGCCAAGAAGCCGGTTGCCAAGAAGCCCATCTCGAAGAAGCCGATCGCCAAGGTTCCGGCCCGCGCCGCAGCGATCGCCACTCCGGCAGCCGTGGCTGTCGTTCCCTCGGCTGCGGCAGCGACAGCGACCGCCCCGATGCCGATCGCTTCTGGCGGTGGCGCCGTCGGCGATGCCGCGCTTCCCTACACGGGCCTCGAGACTTGGATCGCCGCGGCCTTGGGCATCCTGCTGCTCGGCCTCGGCATCTGCGTCCACGTGAACGCGGTCCGGATCGGCATGACCGCGCTGCTCTACCGCCGCGGGATCCTTCTCCGCCCGGTCGACTGCGCGCGCCTTGCCCAGCAGCGGGGCCTGCCGCAGCTGCGCATCCTGCTGTCGAACATCCTGACCCGCCTGCTCGAGGAGCCGGCCCGTGCCAGCGACTTCGCCTCGGCACGTCGCGCCTGATCCATCGCACGGCTGATCACCACCCTGTGACGACGAGGGCGGAGCACCAACCAGTAACGACGAGGACGAGGGCGGACCACCGGATTCCCGGGGTCCGCCCTCGCGTCATTTCCGTGCGTTGCCGGCTAGCGCGGCAGTCGGGGCGGCAGGCCCGAGCCCGACGTGCCCGGCAGCGGCGGAGCGGACGGCAGCTGTCCGGCGCCCACGACACCCTGTGAGACCGACTGGCCGCGGCTGCGCAGCAGTCCGACGATCGAGCCGACGACGATACCGGCGGCGCCACCGATGGCTGCGGCGATTGGAGCCGACAGAGCGCCGATGAAGGGCAGCGCGGTGAAGGACAGGCCGGCGCCCAGCGCTGCGCCGATGACACCACCGATGGCTGCGTGCTTGACGGTGCGGCTCAGGGTGGACTCCGGAGCCTTGAGGGTGAGCGAATGCTGGACGTTGGAGATCTGTGCGATGGACATGTGGGACCCTCCCGAGGTCATGTGGACGCTGCGTGGCGCAGAGCCTTCATCCTGCTGTCGCTTGGCCGAGCGCTCCCGACATCGCTCCCGAGGCCACGGGGGCCGCGGTAGGCCACGGGCATGCCGAAAGCGGCCACTGCCGGACAGGGCCGAATCAGGGGCTCGGAGCGCTCGAACACATCCAGATCCGGCGGCCGTGCGAACCTGTCGGTGATGGATCCCGAGACGACCACTTCCCTGTGCACGCCCTGGACGCATGCACGGCAGCAGCGTGCCGTTGCCGTGCTCGCCGGCATCGATGCGGATGCGTGTGCCCCCGAGCGGCTGCTGGCCTGGAACGACGTAGCTACCCACGCGGCGGACGGCCGCAGCGTCGTGTACTGGATGGCGCGTGCGCAGCGCGGCAGCCACAACCTCGCGCTGGACTGCGCGGTCGCCGCGGCGCGCGCCCTGGACCTCCCACTCGTCGTCGTGTTCCGACGATTCGCCGGCCCGGCCGGCACCGAGCTGCGCCATGTCGAGTTCATGCTCCGCGCGCTCCCCGAGACCTTCGATGACTGCATCGCCCGCGGCGCACACGTCCTGTTCGTCGAGCAGGACGGCGTCCCCATCGTCGAGCTCCTCGCGCGCGATGGAGCACTGCGTCCCGCGCTCGTCATCACCGATGACGACGTCATGGCCGGCGCGCGACGTGGCCGCGAGCACGTCGCCAATTCGATCAGCGCACCGCTCATCAGCGTCGACGCCGACGTCGTGGTCCCCGGCGCCTGCTTCCCTCGCCAGGAGTACGCGGCGCGCACGCTGCGCCCGCGGCTGCATCGGGTGCTCGCGCAGTTCGACGGCGAGCTCGGCCATGGGCTCGATGGCCCCACCGCACCCGCACACCCGGTGCCGGCGGCCGCGCTCCAG
The DNA here is from genome assembly GCA_025964435.1 of Thermoleophilia bacterium. Classification (GTDB taxonomy): domain Bacteria; phylum Actinomycetota; class Thermoleophilia; order Gaiellales; family SKUG01; genus JAGQUL01. The sequence continues at coordinate 6,300 of JAOPYV010000007.1, read as the reverse complement.
CTGGCGGGCGTGCACCTCGCACCGGCGATCCCCGCGCTGGATGACCTGCTCGCACACGCACGCGCTGCAGGCACGCCCGACGGGGCGAGCCTCCTGACCTCTGCGCCCAGTGGCACGCGCGCTGCGCGCGCTCGGCTCGAGGCATTCGTCAACGAGGAGCTGCACGGCTACGCCGCCCGGCGCAACCGGCCCGAGCTCGACGGCACGAGCCACATCTCCCCGTTCGTCCACTTCGGCCAGGTCGCTCCCCACGAGGTGCTGGCCACGGTCCGCGCGGCCGAGGCACCCGCGGTCGACATCGATACCTTCGTCGAGGAGTTCGTCGTGCGCCGCGAGCTCGCGTACAACTTCGTCCGTTGGAACCCGCATGCCCACGAGCTCGAGGGAGCTCCGGAGTGGGCACGGCGCTCGCTCGCCACCCATGCCGCAGACCCGCGCGAGTGGCTCTGGAACGAGGACGACCTCGCGGCCGGAACGACCCATGACCCGCTCTGGAACGCCGCCCAGCACCAGATGGTCGAGACCGGATCCATGCATGGCTACCTGCGCATGTACTGGGCGAAGAAGCTGCTGGAGTGGCGGCCCGACGCGGCAGGCGCATTCGAGCTCGCCCTGCGCTTCAACGACCGATGGAGCCTCGACGGACGCGACCCGAACGGCGTCACCGGCGTGGCATGGGCGATCGGTGGCGTCCACGATCGTCCGTGGCACGAGCGCGAGATCTTCGGCCAGGTGCGCTTCATGTCCCTGGCATCGACGGGGCGCAAGTTCGACTCGAAGGCGTACATCGCGCGCTGGAACGGCGCAAACGGCGCCGCAGTGCCTGGCCGCGGGATCAGCCTCTTCTAGCGTCCTAGTGTGCCAGTACCTTGGAGAGGAACTCGCGCGTACGCTCCTCGCGCGGCGCTCCGAAGACCTGGTCCGGTGGCCCGACCTCGACGACTGCACCCCGGTCCATCACGACGACGCGATTGGCGACCTGGCGAGCGAATCCCATCTCGTGGGTGACGACGACCATCGTCATGCCCTCGCTCGAGAGCGTTCGCATCACGTCGAGCACCTCACCGATCGTCTCGGGATCCAGCGCGCTCGTCGGCTCGTCGAAGAGCATCAGTCGCGGCTGCATCGCGAGCGCGCGGGCGATCGCCACGCGCTGCTGCTGTCCACCGCTCAACAGCTTCGGATAGGCGTGCGCCTTGTCCTCGAGCCCGACCTTGCGCAGCAGCTCACGCGCCTGCGCCTCGGCGTCCTCGCGCGATCTACCGCGAACCTTCCGCGGACCGAGCGTGATGTTCTCGAGCACCGAGAGCTGCGGCCACAGGTTGAACCGCTGGAAGACGAAGCCGATCTCCGCGCGCTGCGCAGCGAGCTCCTGCTTCCCGATCCGTTGCTGCCGTCCGTCGCTGCCGAGCTGCGTGCCGATCCGCTCACCGGCGATCTCGATCGTGCCGCCGTCGATCGACTCGAGGCGATTCAGGCAGCGCAGGAAGGTCGTCTTGCCGGATCCGGACGGTCCGATGATGCAGACCGTCTCGCTCGGCGCGACCTCGAGCGACACGCCCGACAGCACCTCGTGCTCGCCGAAGCGCTTGACGACATCTCGTGCGTCGACGATCGGGATGCCGCTCATGAGTACGTCCTTCGTGCGCCGCCGACACCGAAGAGCCGCTCGAAGAACCGCTCGCCGGCCTTGCGGTCGCTGCGGCCGAGCCGGCGCTCGATCTGGACCTGGATGAGCAGCCAGATCGTCGTGAGGGCGAGGTACCAGCAGGCCACCGCGGCGAAGACCTCCGCGTACTTGAAGCCCTGGCTGAGCGCCACCTGTCCATTCTGGTACAGCTCGGTGACCCCGATCACGCTGACGAGGGAGGAGGTCTTGAGCATGTTGTTGAACTCGTTGCCGAGCCCCGGCACGATCAGGCGCGCGGCCTGCGGCAGCACGATACGGCGCATCGCCTCGCCCTCCGTCATGCCGACGACGAGCCCGGCCTCCAGCTGTCCGTCGTCGACCGCCAACACGCCGGCGCGAATGATCTCGCTCATGTAGGCCGCCTCGTTGAGGCTCAGCGCGATCACGCCGGCCAGCACGTTGCCGCTGATGATGGCGATGCCCAGGTCGAGGTCACGCGGGATGATCTCGAAGCCGAACAGCAGGTTGGATCCGAGGTACCAGAAGACGATCTGCAGGAGGACGGGGGTCCCTCGGAAGATCCAGACGTACAGCCCGGAGAGGGTCCGCAGGATACGGCGCCTACTCATCGCGGACGTGGCGAGCACGAGCCCGAGCAGCGTTCCTGCCAGTTGCGCCACGACGCTGATCCCGACGGTCAGGCCGACCGCATTCCACAGCGCGGAATCCGGGCGCAGCTGGTCGAGGAAGTAGCTCGTCTCGAATGCTGCGAGGAGGGGGTTCACGCGTCCGGCAGGCCGAAGTCAGCGACCTTCCACTTCTCGAGGATCTCATCCATGCCGCCGTCCTCGTACATCGCGTCGACGGCGTCCTGGATGGCCTCCGTCAGCTCGGTGTCCTCGGTGCGCAGCGCGATGCCGACGGGCAGCGGATCGATCGGCTCGCCTGCGAACTTGAAGGAGTCATCCTTGTTGATGTAGTCCGCGACCACCGGCGAATCTGCGAAGAAGACGTCGACGCGGTCGGACTTGAGCGCTGCCGCAGCCGAGCCGCCGTCGGGGAATGACTGCACCTCGATCGCGTCCTCCCCGTCAGCGACGAGCTCCTTGCTCTTGGCGTCGAGCGCATCCTTGAGCGTCGTGCCAACCTGGACCGCCACCGTCTTGCCGGCCAGGTCATCGAGGTTCGCGATGTCGTCGTCGTTGTCGGTCGCGACCATGAGCGACTGGCCGATCTCCATGTAGCGAACGAAGGCGACCTCCTTCTCCCGCTCCGGCGTGACGTTCATCGAGGAGATGATGGCATCGCACTTCTTCGCCTGGAGCGACGGGATGATCGCATCGAACAGCGTCTTCTCGTACTCCGCATTGGTGTTCAGGCGATCGGCGACCTCGTTCATGATGTCGATCTCGTACCCGACGAACGTCGTGCCCTCGAGGTACTCGGCGGGCGGGTACGGGACATCGGTGCAGACGCGGAAGGCGCCACCTGACTCGAGCGGGGCCGGCGTGGTGATACCGGAATCGTCGCCATTGGATCCGCCGTCGGAGCCGGAATCCCCGTTGTCGTCGTCACCGCCGCAACCCGCGGCAAGCAGCAGCGCGGCGAGCAGGACGAGCATGAGCATGGCGAGGCGCGAAACGCGCATGGTGGTACCCCTTGCCTTCGATGGTTCGACATCTGGCCCCTACCCCGCTCGAAGCGCAGCTCACATCGAATCGTTCGAAATCTCCACGACCACCACACCGCCGACGAGGCGGCCCCCATCGAACATGCCATCCCGTGCATGGGCTCCCTCGACCAGCCCAGCGAGGTCCGCAGCTCCGGCGCGCAGCTCCTCCACGAGCTCGACCGGGACGACCTCGGCCCCTTCCAGGTGCAGGGCGCCATGGTCGGCGCCGGGGCGATGACGCATCAGCAATGCAGGCTCGCCGTCGAAGAGCTGCTCCCCGTCCCGGTCGACGGCGAGCAGCACGCCGATCTCGCCGCCGACGCTCTGGATAAAGGCAACGGCCGTGAGCTCGTACCGCATCGTTCAGCCCGCCTCGCGCAGCTGCTCGAGCTCCGTCTCGACGAGGCCGATCGCATCGTCGAGCTGCACGTCGAGCTCCGCGGCCGCGCCCGCCACGTCGGCCTGCTGCGTCATCGCATCCGGAATCGTCACGGTGATGGCGAGCTCGATCGCCGACGACAGGTCCGGATCCACCGCAGCCACGCCAGCACCGGCGCCGCCCTGCACCAGCTGCTGTGCGCTGGTCAATCGCGACCGGGCATTCGTCGACTCGTCGCGCTCCCACGCCTCCGCTGCCGCGGCAACGGCGCGCTTGACCTGCCGGAGCTGATCGGGCGTACCGTCGGCGGGCGGCGGCCACGTCACGTCGATGCCCGCAGCGGCGGCAATGAGATCGGCGATGTCGGTCAGGTCGGACAGGACGTCATCGGCATCGCGCGAACGAGTCGGTGGCGTCGGGCCCGGCATCGACCGGTTGGCGACGCGGGTCAACTCACCCTGGAGCTTCGAGCGTTGCTCCTGCGGCACGGCATCGAGCCCGCGCGTACGCGCATCGAGCAGCAGGCCGTACGCCATCCGATAGGAGCGCTCGAGCTCGATCTCGTCCCCGCCCGCATACGCCTCCTCGTAGCGTATCCCCGCGTCGTTCACCGTCTCGACGAGCACCGATGCACGAAAGCCGGGATCCTGGAGCGCTTCGACCGGGACCACGGCAGCCGTAACCTGGTCCAGCAACCCACCCGCGATGCGCTGTGACAGCACCGAGTAGCTCGCGCTGCCGCCCCCCGTCGCCGCACGCAGTGCCTCCAGCTGGTCGCGCAGCCGCACGCGAAGTGCTGGATTGCTCGCCGCAAGCCGCCCCTCGATGCGTGGCAGCTCAACGTCAACGGCAACGTCGAGCACGTCGGCGGCGGCGGCGGGCGCCGTGTCCTTCAGGGTCCGAGCCGCGGCGAGCGCTGATCGGATCGCTATGACGGCCTTGGAACGATGCAGCGCATCCACGCCGAACTCCTCGACCGGAGCGGAGCTGGAAGCTCCCCCAAGGCCGGCATAGGCGGCATCCGAGTTCGGGTCGACATACGTGACGCGTGCCGCGCTCCCACACCCGACGCCGACGAGCGTGACGAATCCGAGCAGCAGTGCGTGGGGCAGGCGAATTCGCATGGTCGCAGCCTACCGTCGTGGGCTCCGTAACGCAGGATGCCGCCGACGGCGATCCCCTGTTGGGAGCGCCACGGCGGCATCACGCGTACATGTCTTCCGTCCGTGCTGTTCGCTCAGGCGACGCGCGCGCTGAAGACGCGTCGGGCTCGCGCATCGATCTCGAACGAACGCAGTGCTCGGTCATAGCCCGTTGCCGGGGTCGGCGCACCCAGCAGGTTGCGACGATTCGCTGCATCCCGTGCGACTGATTCGCGCATCTGTGCCCAGCGCATGGCCACGATGCCACCCAGCAACGCAACGAGCGCGAGCGTGATGGGTCCGACGACATCGCCGACTCCCGTGAACGGGAGCGATGCGCCCGAACCGATGGAGGGCACACCAGCTGGCGCAGCCCCGCTGCCAATCGGAATCTCGGTCGATTCCGGGATCAGCGGCACTTCCATCGACGGCAGGTCCGTGATGGTGTCGGTCGTGGTCACGGTCGTCCCGACGTCCGGAGTGGTCTCCGTCGTGGTGTCGGTCGCCGTGGTCGTCGTAGCCGGTGGCGCGTCGGTGTCCGTCGTCGTCGTGGTCGTCACCGGAGGTGCGGCCGTGTCGGTGGTCGTGGTGGTCGTCGCAGGCGTGTCGGTGGCAGTCGCTCCGGTCGCAAGTGCGGATGCCGGTACGACTGCGAGCAGGCCGACGACGGCTGCCACGATGGTGATGCTTCGCTTCATGATTTCCCCTGTCCCGTGATGCGGGGACGTTCCCCAGCCATCACCCGCGTATCGGGACGCGCGGCACCGCTGTTGCAGGCTGCACGGGAATCGAAGCACTGGACCGCGCGTTTTTGGTCCAGAATTGGCAATGGACCCCCCGCATCGAAATGCGGGGGGCCCATCACACTGAAATAAATCCCGGCGACGACCTACTCTCCCAGGCAGTTGCCCACCAAGTACCATCGGCGCTTCACGGCTTGACTTCTCTGTTCGGAATGGGAAGAGGTATGACCCGTGCGCTACGATCACCGGAAACTTTCAAGGGGACCGAGACCGAAGTCTCGAAGTCGAACCCTCAAACCCGCATATTGGTTCAATTCCGTTTGTAACACCTTGATATTCAAATCAAGCTCAAACGAGTGATTAGTACTGCTCAGCTGAAGAGATTGCTCTCATTACACTTGCAGCCTATCAACGTGGTGGTCTCCCACGACTCTTCAGGGAAAATTCATCTCCAGGTGGGCTTCCCGCTTAGATGCTTTCAGCGGTTATCCCATCCAGACGTAGCTATCCAGCGATGCTCTTGGTAGAACAACTGGTACACCAGAGGTCTGTTCACCCCGGTCCTCTCGTACTAGGGGCAACTCCTGTCAATTTTCCAACGGCCACAGCAGATAGGGACCGAACTGTCTCACGACGTTCTGAACCCAGCTCGCGTACCGCTTTAATGGGCGAACAGCCCAACCCTTGGGACCTACTCCAGCCCCAGGATGCGACGAGCCGACATCGAGGTGCCA